>JAEYPE010000200.1 GCA_023411035.1 Pseudomonadota bacterium
GAGGTTGTTTGATTCCCGACATCGGACGCCGCAGAGCGCGGCGAATTGCCGCAGGCTGCGGACCGGGACACATCCGCGGCCGACCCCGAGGAGGAAAACAGATGGCAGACCGCGATACGTTGGGCACCGGCGAACCGAACCGCAATGCGCCCGACCCGACGGCCAACAAACCGACAGCCAGCACCCCGACGGCCGGCACCCCACCGGCCAGTTCCGGGCTTCGCACGGAGCATTCGCAGAGCAGGGGTCCCTCCGACGACATCGGCCGCATGGCCGACGAGGCCGCCGGGGAGGTCCGCGGCAACATCGGCGCCGCCCAGGGCCGTATCCGCTCGCTTATGGAGACGCAGACGGGCCGGGCCGCCGACCAGTTGGGCAGCGTCGCCAACGCGCTGCACAAGGCCGCAGAGCAGTTGAACGAAGAGAACAACGACACCGCAGCCCGCTACGCCGGGCAGGTCGCCAACCGGGTGGAGCAGGTGGCCGACATGCTCCGCAACTCCACGATGGACGACATGGTCGGTCAGGTGGAGCGTTTCGCGCGGCGCCAGCCGGAAGTGTTCGTCGGCGCCGCCTTCGCCATGGGTTTCCTGTTCGCCCGCTTCGTCAAAAGCTCCGGAGAGCGGCGATTTCGCAGCGCGGGTTCGTCGCATCTGAGCGGCGGCTATGGCCGGCATGATCGCAACTACCGCGACGCCGGTATGCGGGGCGCCGAACGCACCGGGCAGGATTCCCTCAGCGGGGGCCGCGATCTGGGCCGGGATCTGGCTGGCCGCAGCCGGGGCATGGCCGGCGGGATCGCCGGTTCCGCAGCCATGGGGAGCGCCACCGCGCCGCGCCCGAGGTCCGGCATCTCGTCCGGCATCTCCTCCTCCGGCATGTCTGCGAGCGGCGGCGGCATCGCCCGGAACGAGGCCAGGAACGAGGCCAGGAACGAGGAACGCCCGCGCCCGCTGAGCGCCGCCACCGCGGCGACCACCGCCGCGCGCACCCGTGACGCTTCGGAACTCATGGCCGGCACCGCGACGCCGGGCACCACGTCAAGCACACCCCCGAGCACCACGCCCGAGAACAAGCCGGCGTCCGGCACTCCTGCCCAGGGGATGAAACCATGAGCGCTGCGGAGGACCGTTCCTACGATCCGCGGCAGGACCGACCCATCGCCGGCCTGTTCGCCGATCTGGCGCGGGAGACGACCAACCTCGCCCGCACGGAGATCGAACTTGCCAAGGCCGAACTGACCGAAAAGGCCGGACAAGCGGCGGGCGGCGCCGCCTATGTCGTCGCGGGGGGACTGATCGCTTTCGCCGGCGTCCTGGTTCTTCTGGCCGCGGCGGTGCTGGCTCTGTCGAAGGTGGTCGAACCCTGGCTGGCCGCCGTCATCGTCGGCGCCGTGGTGCTCGTGATCGGCGGCGTTCTGGCGATGATGGGCAGGAAGCGGCTCAGCCCGGAAAATCTCCAGCCGCAGCGCACCATCGACACACTGCGCGACGACAAGCGCTGGGCCCGCTCCCAACTCGCCCGATGAACGGCGGCCCCTATGAAAAGCGGTGAGAGAAGCAGCGGCGAGAAGGCGGGCGGCACGCCCCGCGACTATGACGCGATGCAACGCGAGATCCGCGAACGTCAGGCCCGGATCGGGAACACCATCCAGGCCCTGAAGCACAAGACCGCGCGGCTCGCTCCCCGTCACCTGATGGAGCAGACCATGAACCGGATGCACACCACGACCGGCGGCTACGGCGAGCGCGCCGAGGACCGCTATTACGAGCCGATCCGCAACCAGACCCGCCAGCGGTCACATTCGGTCGGCGACACCATGCGCAGCAACCCGATCCCGCTCGCCATGATCGGCATCGGGCTGGGCTGGCTGGCCCTGACCGCCTCGGGCTACGACCGGCGCATCGCGCGCAGCGGCGCCATGCACAACATCCGCGACCGCGCCGGCAGCGCCGCGCAGCACGCCCGCGACACCTTCTACAGCGCCGAAAGCAGCGTGCGCGACGCAGCAAGCCATGTCTACGAGCGGGCGAGCGACGCCATGGAGGAAGCCGGCGAGCGGGTGCGCGGCATGGCAGGAAGCGCCCGCGACCGGGGACGCGACATGCGTCATGACGCCGGAACCTCCGGCAACGACTACGGCAACGACGGCCACATGAGGGTGTCGGACCGCATGCACAGCGCCACCGGACGCTTCTGGGAGATTGTGGACGATCATCCGCTGGTCGCCGGGATGATGGGCGTCGCTCTGGGCGCCGCCCTGGGCGCCAGCATCCCGTCCACCCGCTATGAGGACCGCTGGGTGGGCGACTATTCCGACGAGGCATCCCAACGCGCCAAGGACGTGGCCCGCGAGGCCATGGACCGCGGCACCCGCGCCGCCCGCGCGGCGGTCGAAGCCGCCAAGGAGGAGGTCGGCGAAGCGGTGGGCGCCGCCGACGACGCGGCCAAGGACGAGGCGCGCAAACCGGGCTGATCGGGTTTCGGCTCAGGCTCCCTTCGGGTTCCACGCTGACTGCACCGGCCCCGCGGCGCCACCGCGGGGCCGGTCTTTTCCTTTCCCGACCTTAGCGCATGGTTTCCCTCAAGGCCGGACACCGCCTGCGACAGCTCGCCGCATCGTGCGCGGGACGCAGCCCTGACATCCTTATACCCGAGTGTTTTCCCCGGTTATCCGGCTCCGGTTCCGCTTGACAACAGCCGTGCGTTGACCACTTAATCAGGACCAATTTAGTCCTGTATCGGGGTGGTCATGATCCGGCTGAGCAAGCTGACCGACTACGCCATCGTCGTGATGAGCGAAATGGCGCGCCATGTGGGCACGGTGCACACCGTCACCCATCTGGCGGAGCGCACGGGCGTGCCCTCCCCTACGGTCGCCAAGCTCATGAAGACGCTGACCCCGGCGGGGCTGACGGTCTCGCACCGTGGCGCTGCGGGAGGTTATGCGCTCAGCCGCACCGCCGATGCAATCTCAATCGCCGAGATCATCACCGCGCTGGACGGCCCGATCGCGCTCACCGCCTGCGTGGAGGGCGCCGACAGCCAGTGCGGGGTGCAGCGCCTTTGCCCCATGCGCGGCGGCTGGGAAAAGGTCAACAGCGCCATCCGCGGCGCGCTCGAACAGGTGACGCTGGCCGACATGATGGGCCCGCCCGGCTGGGCGGACGGCCCTCCCGGCCAGCTTCACGGTGCAGAACACCGCCCCGCCCCGGCACGGCGCGCCGCCGTCTGACATTCCGGCGCCTTTATTCGGAAACGCTTTCAGGGAACGAGAGACCAGCATGGCCGCCACGACCGAAACCGTCGAACAGGTCCGCGCCGTTACGGAGCAGAAGTACAAGTACGGCTTCACGACGGACATCGAATCGGATGTCGCGCCCAAGGGCCTGAACGAGGACATCGTCCGCTTCATCTCCGCCAAGAAGGAGGAGCCGGAATGGCTGCTCGAATGGCGCCTGAAGGCTTTCCGCGTCTGGCAGGAGATGGAAGAGCCGCGCCATTGGGCGAAGCTGTCCTACCCGCCCATCGACTATCAGGACGCGCACTACTACGCCGCGCCGAAGATGAAGGACCGCCCGAAGTCCCTGGACGAGGTCGATCCGGAACTGCTGAAGACCTATGAGAAACTGGGCATTCCCCTGCGCGAGCAAGAGATCCTGGCCGGCGTCGAGGGGGCCGAGGGCAAGAGCCCGGCCATCGCCGTGGACGCCGTGTTCGACAGCGTGTCGGTGGCGACCACCTTCAAGGCCAAGCTGGAGGAGATGGGCATCATCTTCTGTTCCATCTCCGAGGCCGTTCACAAATGTCCGGAGCTGGTGCGGAAGTATCTCGGCTCCGTCGTGCCCTACACCGACAACTTCTACGCCACGCTGAACTCCGCGGTGTTCACGGACGGCAGCTTCGTCTACATCCCCAAGGGCGTGCGCTGCCCGATGGAGCTGTCCACCTACTTCCGTATCAACCAGGCCAACACCGGCCAGTTCGAGCGGACGCTGATCATCGCCGACGAGGGCAGCTACGTCAGCTACCTGGAAGGCTGCACGGCGCCCAAGCGCGACGAGAACCAGCTTCACGCTGCGGTCGTCGAACTGGTGGCGATGGACGACGCGCAGATCAAGTATTCGACGGTCCAGAACTGGTATCCTGGCAACGAGGACGGTGTCGGCGGCATCTACAACTTCGTCACGAAGCGCGGCGCCTGCCGCGGCCGCAACTCCAAGATCTCCTGGACGCAGGTGGAGACCGGCTCGGCCATCACCTGGAAGTACCCGAGCTGCATCCTGCAAGGCGACAACTCGGTGGGCGAGTTCTATTCGGTCGCCATCACCAACAACTTCCAGCAGGCCGACACCGGCACCAAGATGATCCACATCGGCAAGAACACCCGTTCGACCATCGTGTCGAAGGGCATCTCCGCCGGCCGCGCGCAGCAGACCTACCGCGGACTGGTGAAGATCCTGCCGAAGGCGGAGGGTGCGCGCAACCACACCCAGTGCGACAGCCTGCTGATCGGCGACCAGTGCGGCGCCCACACGGTTCCCTACATCGAAAGCCGCAACCGCACCGCCCGCGTCGAGCACGAGGCGACGACCGCCAAGATCAGCGAGGACCAGCTTTTCTACTGCCGCCAGCGCGGCCTGTCGGAAGAGGACGCCGTGTCGCTGATCGTCAACGGCTTCTGCAAGGAAGTGCTGAAGGAGTTGCCCATGGAATTCGCCGTGGAGGCCCAGAAGCTCGTCGGCATCAGCCTGGAAGGCAGCGTCGGCTGACCCGCCCACCGTATCGCGAAGGAAGAAGAAATATGATCGAGATCAAGAACCTGCACGCCTCGGTGGACGGCAAGGAAATTCTCAAGGGCATCGACCTGACGATCCGCCCGGGCGAGGTGCATGCCATCATGGGGCCGAACGGTTCGGGCAAGAGCACGCTCAGCTACGTGCTGGCCGGACGCGACGGCTATGAGATCACCGAAGGCTCGGTGACCTTCTTCGGCAAGGATCTGCTGGCGATGGAGCCGGAGGAGCGCGCCGCCGCCGGCCTGTTCCTGGCCTTCCAGTATCCGGTCGAAATCCCCGGCGTCGCCAACACCACCTTCCTGAAGTCCGCCCTG
>JAEYPE010000236.1 GCA_023411035.1 Pseudomonadota bacterium
CGGCAGTCCGGGATCACAAAAAGCTCTTGCATGCTCCTCTACATGGGATCTCCCGACGGCACCGTCTCCAGAGTTATCAGCCTTTCCACGCAAAGTGCGGGAAAACCATTCTTCCGGGGGAAGCTCATTCGTGCTGTTCCTGCCGCATGTGGACAGTGCCTGCTTCCAGCGCTTCCTCGAAGAACTGCGCCGGGATACCGGCACCGAGCGCCTCGGCGTGGTGCTGCACAACTCAGGCAGTCACACCAGCGGTCAGGTGAATTGGCGCGAGGGCGTCGCGAAAATCCCCCTGCCCCCCTACAGCCCGGAGCTCAACCCGGCGGAGCGCTGGTTCGAAGCGCTCCGCCGAGTGTTCGCCAACTGCATCTTCGAGTCCTTGGACGAGTTCCAGGAGACGCTCGCCGCCTCCCTGGAGCCGTACTGGAAGGTCCCCGCCACCTTACAACGGCTGGTCGGTCGGCTATCCCTGGTGGCCCATCGCCAAGCTCACCGCGCAACCGCCCTAACGAGAAAGAAGGAGGTGCCTATGTGCGGCCGACCAGCGGCCCCGCCGCGTTGCTCGCGTGGATGCGAGCCCAATCTGCCCAATTTCATCAAAAATTTGCCGGACAGCCTCGGTGAGAATTATCAGCCGCTCCGCTACAATTTTGAAATATTCACTAATTTGGAGGTATTCTGCATATAATAGCGTACGGTATTATGATCTTGTTTGCTGTTGACGATCAAAGTCGACTGCGATGTTATAAATCCGTTGTATTGCACAACCCCTGGGATGCGGTCGTCTTTCAAGAGTCGGCTCATGTGATAACCGAACAAGGCTGGACCGGGCGCAAGGCGGGTGCACTGGCTTGGCCTTTCCGCCTTCGATGAACAGTTCACGAAGTGTGTTCACGGAGTGTGGCAGAAGGAGACATTTCATGTTGCCGTGCAAAGACGGAGCGCGCCTATCGAGTGCTCTTCCCCGCGCCCCATCGAACACGTCTTTCACGCCCAGCCGCATCTTGGCCGCTTTCCCCCTGACCGTCGCCCCCGTGAATGTCCTTCCGATGAACGCCATCCCCACCAACGACTCCGGCTCGTTTGGGGCCTGCTACCGGATTCCCAGCGGTGCCCGGCCCGTCAGCAAGGACCAACTCATCACCGCCATTCTGTATGATGAGACGCCGCTGACGCGGGAAAGTTTATCGACCAGTTTGAACCTTTGTGGAAGGGGAGTGCGGGTGCTGACGGCCGCGTCCTTGGCCGACCTGGAAGGCGCCGTGCGCAGCGACGGCACCCCCGACGTGGCGCTTGCCAACCTCAATGGACGCACCGTCTCCGACCCGGAACTTCTGCCGAAGCTTCGGGACCTGCTTGCCGTCCTCAGCGGCATCCCCCTCGTCATCCTGGCCGATTCCGACGAGACTGGCACGGCTTTGGAAGCCATCCGGTTGGGTGCGCACGGCTACATCTCCACCACCGTCAGCCTGACCATGGCGCTGGAGGCCATCCGGCTGGTCGCCGCAGGGGGCATCTTCGTTCCGGCGACGATCATGCATCGCCTGATCCTTGCGCAGGTACCGGTGCAAGCCCACTATAGTGGCGCCGCGCCAACGATGAACAGCAAGCCCCGCCTCACCCGGTTGACCCCACGCCAGCTTGCTGTTCTGGAATGCCTTCAGGAAGGCAAGCCGAACAAGGTTATCGCCCATGACTTGGGGATGCGGGAGAGCACCGTCAAAGTCCATGTGCGGAACATTCTGCGGCGCCTCGGCGCCACCAACCGGACGGAAGCCGTGTGCCGTGTCATGCGCGACGAGGAATAATACCAAGTTCACGAAGTTTCGACCTGTAGCGCTCACGGATATCCGCAGGTTGACCGGATGCGTCCTGGCTGATGGATGAGTGCGTTCCAGGCGCGGCAGCAGGCGTCGATGATGTGCTTGGTGTCGGTGAACAGGCGGTGCGAAAGGACGGAAGCGCGCATGACCTGCCAGAGCCGCTCGATGGCGTTGAGTTCGGGGCTGACCCGCGTCATCACCAAGGCGACGCCGGTGTCGCGCTGCGGGCACACGGCGCCGAAGATGTAGGCTGACTTGAAGCGGTGATCGCGCACCGCGCGCACCCGGATGGCGCGCGGCGCCCACAAGCGGGTCAGGGTGCCCTTTTGGCCGACCCGGGCCTCATCCTGGAACCACACCTCCAGCCGCTTGCCGGGCTGGCGCTCGGCGATGGCGGCGAGCTGGGCGGGGAAGTTCCTAAGAAACTCCCGCCGGCGCGGCGCTTGCCTCCTGGAGGACGTAGCCCAGGGACTTGGCGCGCCGCAGCAGGTTGGTCAGCACGCGCTGCCGGTAAGGCTCTTCATAGTGGGCGGCCCCGGGGTCGGTGTAGGTCATCCCATGGCGCAGGGCGTTGTAGAAGAGTTCGGCGATCTTGCGCGTGGTCGCGGTGACCGCCTTGCCCTTGCCGACGCGGGCCGACAGGCGTCGGTAGAAGGCGCCCAGAGCCGTTTCGGTGCGCCCCACCGCCGTTGCGGCCAGGCGCAGCAGCGCCGCGGCCCGATTGCCCGAGCGCCGGGTCCGCGCCGACAGCACCTTGCCCCCG
>JAEYPE010000238.1 GCA_023411035.1 Pseudomonadota bacterium
CTCCAAGGCGAAAACCAGTTGCCCAAGGTGATCCGTGGCGTCACATTCCGCGACGGCATCGAGGTCACCGACACCGCGTCACAGCACGCCGCCTGATCCGCCCGTCACCCATTTTCCCTCATAGCTCACGCTCCCGCTCGACCCGTCCGCCTTGGAGCGCGTGCCAAAACCGTCGCCATCAAGCAGCCAGTCTTCATAGGTTCAACTGATATGAAGCCGGGATCCAGCGGTAGCCGGCCTCCCGCTGCTCGACGAAGCCGACGGAAGGGAAAGTCATGTGGTAGCCAATGACCGGGAGTCGGTCGGCCGAGGCCATGCCGTAGACGCGACGGCGAGTCGCCGCCCCCCTCTCCTTATCCATGTCGAAGAAGGCGTGCCAGTCAGGCCGCGCCAGTGAGGCCACCTCATGATGGGCACAGTCGCCCCAGAGCAGAAGCCTGTTGCCCCGGCTTTCGATGTGGAAGGCGAGATGGCCGGGCGTGTGCCCGTACGCCTCAATGGTACGGATGCCGGGGGCTGCCTCTCCGCCGGGCTTGAGGAAGTCGGTCCGCTCGGCAAGCGGGACCATCGTCTGCTGGAACAGGCTGGCCGACTTGAACTCGTTGCCCTCCCGCGGCGCGGACAGCCGGTCCTTGGAAGCCCAGAAATCATACTCGACCCCGCCGATGGCGTAGCGGGCGTTTGGAAATAGGGGCCGCCCTTCCTCCATCAGCCCGCCGATGTGGTCCACATGCCCGTGAGTCAGGACCACGAGATCGACCTGTTCGGGCTCGTAGCCTGCCGTCTTCAGCGTCCGCGCGAGCCAACCGCCGTGGGGCCGGGGCACGAAGCCGTCGGCGCCGTTGCCCGTGTCGAACAGGATCAGTTCCCGCCCGGTGTTCACCAGCGTAGGCGTAAAGCCGGGCTGAAAGCGGGTTTCGGGCAGCAGGTTGTCCCGCATCAGCCGCTCGACCTCCGCCTTGGGCCGGTCCTCGCCGACGATCGGCCAAGGGCCGTCGATCATGGCTCCGGCGTCGAGGATAGTCGTCACTTCGAAGTCGCCAAGCCTGAAGCGGTAATGGGTGGGCGCCGAGGGGCCGAGCGGCGGGGCAGTGGCCCGGACTGGCAAGGCGAACGCTCCGAGGATGGCGGGGGCGGCGAGTGCAGAGGCCGTCGTGGCGAGGAGACGTCGGCGGGTGATCGCCGCGCGTGGCGACGGCATGATGGCGGACATGATCTTCGATCCTCCCCAATGGTTTTCTTTCCGTTTGTCGCGGCGGTGGATTCCGTGGGGATTGTCACATCTTCTCCGGATAAGGTGGTCGGCTGAAATTTCCGAGCGCGCAATGGTGGAATTCGCATCTTTTTTTGGTGCCGATAAGCCTCCCAAACGGATAGGCCTGACGCGACCTTGTTGCGCCGAGGCGTTCGGTTGCGGCGTTCGGGGTATCGGGGTAGAAGGCCAGCCCTTCGCCGTCGTGCCGGTTTGGTCATGCCGTTCAAAGTCAATGTGTCCCGCCGCCATCACATTCCGAAGCAGCGCCATCGGGTTCGCAACTGGGCGGAGTATGATGCGGGGCTTCGGGCGCGCGGCAGCCTGACGGTCTGGTTCACGCTGGAGGTGGTCGCGCGCTGGCGGGCGGAGACGCGGACCACGCCCGGCGGGCAGCGCCTCTACTCGGACCTGGCGATCACGATAGCCTTGACCTTGCGCGCCGTGTTCGGGCTGCCGTTGCGCCAAACCGAAGGCCTAACCGGCTCCATCGTCCGACTGGTTGGCGTGGAACTTGCCGTCCCCGACCATTCCACCCTCAGCCGTCGCGCCCAGACCCTGCGCCTCCCACTAGAGCCGGGATCATCGGGCGGCGCTGTGGAACTGCTGGTTGACAGCACGGGCGGTACGTGTCGACGCGAATGAGACAGCCGGTCAGATTATCGTAGCTCAGGGTTCGGACTGGACCTTGGCGCTATGGCCGGTCGGTGTGCGCCCGTCTGCCTCCAGGGTGCCGGCGGTGGAGTGGGCAGGCCGGGACGGCGGGATGGCCGCGCTTCGACCGAACATCGGGATGGCAGGCTGGTGCATGCGCTGTCCAGCGGCACGGCCGGCGGGTCGATCCACAGCGCCGCGGGCGCCGCCGGGGCTTCGGGCGGCTTGCGCACGAAACGCTCGGGATGGCGGCGGTGCCCCTCATCGAGCACCGCTTGGCGAGCGCCCCGGATCGCGGTGATGTCGCCGTGGTGGACCTGATGCGGGGGCATCAGCGCTAGCCCGGAATGTCGGTGCTTGGTGTTGTACCAGGTGAAGAAGGCGCGGCAGAATGCCCGGGCGACCTGGATCGAGCCGAAGCGCTCGGGGAAGTCGCGGTGGTACTTCAGCGTCTTGAACTGCGGCGCCTCGGAGAAGGGATTGTCATTGGACTGGCTGCGCGTCACGCCGAGGTCGGCCAGCAACTCGATCACCGCCTTGGCCTTCATCGCCGCGCCCCGGTCGGCGTGCAGCGTTAGCCGATCACCGGCGACGCCGTGTTTGCGCACGGTTTGGCGGATCAGCCGCTCGGCAAGCGCCGCGCTCTCACGGTAGGCCACCGTCCAGCCCACCACGGCGCGGGTGAAGATGTCGAGGATGACGTACAGGCACAGCCAGGTGCCCTTGACCGGGCCCTTGAGCTTGGTGATGTCCCAACTCCACACCTGGTCGGAGCCGGTCGCCAGCAACTCCGGCTTGGTATAGGCCGGGTGCCGGCGCTGCTGCCGGCGCTCGCGCACCTCGTCGTTGGCGGCCAGAAGGCGGTACATGGTGCGCACCGAACACAGGTACTGCCCCTCGTCGAGCAGCGTGGCGTAGACCTGGGCCGGGGCGGTATCGACGAAGCGTTCGCCATGCAGAAGGTCAAGAACCTGGCGGCGTTCCGGTGTGCTCAGTGTGCGCGGCGGTGAGGCGCGCGGTCGCGGTGACCGCCTTGCCCTTGCCGACGCGGGTCGACAGGCGTCGGTAGAAGGCGCCCAGAGCCGTTTCGGTGCGCCCCACCGCCGTTGCGGCCAGGCGCAGCAGCGCCGCGGCCCGATTGCCCGAGCGCCGGGTCCGCGCCGACAGCACCTTGCCCCCG
>JAEYPE010000251.1 GCA_023411035.1 Pseudomonadota bacterium
AGGTAGCGGCGCAGATAGCCGAAGATGGTGTCGAACACCAGCAGGAAGGCGATCACCCCCACCAGGACATAGAGGGTCGACAGGCGCTGGTGGACGAGCACCCGGTCCAGGATGACCATGAAGATCATCGGCGGGAGCAGGGCGAACAGGCTGAGGATGAGGGCAGAGATGCCGACATCGCGGAAAATGCGCTTTTCGCGCAGGATCTGCCCCGCCAGCCAGGCAAAGCCGAACGGCCGCTCCTCGTCGCTGATCCGGTAGCGCCGCTTGGCGAAGATCACGTCGCCGTCCCACACGGAGGCAAGGCGCACTTCGTCCACAGCGATGCAGGCTTGATTTACGCTCAGCGGGTCCTGCAGCATCGCGGCCGGGGCGCCGCCGTCCATGCGGAAGGCGACCAGCACCATCGTGCTGCCATCGCGCAGGCGGAGCAGAAGCGGCAACGCCTTGCCCAAGCGCGACAGGTGCTTCCATTGAAGCTTTGCGGAACGAACGGTCAGGCCATTGTCCTCGGCGATCTTCAACAGCAGCCGTGTGGGCGGCTCGCCGGCGTCGATGCTGTAGTCGCGCTGGATCTGCTCGACCGAAAGATGCAGTCCATGATGGCGCGCCACGATGGCAAGCGCGTGCAGGCTGGTGGCCCGAGCCGTTTCCATGGAAACGTCTGGAGGATCGTTGGCAGTCGTGCTCTGCATCTGGTTCCTGTGAGTCTGGCCCCTGTATCCCGCGACCGGTGCGGTCGGGTCGCTCCGCCGGCTGGCTTGTCCGACCGTCGGACTGTACTGTACCACCCTCATCGGATACAAGCATTGCACTCGGAGCGCTCAATTCGAGCGATGCCGACAGGAGCAAGGCATGAAGGTTTCGGTTATAACCATTTCCAGAAATGTGCGTGACGGCATAGGACCGACACTCGACAGTGTTGCAAGACAGACATATTCAAACATCGAACATATTGTTATCGACGGTGCTTCGACCGACGGAACATTGGACATCCTGGAAAACCGGCGGGACCGCATCGCCGTGCTCGTCTCCGAACCGGACGGCGGCATCTACGACGCGATGAACAAGGGCCTTGCCCGCGCCACCGGCGACCTCGTCCATTTCCTGAACGCCGGAGACTGGTTCCACGACGCCCGGTCGGTCGAGGATGCCGTGCGTTTCATCGAGCGGCATCCGAAGGCCGATATTTATTATGGCGACATCGAGGTCCGCCTGCCCGACGGCCCAACGGTCGTGCACGTACCGCAGGAGGCGGACAAGGCCGCCGAGACGATGATCTGCGGTTGTTTGCCCCATCAGGGGACCCTCGCGCGCCGGTCGGTGTTCGACCGGACCGGGCCGTTCGACACCCGCTGGCGCGTCCACGCCGATTACGATTGGTTCCTCAAGGCCATCGCCGACGACCAGGTCACGCTGCGGCACATGCCGGTGACCGTTGCCTCCTTCGGCCTCGGCGGCACGTCCAGCGACCTCGCCAAGGGGCAGCCGGAGGTTTACGCCATTCAGAACGCCCTCCCCTTCTACCAGTCGGAGGCGTGGCTGCGCCGGCGCATCGAGCTTTACCAGGAAAGCTTCCTCGCCGTCCGGCTGGAGAACGCCGAACTGAAGCGGCGCTTGGCCGCCGGCGACCGGATCGACTGGCGCGACCTGGCCCGCCGCGGGCGCGACCGGGTGCGGTGGGCGGTGCGGCGCGTCCGCCGCACGCTCTCCGCCTGATCAGGCGAAGCGCCTCAGCGCCCGCCCGGCAGGCCGCGCAAGGTGCCGGTGTTCAGATTGTCCAGGTACCAGCGGTAGGTCCGCTCGAACCCGTCCCGCAGCGGGGTGGGCGCGGTCCAGCCCATGGCCTCGATGCGGCTGCAGTCCATGATCTTGCGCGGCGTGCCGTTCGGCTTGGAGGTGTCGAAGCGGAAGTCGCCGCCGTAGCCGATCACATCGGCCAGAAGCTCGGCGAGTTGGCGGATGGAGACCTCGTGGCCGGAGCCGAGATTGACGTGCGGCTCGCCCGAATAGGTCTTGGCCAGGAAGACCAGCCCGTCCGCCAGATCCTCCACGAACAGGAACTCGCGCAACGGGCTGCCGTCGCCCCACAGCTCGACGGTGTCGGCCCCCGCCTCCTTGGCGCGGTGGATCTTGACCGTCAGGGCGGCGGCGACGTGGCCCTGCTCGATGTCGAAGTTGTCGCCGTAGCCGTAGAGGTTGGTCGGCATGGCCGAGATGAAGTCGCAGCCATACTGCCGGCGGTACGCTTGGCACATCTTAATGCCGGCGATCTTGGCGATCGCGTACCACTCGTTGGTCGGCTCCAGCGGGCCGGTCAGCAGGGAGTCCTCGCGCATCGGCTGCTCGGCCAGCCGGGGATAGATGCAGGACGACCCCAGGAAGACCAGCTTCTTCACGCCGACCCGGTAGGCGCCGTGGATGATGTTGGTCTCGATCGCCAGATTGTCGTAGAGGAACTCGGCCGGCCGGGTGGAGTTGGCCATGATGCCGCCGACGGTGGCGGCGGCGACGAAGACCGCATCCGGCTTCGCTTCGGCCATCCACTCCTCGACTTCCGCCTGACGGCGCAGGTCGACGCGGTCGCGGCCGACGGTGATCAGCTCGCACGGCTCGCGGTCCAGCCGGCGGACGATGGCCGCCCCGGCCATGCCGCGATGCCCGGCCACCCACACCCGTTTGCCCTCCAGGGAGAAAAGCGATTCCGTCCGCACCTTTGCGCCCCATGCCGCTATGAAAAGCCGCTGGTGTCGTAGCATCGGGCCGCCGGGGAATCCAGTCCGCTCCGCTCGACTTGACAAGCGCCGGTCCGGCGCGGGATCGTCCGGCCGCTTGGGCGGGCGGACTTGCGCCCGGAACTGGGGTTTCCATCATGATTCCGAATTTGGCCTTCACCTGGCAGCTCACGGAGGTCCACGGCTGGGGGCTGGTGGGTGTCCATACCGCCCTCTACCTCGCCGATCAGGGCCGGCCGCCGCTGCTGCTGGAAAAGCCGCTGATGGGCACCCTGCGTCCGGAGAACCGGGCGAAGCTGCAGCCGTTGGAAAGCCCCTACCAGCAGGTCGCCGCCATGGCCGACAGCGCCAAGGGCCACATGCTGCTGCTGAAGGAGTTCGATGTCCTGCACGCGCTGGGCAACGGCTTCACCGCCGGCGGCCCGTCCGGGCGCTTCCGCGGGCGCCGCAACATCGGCGTCATCGCCTATGAGGAAACCCGCTTCACGCCCGAGGTGATGGCCCGCGCCCGCCAGTACGACCGCATCGTCGTGCACTCCACCTACAACAAGCAGCTTCTGGAAATCTGGGGCTTCGACAATGTCGGCCTCGCCTTCCAGGGCATCGACCCGACCGAGATGGTGGAGGCGGAGCCGAGCGGCCGCTTCGGCGACCGCTTCGTGATCTTCTCCGGCGGCAAGCTGGAGTTCCGCAAGGGGCAGGACATCGTGCTGGCCGCCTTCCTGCGCTTCCGTCAGCGCCATCCCGATGCGCTGCTGGTCACCGCCTGGCAGAACGCCTGGCCGGAGGTCGGCATGACCATGGCGGAATCGCCGCTGGCGGCGAAGCCGCCGCGGGTCCTGCCCAACAACATGATCGACGTGAAGACCTGGGCGCTGGAGAACGGCGCCGACGAGGAGGGATTCGCCGACCTGGGCTTCCTCGGCCGCCACCAGATCGCCGGCGTGCTGGCCGACTGCCACGCCGCCGTCTTCCCCAACCGCTGCGAAGGGGCGACCAACCTCGTCGCCATGGAGGCGATGGCCTGCGGCGTCCCGGTGGTGCTGTCCAACAACACCGGCCACCGCGACCTGCTGAAGAGCCGGGCCCATGGGGACGACCTGTGCCTGACGCTGGACCGGCAGGTTCCGGTCGCCGACCGCGACGGCAGCCGCTTCGGCTGGGGCGAATCCTCGGTCGACGAACTGGTGGAGGCGCTGGAGCGGCTCTACGCCGACCGTGCCGCCGCCAAGGCGCGCGCGGCCCGCGCCAAGGCCTTCATCCGCACCGAACGCAGCTGGCGCGCCTTCGCCGAGGCGTTCGTCGACGCCACGCAGTAAGGTCCGGCCCCCTCTGCGTCCGCCCGGAGGGCTCGGCCAGAGGGATTCCAGGCCAGAGGGGAGGGAGGATCAGCTCCCCACCCCGTCTAGGGCATCCAGCAGCCGGTGTGCCGCGGCATCCCAGGTGAAGCTTTCCCTCAGGTGACGGGCGGCGTCGCGGCGCTCGCCTTCAGGGTTCCGGACGACCTGGGACAGAATGTCGGCCGCGGCATCCTCGTCCGGATGCCACCAGTCCAGCCCGTGGAAAGGCGGGTAGTAGGCCTCGCTGTAGGGCATCCGCGCCGGGCCGACGGTGCAGGGGATCAGGTGCGCGACCTCATCGTTGAGATAGGCGGTATAGGCGCTGTGCCGGGGCGCGATCAGGCCGGCCCCCAGGCAGCCGGCCCGGGTGATCGGCAGGTCCCAGCCCTCGCCGTGCGACAGGCTGAAATAATGGGTCGCCATGGCATAGAGGGCGGCGATGCCCTGTTCGTCGTAGCGCTCGGTCAGCAGCGCGATCGGGGCGGCCTCCTCCAGCCGCCGGCCGGTGACACGCATGCCCTGCTCGACCAGCCGGCGGACCTCGCCGACCAGTGACGCCCCGCCCTTCCCCACCTTCAGGATCAGGATCGCGTCGTCATCGGCGCGGGTGGCGCGCAGCCAGACCCGCAGCAGCCCGTCCAGGTTCTTGCGCGCGACGAAGTCGGAGATGTTGAGGACGCGCACCCGGTAGTCCATGACCGCCCGTCCGCGCGGTCCCATGAGGGCCATCGGCCGGGCCGAGGCGTCCGCCGGGTTGGGAGCGATGCCGGGCGGACAGACGCGGATGCGGTCTTCCGGATGGCCGGCGGCGATCCAGGCCAGCCGCGAGGAGTCGGTCGGGACGACCACAAGATCGTGCGCCCGGTTGCAGGCGGCCCAACTGTCGGGGATCCGCGGCCCCTCGAACATGGTGTAGTTGACGGTCGGCACGCCGGGGATCGGCTCGACCAGCAACGGGGTCAGCATGCTGAGCGCCAGCCGGGGACGCAGGGGGTCGCCCAGCCGGCGCGCCGCCGCCTGCAGGATCGGGTCAGCGAAGGAGGGGCGCCAGCTCTCCTCGCCCTTCAGCCCGGCCAGCCGCAGCGTCTGCCCACGCTCCATGAGGCTGCGCACGAAATGCTGGGCGAAATCGCCATAGCCGGACAGCACCGAAAAGGGCGCGCGCACCAGCATCCCGTCCGGAACGTGCGGGCGGCGCGCCTCGTCGGCGATGCGGAGGTAGAGACGGGCGCGGTCGAGGGTTTCGGTCGCACCGCCGGCCATGGGCGCGGCCTCCGCCCCCAATTCTGCCCCTAATTCTGCCGATGCCTTCGACAGGGCCTCATCCGCCAGATCGGGGCGGCCGAGCGACAACCACGCTCCGGCCAGATGGCTGCGGGCGTCGCTATGGCCGGGATGCCGCGCCAGCACGCCGGACAGGATTTCGGCCGCTTCGGCAAAGGCGCCGTTCGACATCAGCGATACCGACAGCAGGACCCGGCGGTTGGGATCCTCGGGCGCCAGTCTGGCGGCATGGCGGAGATGGCGCGTGGCGCCCACATTGTCGCCCAACCCGTGCAGCAGGCTGCCCAGGCGCTCATGCGCTTCCATCTGATCGGGGATCAACGCCGCGACGATGCGGAACTGGGCGGCGGCCTCCATCCCGGCGCCTTTCGTCTGCCGAACCACCGCCAGATTGATGCGTGCCTGCACGAAAAGGGGGTCGAGCGCGACCAGCCGCGACAGCGCGCCCTCCGCCTCGTCCAGGCGGCCAAGCTCGTACAGGATCGCGCCGGCAAGGTTGAGCGCCCCGGAATCGCCGGGATTCCCGCGCAACGCCTGCTCGGCCAGTGCCAGGGCTTCGTCGCGCCGTCCGGCCCGGTACTGCTCGATGGCGCGTGCGGTGTCTTGACCCATGGGGCTGATGTCCACTGACCTGCGGGGGCGGGATGAAGACGGGCGGCGCCGGCTTCGGGTTTGCGGCCATAGCACGGCGGGTTTTTTCGGGTCAACCGAAGGGCCGGTTTCCGGACCTGCAAGTCGCAGCAGGCGCGTGCCCCACCCCGCTCAGCGCTTGCGCGCCGCGAAGATGATCGGCGTCTCCCAATGCAGGCGCCGGGCGAGCCAGATCGCCGGTTCCAGCAGGCCGGAGCGGTGGACGAAGGTGACGATGCGCTTGGCGACCGACAGCGCCGCCCAATCGCCGAAGCCCAGCGTGCGCAGGCGCTGCTCGAAGACGGCCCAGCCCCAGTCCAGCACCTCCAGCCCGCCGGGATGGCGGCGGAGCCAGCGGTCGAACCAGGGGCGGTCGATCAGGTTGAGGGTGTCGACATAGGCCGGGTCGCGCCCGAACAGCCGGACATAGAGCTTGGCCAGCCCGGCCG
>JAEYPE010000256.1 GCA_023411035.1 Pseudomonadota bacterium
GGTGGTCCGGCAACCCCTCCAACGCACTCCAAAGCGTCCCCAAAACCAGCCTCCCATCCAACGCTTCCGCCGATGAGAAGAATCGATCCGAAGCGCGGGAGCTATGCGGTGAATTGAATCACCCTGGTTCCCAACCCCCGCGAAAAACAAAACACAAATTCCCAATAGCACAAGACCACTAGGTTGCGTATGTTATTCAAGGATTAGATGGTACGCCGATTATTACTTATATTTTCGCTGAGTTTCCTCGCTTTTCTCGCGCATTCTGGCGTTTCCCGCTTTTCTAGCCCGGTCATCCACCGATGTAGCGAGACCGGATCGGACCTTGCACGGTCGGGGGCGTCACCAGGACAGCGGCACTGTTGCCGCCAGGGCCGCCCGAAGCTGAGTGGGCACCGAACCCAAGCGCAGCCTCCAACTCCGCCCACGTATGGTCGGGCATCCGGTCGAGCCCCTGCCGAACTGCGGCCGCGCGAGCATAGTTGCGGCAATCCAACGCTTCGTTCCTGTCCCGCAAGGGCTCCCATGCCGTCGTTCGCTTCCGGCCCTTGCCGCCGCGCGTCACCCGGTGTTCGGCGACAAGCTGGCGACAAGTTTCCTCGCCGATGTGCTGCGGGAGGTGGACATAGCCGGCCGGGAACGCCTCGCCGCTCTCCGTGGTCGGTCGGTCGAGGCGGAGGAAGCCATAAAACTCCGCCTTGGCCGCGTTGGTCCCCACCGGCCACAGTTTGACGCCGTTGGTGATCCGCTTTCCCCGGTGGTTGATGTCCGCGGCGGTCGGCTGCCCCAGAATCGGCGCCAACGCCAGGGACGAGCCCTTGATTGCCATAACGCGCGGCCCGGCGGTGCGCACCCAGGCTTTGACGGCCTCCATCGTCACACCGTCGCCGGCGTCGATGGCGGCCATGCTGATGGGCAGCTCGGCGCCGTGTTCGTGGCGCCAGGTCTCGGCGAGCATGGCGGACAGGTCGCGCCAGACAGCCGCCTGGAACGGGTCGCCGGGAAGCACACGGAGCTCGATCAGCCACGACTCCTTGCCCCGGCCCCATGCCCACACCGATACTTCAATCCGGTCGCGCTGGACGTCAATTCCGACCGTCAGGAACAACCCGCCGGCCGGGACCATGCCGGGTTCCCAGGTCTCCCGCCGGTCGTAAAGACGGCGCCACTCCGGCGCTTCTCCGCGGTCTATCCAGCACTCGCCCAACACGGTGTTGGTCCAGACTTGCAGCTTTTCCCGGTCGCGCTTGGCGGCCAGGAACTCCTTCACCAGTTCCGGCCACGCCGCGCCGGGCAGAGGGCTGTAGGCACTCCAGATGTGGAAGGAGCGATGATCCTGGAACGGCGCCGCCCCGATCCAGCGCCCGCGCTCCAACAGGTCAAGCTTGTGCTCCTCCCCAAAGGGGCAGCCGTTCACGCAGACGTAGTGCACGGTGGCTGGATCGTTATCCCGCCAGCGCATGCCGGGGCCGGTCCCATCGCCCCACACCAGCGCTTGCAGTTCCCCGCAGCACGGGCACGGGAGGTGGAAGCGCTCTTGCGTCCCGGCCGCGAAGGAGTCGGCGATCTTCGACTCGCCGTCGAGAAGCGGCGTGCTCCCCAGGACGGCCAGAGGATGCAAGGATTGGGTCAGGCGCTTCAGCCCAAGCGCGATTTGATCGCCTTCACGCCCGGCCATCGGCGGGTAGCCGTCCACCTCGTCGAACAGCAGCACGTCGAGGTCGATGCGGCGGAAGGCACGCGGGCTGTTCGCCCCGGTGATGCGCAACGAACCGCCAGGGAAGGCTTTGCGCTTGAAGGTGTTGCCCTTGGTCTTGGCCTTCACCTCGGACAGCAGCCCGGCCAGCACCGGCCATTCGCCCAGGGGATCGATGGTGTCCTTGCTGTAGTCCTCCGCGTCCTCGGTGGTGGGCTGAACCACCATGATCTTGGAAGGCCGCTGCGCAACGAAGTAGCCCAGCGCCGCGGACAGCATCTGCGTGTAGCCGACGCGCGCCGACTTCATGAGCGTGATCCGGCGTACCGCCGGGTCGGTCATCGCATCCATCCACGCCCGCTGGTAGGCGTGCGGCCTGAAGGCGCCCCCGTCATAGAGTCGGGCGTGCTTCTCCGCCCACTCCGCCAGCGACAGGCGCGGCGCCGGCCGCAGCGCCGGGAACCATCCCGTTGCCGTCTCCGCCACCAGGGCGGACACAGGAAGGTCAAGCAGCATCGGCCGACTCCTCGACGGTGGCGACAACGCGCGTCTCGGACAGTTCCACCAGCACCCCGTTGACGGCATCCTCCAGCCGCCCGCGCACAGCCGCCGGATCGGAGGTCGCGGCCAGCGGGCCGGCCAGCCGCGCCGGCAGGGCGGTAAGGCGATCACGCAAGAGCTGGAACGCCGCGACCACAGCGCGGGTGATGTCGGCGCGCGGTAGAAGCTCCTTCCGAAGAGCGGCGTTCTTCAGCGCGAAATGATCTGCCTGTTCGCGGGCCAGCCGGGCACGTTCGGCGGTCAGGTCGTCAGCAGCCGGGCCAGCACCGCGGCCGGCGGCGGTTTCGCGGAGGTGGCGAATGTAGGCGACGCGGCACTGGTCGAGGTTGAGCGCACCACGCCGAGCGTTGGGAAGCACGCCCTTATCAAGCAATTCGCGAATGCTTCGGTCACTCAGATCAAGATGAGCGCCAACTTCTGCTTGGGTTGCCATGTATCCGATCACTCCAACGCAGCGCCTAAATCACGGATCAATAGGAACCGGAACCCCTATGGAGCCTTCACGCCTACCGAAACGATGGGGCCGGTGCGACCCCCGGTCTCTGGCCCCTAGAAGGACCCTTGCCCCGGCGGGATGCCCAACGCGAAGCTTCAGGCAGCCCGTGACGCGAGTCGGAGCGAAGGGCCACCCCTTCGGGCGTGTTCACCCACGCCCGCATCAGCGGCCTTCCCTCGGGCTTCCAGGGCATTGCGGATCGATCCGAGCGCATGCTGCCTCAACCTCACCCCAATCTCCGGTGCGTAGCGCCTTCCCCAGAAGGCCGAACAGCTCGCCCACGCGCTGACGCTCTGCCAGCGAAACCGGTTCGGCCTCAGCCTCCCGCTGGCGCTGACATTGAGGCGCGGCCAGGGCCTGGATGCGGTTCACTTTGGACCGCAGTTCTGCCGCCGTCTCGTCCAGGAAGTCGCACAGCTCGGAGAATGCAGGGAAGAATTTGAATCGTCGCGCAGCCGTGGCGAGCGTGCGGCGGGTGAAAGCGGCACGGGGATAATCATCGGCGATCAGGCTGGTGAAGGCGCCCAGCTTCGCCCGTGCCTCGTCCACTCCCATCGCCCCCGCGACCAGCACCCCCAGCTCACCGAGCCAGCGGCGCACGGTGTCATCGTCCGCGGGGCGCATCCAATCCGCCAACGCCGGCAACGCAGCAGCGGCCTCGCGCTGGAGATCAGCCGGAACTACCTCGGGCCGGTTCCAGGTCGAGGGTCGGGCCGTCCCATCCTCCAGGATCGTTGTCGGCGTCGCGATTGCATCGTTCAGCCTCTTCGACAGCGAGGGCGACGAACCCGTTCCTGATGCGCTGGGCAGGGTGACGACGTTGGTCATGGTCGTTTCCTTGTCGGGCCGGAAGGTCAAGCCACCGGTCAGCGTTGAGCCAAGAGGCAGGATGCGCGACGTAGCGCTCCTCCCGCCCCTCCACCTCGACTGCGTAGCGGCGAATGCCTGCCAGCAGCTCGGCGGGTGTCGCGCGCTTGATGGCCGTCCGGTAGGCCCGTAGCGCTGCACCCTTCGCGACCTTGCGGGGCACTTCAGCCCACCACTCGGCGAAAGCGGCTTCGGGCGTCGTGGTTGCCTTCGGGCAGTCGGTCAAATCGAGCAAGGGGGGGTGGGGGGTGATTCCCTCTGACGGATCTACTGACGGATTCTCTGACGGTTGGGGTGCACGTGGTGCACCGGTGGGGTGCATCTGCTGCACCGGTGGGGTGCACGTGGTGCGCCGGTGCATTTCCTGCACCGGTGCATCTGCTGCGCCGGTGCACGTGGTGCGCCGGTCATCATCCGGCACGGTCATGGTTTCCAGAGCGGAGAGGTTGAAGGCGTACTCACGCGCCAGACGCCGGGAGAAATCGGCCTCACGGACCATCACCAGGACGCCGTCGTTCTGAAGCCGGCGGAGCGCACCTTGCACCGACCGTTCGCCGAGCCCGCAGTCGCGGGCCACGCGCGGAACAGACGGGTAGATGCTGCCACCGTCGTCATCGGCGAAGTCGGCCAGTCGCAACGCCACTATCTTCGTGGTTGCGTCCAGGCCGGCACGCCAGACGAGCGATGTGATCTTGAGGCTCACGGCGATTCCTCGATCTACTCCGCGGCCCGCACATCCGCCTCGCTGGTGCTGCGCACGGGGGCGGACAGCTTGTCGGCGGCCCAGGCGTCGAGCGAGGTCGTGGGGTAGAGGGGCGTCCGGTTCACCTTCTGGTACAGCGGACCGCCGCCGACGCTGGCCCACTTCGCGAGGGTGGCAGGCGCTACCTCGATCCCGTGCGCGAGCTTCAGGTATTCGCTCGCCTCCCACCGGCGCAGGCGGGGCTTGCGCAGGGCCGGCGGGAGGCAAAGTTCGGGCGTGGCAGGAAAATCCTGCGTTTCGACGCTGGTCATTTATTGCTCCAGTCTAGAGGATGATTGCAGGGTTCGATTCAGCGCCTCTTTAAGTGGCGCTACGATTCACTCCAGTAAGTTCTGGAAAACTCCAGGCTAAGCGCGGCGTGATCTGTATTGGCGACACTTACTGTGCAGCACCCCAATTTTTCCCGTCAACGAAACTCGCCAAGGAAACTTCTTGGGGGGTGCGCGCCAGTCGATCAGCAGCCCAAATAGGAGTCAAAGCGCTAAGCAAGCGCAATAAATGCGCATGAGTTGGCTAGCTTCACAGCAATTATGATCCGCCATCTATGCGTCTTTTGATGCTTTGGCATTCCCATTTTGCATGGATCGAGTTTCCTCGGCGGTTTCATTGAGATCGCTTCAAAATCAATAGGTTACGAGCAATTTCAATGAAACTTTGCTCATGGAAACTCAGTTTCCAATCGCGGTTTCATTGTGTGCAAAAAGCCAGTCGCGCCGGCCCTCTTCACTGCACAGGGCTGGTCAGGCGTGCCCAGCTATGGCCGGAACATCCATGCAGGACAGCACCGCGCGCCGCCCGGCCCGGTCCTGCCACCCGATCAGCGTGTGCGTGTAGATCAACGGCACCGCGGACAGGCCGGAGATGACGACGCGGTTCAGCACCGGCGTGCCGCCCTCCACCGCCTCCAGATACTCCGCGGCGAACCGCTGGGCGAGCGCTTGGTGCGGGTCATCCTGGTCGGGCTGCCCGAGCATGCCACGCGCCCACCCACGCCCGAAGAACGCCCGCGTCGGGGCGCCCAGGTAGCGGAACCTGAGGGGATCGTCGGCGCCGTCCGACGCCAGGAAGGTGCACAGGTCCAACAGGCCGGCGCGCTCCAGGTAGGAGAACAGATCAGGCGACAGAGCGCCCTGCCGGCGACACTCCATCATGACGGCGGCCTGCCAATCCACCGCGGCGCCCATCGGCAGGCGCTGCAGGTGAAGCCCTCCGGCGGGGCGCTGGGCGCCCCTGCCGTTGGCGAGGAAACGGATGGCGCCCATTACGCCGCTTCCTTCGCGAAGGCCACCGCCATGGCCGCGTAAATCGCCCGGGCCTGTTCCAGATCGATCCCGCCCGCGGCGGCCCCGGCCTCCATCATGGCCAGCGTCGGAGCGGTGGGCATGCACAGCGCCTTCGCCGCGGCGCCGTCGAACGCGGCCACCCCCGCGCTGAAGCTCTCCGTCTCGCTGGCCGGTCCGGACATAATCGCCCGCAGTTCCGGCACCGCGCGCAGCGCATCATGCACGAGCCCGAATAGCAGCGCGCCCTCCTCGTTCGTCGCCACAGCCACAGCCGGCGGACGATGGAGCTTGCCCGGCGCGGTGTCGAACGCTTCAGGGTGTCCAGCCCACAGCAAGAGCGCTTTGGCGGCCATGGCAACGGTCGGCTCGCCCTGGTAGGCCGCGATCTGACGGGCGAGCGCCGCAGAGGCTGCGGCGCCTTCGGGCGCTGAATCTCCTTCCAGTTCCAGCCAATGGCGGACCTCGGAGAGGAATTGGCCGCGCTCAGCCTCATCCTCCCGCGGAGCCTGCCGCTTCAGCAGGTTCCGAAGGCCAGCGAGCGCGTCCAGCTTCTCCTGCCGCGGACGGCTGATCGGGAAGCCGGCGCAGTCATCCAGCAGCAGGTCGGCGATTGCCACGCCGTCCGCCGGAGTGACGGGGATGGCCGTGAAGATGGCATCCTGGAGACCACCCCATTCGCGATACAGTTCATCCCAACGCGCCTCACCTTCAGCGGTGTCGGCGGGTGTGCGGTCATGCTCTGCAATCAGTTCCAGGCACCGGTCAACGGCGTCACGGAAGGTCAGGCCCAGCGCCGGGATGATGGTGGAGGCGGTCCCGCCGGTCATCTTGCCGTCCCGGTCTCCCTCCCGCTGCACCGCCTCCAGCGCCGCCTGCACCAGCACGCCACGGACCCGCTGGAACAGCATCGTGGCGGTGCGGTCCATGTTCGGCCCGATGGCGGGGCAGAGCGCGGTGTCGATCACCGCCACGCTGTCGGCGGGCGTGCGGGGGATGGAACCCAGGACCGCCCGGCCCAGCACCTCCCACTGTTCGGTGAGTTCGTCGGAGCGGGCGTCCGCCTCCGGCGTGTCGGGAAGCCCGTCCTGCTCCTTGACCAGCGTGGCGATTCGCGTGGCCGCTTCACGGAACGGGATGCCCAACGTGGGGACGATGGTGGACGGGCCGGGGCAGGGCCAGCGGGTGCCGGACGAGACGACGTTGGAGCCGCTGGATGCGACGGTGTGGTCGCCGTTCTTGGTGGACGTGGAATGCCGGCCAGCGCCGGGCAAAAGGGTGGTATCGTCGGAATCAGCCATGATCCGTAGCTCCTGTTCAGGTCGGTTGTGGTTAGGCCGGGCCGGGTGCTCCCAACACTCGGTTCGGTCGCTTCTCTTGCTCAACAATCACAACACTGTTAACATAACCCCGTCAACAAAAATCACAACAGGGTTGTGACAGTGCTACCTGTCCAATGCAAAATGGCTCGCGTCGCCACGGGCCTTGGGGTTCGGGAATTGGCCGAAGCCGCCAACGTCTCGACGCAAACCATTTCGAGGTTCGAGCGTGGTGAAGAACTGAAGCCAGCAACCCTTGCAGCAATCCGCTCTGCCCTAGAAGCAGCCGGCATCGAGTTCATTCCGGAGAACGGCGGCGGGGCTGGGGTGCGGTTGCGAAAGGGAAAGTAATTTTTTCTTCCAACAAATCAACCAATGGAGAACAACATGAGCGAAACGGATAAAATGATAATTAGCAAAATAAAGAAAGGAATAAATAAACTGGAAGAATCGAACGATCACCTTGAATGCGCACTATACGCATCCATGCGAACACAGATCATAACGTGGTCTCTTATGTCAGACCTTCGTGATAGATTTACTGATCATTATGTATTTGCATGGTTGCATGGAGTCTATCCAGTCCTTGAGGAACTCGATGGAATTCATACAGATTTCGCTGATTATTTTTCAAAAACAGAAGAGATGATGAAAGAGCTTTTAAACTACCTGGACGAATCATACAACAATGGCGACGCCCCGAAATTTGTCAACATGGCGGGAAATGGATTTACTCAGAGCTACGAGTGGTCACCAACAGACCTGATGTTCGCATGCTGGTATCTAAAGATAGGGGGGAAGTATGATGATAACTTTTGGGATGATATGCTTACCCCACCAAAAGATTATGTGCCGATCTCCAATATCTACGAGCGCGATAACATTCTCGGCGGATTCGACAGGACAGAAATAAAATTCCCTTTCTAGATCATCTACTACTCACATAATCTTTATGCTAAACTGTATCAAGCCCGCCACGGTAGGACCGGGCGGGCTCGATACACTTCGGGTGTTGACGGGGATATTCTTGGCATTACCCGACTTAGGCGTCAAGTCCTATTTTTAGGAATGATAGCTTCAAAGAATAGCCGCATAAGGCCGCAGCGCCGCCACCGTCTTCGGCAACGACTGCGCCCGGAGCGTCGCAAGGTATTCCTCAGCCGTCTTCGGCGGGCTCTTCAGGCGCTTCAGGCAGCGCTGGGCGGCGACCACCACGGCCGGTTCGTGTAGGTCGAATTGATAGCTGATGAAGTCGTCCGGATGGATCGCTTCGATGTTGAACCTTCCCAACTCGCCAGCCGGGAAGTCCCGGAGGTTGAAGGTTACGATGGCATCAGCACGGGCATGGATCGCGGCTGCCAGAACATGATGGTCATCAGGATCCGGCAGGGAGACCACCGGCACCAGATGCTCGTACCCCTCCACAAGGCAATCAGGGGCGTGGCTGTTCATCAGGTCGCAGACGTGCCGCAGCTTCTCCGGAGACAGGTCCGGGCGGTTCTGGAGCAAGTTCCGCGTCCATTCCTCATGGATCGCCCATGTCCATTTCGCCCGGAACAACTCCGCCGTCGCCAGCTCCATCAGCAAATCCCGCAAGGGCGCCGGATAGAGGCAGCACGCATCATAGACGACGGTGAAGCGCGACACCTCAGTAGCCCATCCCAAGTTCCTGAGATTGGGCTACCAGCTCGTCAAGAGCCTTGGCACGCTCCATCGCGATCCGATCCTTATAGCTCTTCAGGTCCCGGAACCGAACGCGGCGATGCGAGCCGACCTTGTGGAATGGAATCGCTCCTTCCTCCAACAGCTTCACCAGATGGGGACGGCTGACGTTCAGGTAGTCGGCCGCCTCTTGTGTCGTCATCTCGGCATGGATCGGAATCAGGGTAACAGCATTGCCCTGCGACATTTCCGTCAGCAGGTGAGCGAGGAGCTGCTTCACCGCTCGCGGCAGCGCCAACGTCTGGCCATCGTCGAGATGGACCCGGAACTCTCCCTCGGAGGGCTTGGACGCCAGAATGCGGCTCGACTCAGCCGCCAGCGCAGCGTCTTCCTCGGAAGGAACGACGGTTTCCGGCTTTTCGAGCAAGGCGTTCATGGTTTTTCTCCCTTTCTTATATGCCCTATATCGCGCGCTTTGCGTTTAAACGCAATATCCGAAACGGCTATGACACCGATGAGGTTCCAGCGAGAGCGGGATGGAGTCGCCGTAAAGGCAGCCGCGAGAATCAGGCCCCACCAACACGTTTGCGCTTCGCGCCAGCGCGCAACGGCACCACCTTGCCTGTCTCGCCCTTCATTGCCGCGGCGATGTTGCCGGCGATCCGGTCGGCGGCGGCCTTTAGCGGGTCGTTGGCGAGGTGGGCATAGCGGGCAGTCGTTGCGGTGTCCCGGTGCCCGAGCAAGGCTCCGATCACCACAAGGCTGTCACCGCTGGCCGCACCGACGCTGGCGAAGCTGTGACGCAGGTCATGAATGCGCACCTCGGGCAGCTTGGCGCGCTGGCGAGCCTTATCCCAAACCTTCCAGACGGCGGTGGTGGAGCCGGTCACGCTACTGCCAGGGAACACCGGGCCGGCGCTATCCTCGGTGTGCAGCTCCGTCAGCAGCTTCAGCGCCGCGGCGCCAAGCGGCACCACCTTGGCCCCTGTCTTGGAGTCGGGAAGCCGGATGCACGCCCGATCCCAATCCACCCACTCCCAGCGCAAGCCGGTGATCTCCCCGCGCCGGCAGCCAGTGAGCGCCAGCAGGCGCACCACATTGATCGCGGTCAGGTTCACGCCCTCATCCGCCAATTCGGCCAGCGCCTTTCCGAGTCGCGCCATTTCGGTCGGCGACAAAAAGCGCTCGCACTTCTTCTCGGCAAAGCGCTTAATCCCGCGCACCGGGTTGTCGGGTCGCAGGTTGCGGTTCACGGCGAACTGGAAGATACCGGACAGCAGCCCCAGCGTGCGGGCAGCGGTGCCCCGCCCGCCGGTCACGATGGACCGGGATTTGAAGCCGCCCTTAATGTCCGCCGCGGTCTTACCGGCCGCGATGTCCGCCTGTAGCCGCTCGATGTCGGCGCGGGTGATGGAGCGCACCAGGCGCTTGCCCAACAGCGGCTTGATGTGCCGGGCGATCTTCCCCTTGTCGCTGGCGATGGTGGACGGCTTCTTGGTGGTCATCCCCTCGGAGATGTAGAGGTCGCACAGCTCTGTGACGGTGAGGTCGTGGCGCTGTTGGTCGCGCCGTTCCGCCGGGTCCACGCCGCGGGCCACCTCGGCGAGCAGGAGCCTAGCCTCCTTCCGGGCCTCGTCCGGCGTCATCACACCGTGTCGGGCAACCGTCATCCGGCGGGATCGGCCGGCGACGCGGTATTGCACGACATAGCTCTTCACGCCAGCGGCGGTAATTCGCAGCCCGAACCCGCTCAGCTCATCGTCCCACACGACGCCATCGCGCCCATTCGGCGCCAGGGTATCGACCAGCTTCTTCGTGATCTTCGGCATGGACGGCGATCCCGTTCAAGTAAGCACTGCGTAAGCAGGCGGTGGAAAAAGCGCGAGTTTTCCCGGCGTGTCACTGGCCTACTCTTCCGCCAAAAAACGAAGGGAATCAATGCGCCTAGCCAATTCCGGAAAGCTCGCGTAAGCGCCGGAAAATATAAATCACGAGCCTGCCAGATGCCGGTGACGGCGACGGAGGCGTTCTTCAGCACCAGCTCCACCACCTTGTTGGCGGTCTTGATGTCGGGAGCCGAAAATCACCGGAGTATGGAAACTTTATATAGCGTTTTCAATAACTTATAACGTCATCTCGAACCGTTTCCATGTCCAAATCCACATGCCAGAGCGGAGCGGTTGAAAAGCCTTTGTTTCCAATGGTTACAACGAATTCCGCACACCGTTCCGATCCGTTTTCGGAGGTTCCGTGTCTCACGAACGGCACATGCGGGCAGTCGTCCGTTCTGGTTTGGTGCTGGCACAGCGCGCCGCTACACGGAACCGCTTGACCGATAGGCCGGCCTGCGGCATCGGTGCACACACCCATCATCGGCGAACGGCATTCGCAGCACCGCGAACTCTGTGACGGTACTGGCGTCACAGAGTCCACGTTGCTGGCTTCCGGTCAGCGGTTGAGAACCCGCCCACCAATGCTATGAGCCTGCCGCCTTGCGCGCGAATCTGCCGTTTACGTAAGTCATTGCTTCGGCGAACCGCCGCCGCATGTTGGCCCGTATCGAGCGCTCGACGATTTGGTGCAGCGGGAACCGTGGGCGGTAGGTCGGAGGCCTGACGAATATCACCACCGGATGGGGCGCCCCGCCATCACGCTTGTAGATGCCTGGGGGAAGCTTGGCATGGTTGTCCGGCCGGGCGACGAAATAGGCCTCGTTGCGCCGGCGTCCCCGATTTCGGCCGCTAGCGGACCGGTTCTGCATGGGATCCGACGAGGCCCGTAGGTAGGAGAGAATCTTTGTCAGCTGCCCACGCCTCATGTTGCCATAGGAATCCAGCTCCGCCGCCTGCCCAGGCACGACGTACAGGCCGCGCGGCAGCAGTCCCGCCGACTGAAGCGAACGCTCAAGCCGCTTCAGTC
>JAEYPE010000253.1 GCA_023411035.1 Pseudomonadota bacterium
GTGGAAAATACAGGTTGTAGAAAAGCGGAACGGATGGTGAGCGCCGACATATACATAGAACCCAGTCGCCTGCCCATCGAACAGACGCCGCAGGATCAAATCTTCACCTTCCTGGGCATAGGACAACTCGGCAAATGGGCTGTTGAGAATTGCGAGGTATTGCTCTGCCGTCAACGTCTTCAGATCTAGATTCATAGAGCTTCACTTTCCAAACCCGTCTTGACCGGTGCCATCCAAAGGGATTCGAGAAAACCGGCTTTGTCGCACTCCAGTTGTGCACAGGCACCTGCTGCGTCCTTCGAACACCCTATCCCAGCGCGCTTCGAATCAACTCATCAAGCATCGCGGCACGGCGCGCTCGACTGTGATCACGCAGGCAGCGGTCCTGCCCGCGCTTTGCCACGTCATCGCGGGCCCGCGGATGATCCAGGTACCAGCGCATGGCTTCGAAAAGCGCATCCATGCCGGCATAGGTTGCCACTTCCTTCTCGGCAACGAAGAGTTCATCCAGGCTTGGGTCGGCTTCGGTCATCAAGAGACCGCCGCTGCCCGTCGCCTCGAAGACCCGCATGTTCTGGCCGCGGCAGCCAAGGGCGTCGATGTGATTGTTGATGCAGATTCGGGCGGCCCCCAAGGCCCGGTACATGTCCAGACCGAAAAGCTGCGGACGCGCGTGCTCTTCCAGTCCTGATGGGGGTGTCTCGCCCGGACCGAGAATGTGGAAGGCGGCCGACGCCCCTTGCGCCCGCGCCCACCGGGACAACTCGGTCAGGAGATGGCGGCGCGCCTGATGTTCCGGCGACAGGCTCCCGCAGAAGACGAGATCCGGTCCCGGAGCCGGCGTTCCGACCGCCGCGGCCAGTTCGACGGGAAAGCCAGGAGAAAAGGGCAGGGTCCGGCGTGCGCCCCGTTCCATCCCGATCCGGCGGCAACCGGGATCGCTTGACAGCAAGATGTCGATGCCGCGCCAGTCGGTCGTGTCCGGAATGGAGGCTGCCCGCCAAGCGATGACCAGCCGTGGCATCCAGTTCAGGGATTGCAGGAAGCGTCCATCGAACACGATAGGATCTTGAAGGTAAAGAACGTCCGGCTGGAATGTCTCCACCTGGAGCCGCACCACGGCCCGCATGCCGTCGTTGCCTTCGGGTGGCGGCAATCCGTTTTCCAACGCCCATTGGCGTTGAAGCGAAAGGGCATTACCGATCACGGCGGTGGACTCATAGCCGAGCCGCCCCATTTCCCCCGCGAACATATGCACGGCGGATACCCCATCGGCAAGAACAGCGCTCAACTGTTCCTCGTAGGGGAACGCAGCAAGAGGGCGGCTGCGGTAAAGCTGTGCAAGGTAATGGTAATAATGTGTTGTAATTTGTAGGAATTTCATCCCGCACCCCTGCCGGTCAGGTTGTCACCGGATGATCATTCCGAAGCGAATTTATGAACATAGCGCCCGATTTCCATGTAGGGAGTGCCCTCTCCACGTTCCGTAAAGCTGAGATAGTCGACTTCCCAGGCATGGCTATTCTTGGCCAAGCGGATCTTCTGCCCGGATGCATGCTCAAGGGTCGGGACGAGGCTCTTCAGGCAAGCCTGGCGATACAGCCCCAGGGCCGGCGGCGCGCAGAGATAGGCCTTGTTGCCTCCGCACAGGAACAGGCGCAGACGGTGGGGATTGTCGCGCAAGTGATCGAAAACGGCGTGGGCCACGCAGACGGACTCGGGGTTGGCAAAGTCGTCCACGGCTATGATCCCGCTCTCTCCCATGGCCTGGAAACACAGGTCGAGATCCCGGCGTACAGCGTCGTAGGAATGCTCTCCATCCACATGGAGGAACCGGCAGGCGCCCTGAAAAACGGCTGGCAGCCCGTTCCTGGCCAAAACCGCAGAGGAGGTCTCGATCAGGTCCAGCCGAGAAACAGCCGATGGAACAAGCGAACCGACGTTGGCGCAAACCAGTTCATCTTGAAGATGGATGTCGATGCCGCAATACCGTTCATCCGGCCCGAGATGCCAAGCAAGCGCCGCCGCCGCCGCGCCCTGGAACACGCCGATTTCCAGCATGTGCCCGGTCATGCCCCAGTCCGCTTGCAACCGCAGCAGGAAGTCCCAAACCCCCAAGCTGACGGGCTTGAAACCGCCGAAGGCGGGCGTAATGCCAAGGATACGGGCATGCCGGTCACAGTCCCTTTCCGGCGGCTTCCGCTGCGCCCCGGCGGTTTCCCGATGAGCATCCTCGTACAGTCTGTTGTAGCGTTGCGCCTGCATTTCCAGCGTGTATTCGCGCAGGACCCGTCTGCGGCCTTGGTGTCCCATGGCGGCAAGGGCCTCCTGCGACTTCAGACATCCGGCCAAGCCTTGCGCCAGAGCGTCCCGCGTGGTGTCGGCTGTCAGAATGCCGGTTTCCCCGTTCACCACCATGTCGGACAGACCTCCGGTGGGAAAGGCAAGCACCGCCTTGCCACAGGCCATGGCCTCCAGACAGCAGTTCGGCTGGTTGTCCTGCTCGCTGGGAACCACGACGACATCCGCCAAGGCATAGGCATTCACCAACGCTTGGTCGTCGTCTAGGAGACCGAGATGGATGGTGCGGACGCAGCGTGGCGGGATCGTATCCCCTTCACCAGCCGTGACCAGAACCACATTCCTGTCCGGCTCCAACTGGTCGAGAGCCGCGCGCAGATGCTCATACCCTTTCCGCGGATCGTCCAGCCGGTGCGCGATGAAGAGCACCACCAAGTCGGTGGGGGAAATACCATGCCGGACCCGGTCGCCCGGCTGGGGATGGAAACGTTCCGTATCGATGCCATTGGGAATGACATGCACGGGCCGATTACGGAAGAGGGCGCTGGAGGCGGCCTGACCAGCCATCCAACGGCTGGGCGCGACGAGGTGCAGCGCGCCGGTAAAGCCGGCCAGGGCGGCTTGCTTGCGGCGGAAAACCACGGCGGACAGATCGTCAGCGTCATCCGAACCGAGCACGGGACAGCCACCGCACCCTCTGCCGCTTCCCTCGCAGCCATAGGAATAATGGCACCCCCCGGCAAGGGGATGCTCGTCGTGAAGCGTCCAAATCAGCGCTTGGCTTGCGGAGCGATGGGCGAGAAAGGTTTGCCAATCCACCAATCCCCGAGTCCAGTGCAGGTTCATCACCTCCGCATCGTGCAGGCGCATCCGGCGCAGCCGCTGTTCAAGCAGCTGGGCCCGGGCGGCGCGTTCACTGTGGAAGGGAATGAATCCGGGAACGCGAAGGGCCGCATAGGGGGCTTCCTCCCCGCGCACATCGCCCTCCCGTTCGGCCCAATCGGTGCGCTCCGCAGCGTTTTCCGGACGGACGGCGACAATGCCCTGATCATCGGCTTCCTTGCGCGCGACCAGATAGGCGTGGCGAACGCCGATCCGGTTCAGCCCGTCGTGCAGGCGCAACGCCGCTCTCGCCGCCCCCCCCGTCACGTCGAAAGTGTTGAGCAGAGCGATCCGCATGTTTGAGAAATCCGTGCGATACCACATGTCCTTGGCCAAAAGGAAACGGCCAGGGGAATCATGTTACCTTATAGAGGACATCGCAACGGTTGTCATTTAAACAATGCTAAGTTCGAACGCCTCAAGAACATTGGGCAGTAGCAGGCCTGTCGGGTGCTGATCTGGGTATGGGGCGGGCTGCGCCGGCCAGCTTCACCTCGCGGTAGACGGTGGACCGGCCGAGACCGAGTTGCTTGGCCGCCATGGTGGGCGACAGGCCGGCCTCCACGAGCTTCAGTGCCGCCGCGATTTTCTTGGGGTCGGCGGGTCGGCGGCCGGGGTGCTTGCCGCGCGCTCTGGCGGCGGCAATGCCGTCCTTCGTGCGCTCGGCGATCAGGCGTCGCTCGAAGTGCGCGATCGCGCCGAACACATGGAAGATCAACTCGCCGGCGGCCGAGGAGGTGTCGATCCTTTCCTCCAGACTGAGCAGAGCGATGCCGCGCTCCTTCAATCGGGTTACCGTCGCCAGCAATTCGGCGAGCGACCGGCCGAGACGGTCGAGGCGGACGACGGCCAGCGTGTCGCCTGGGCGGGCGTAGGCGAGCAGCGCTTCCAACTCTGGCCGCTCCATCGTCCGGCCTGAACGCACCTCGGTGAAGACCCGGAGGGTACCGGCCTGTTCCAGCCGCAGCGTCTGGCCGGAGACGTCCTGGTCGCCCGTCGACACCCGCGCATAGCCCAGAATGGCGCCCATTCCCATCCCCCAACCGAACGTTTCCGGGACGGTCACGCCGGGCCGGACCGGGCCGCCGCGCAGCCGTCCACAAAATACGTCCCGTTAACCCTTCCTGTCCACAGTCGCCGCCGACGTTTTTTGGACAGGGGAAGTGTCAAATCCCGTGATTTCGTTGACGCGTATCGCTGAATCGTTAACTGCGGCAGGTGATCGGAGCGATGGTGTTGTGTTCGCGTCGTTATTCGAAACAGGCCGTGGACAGAAATGAGGGATTTTCCTGAGTGGTCAACGATAATTCGGGACGAATCAACGGATATGCGAGACCTGCCTTGGCAGAAAACCTGGAGTGGGAGTCGACGAATATGAGGGAACCGACATGCCCGCCGGCCCAGGCAGCGACCAGAGGAGCTTCGGCAAGGTGCGCATGCCGAAGGCCCGCTCCACCAACTGCCTGAAGCTGGGGGTGTTGAAGATGATCCCCCAGTTGGCGCAGGAAAGTTTGTTCGGCTCGGTGACGATGTAGTTGAAAACGCCTGCGCGAAGATATTTGGCGATCTCCATGGCAAAGCAACTGCCGGCCGACCCGATCGGCGTGGAGCGGTCCAGCAGCGGATGAACTCTGGCGTAAGGAAGCTCGTCATAAATGGAGCGGGCTTTGTCCGGTGCGGTCGGGTCCGGCCAAAAGACCGCTCTGGGATTGGGCTTCGTCTGTGGGCTGTAGGCAATGGAAACTTCGCTGGTTTCGGCATTGTGGCGCGCCAGGAGATTCCGGGCATGCAGGGCCTCTGCCCGGACCCTAGGCTCCTCCGATGAAATTCTGGATGAAAGCCAAGCCTGGATGCTGGCGATCAGGGCTCCGTAGCCGCAACCGCCTTCCGGAAGGTTCGCCGCAAGATGATCCTGGAGGTCCGACATCAGGCCGGAACGCATCTCTGTTTTGCGGAAAATGGACAGAAGAATGGCCTGAATTTGATCCGGACTGTCGATCGCCGCCCCATGGACGGCGACGAGGGGGTGGTCATGCATGGTGCGTCATCCAAATCCGGATTGTGTCAAAGCCACCGGCAGGCGGCCCGGCCGATCATAAGCAATTCCAGGCGAAAGCCCCAACGGACAGGATCGAAAATCCTAGCAGGCCGGCGGTTTGCTCCGCATGCTCGTGTCGAGGGTGGTGGACGAAACCGGATTTCGGAGCCTTGGCCGCAGATTGAAGAATTGCCAAGACCATGGTAGGTGAAAGGTAAAGCTGCACGTTTCTCGTGGCCGCATCAAGACAGGGTGGCGAAAACATCCAATGGATAGAAAGATATTGATCGACGTCGAAGAGGAATTCGACAGCATTTTTCGCCGGTGCCAATCGGAAACCATGACGTCCGCGGAAAGGGCGTATGCGCTGTACAAGGCTGTGCAACATGTGACGGATGCCGGGATCGACGGGGCGTTCGTCGAGTGCGGAGTCTGGCGGGGCGGCTCGGTCATGGTGATGGCGGAGACGTTGACAGCCCGTGGATGCACGGACCGGGACATCTTCCTTTACGATACGTTCGACGGCATGACGGAGCCGACGCCGGTCGATATCAACATTCGTGGGCACGACGCATGCGGCCTCCTCGAACAGACCAGCAAGGGTGAGGAGAACAACGTCTGGGCTTATGCCGGTTTGGAGACTGTGCAGAACAACCTGCGCCGCACGCCCTACCCCTGGGATCGATTCCATTTCGTGCGCGGACCGGTCGAGACAACATTGCAAGAGGTGGTTCCGCCGAAGATCGCCCTCCTGCGCCTTGATACCGACTGGTATGAATCAACGCGGATAGAATTGGAAATCCTTTACCCGCGCCTTCAGCCTGGCGGTGTAATCATCATCGACGATTATGGGCACTGGCAGGGTGCGCGAAAAGCCGTTGATGAATATTTTTCGCGCATCGAGAAGAAAGTGCTTCTGAATCGTGTCGACTACACCGGTAGGATTGCCGTAAAGACATAATTGTAAATTAAAGCGCGCAATCAAAGTAGTTTCTCCAGAAACAAGAAAAGATAACACTCATGAAGTTTGGTTTCCTCGCAACGATTGACGCACCACTTTTGCCATTATTAATTGAATCTGCCGTCAGGAATGGTGTGCACAATATTTGTGTGATTTGTGATTCAAGAACAAATTCAAAAAAAGACATGACCATATGGAAAGAGCGCACCAGGGGCGAGCTCGACGCGAACAAAGATGGAAATCTCAATATATACAAGAACTACGGGTCTAATATTCCATTCTTTTTGTAAAAAACCACAACTCCAGACAAACTACTGCTCTAATCCAGGACTTGGGAGTTGATTGTCTGCTCAATGCAGGAACGCCAAGGAAGCTTTCGAATTCTTTGTTGGAGTCCGTGAAGAATGGCGTTGTTAATGTACACCCAGGGCTTCTGCCAGGATACCTAGGCTGCACGGCGGTCGAATGGGCAATATACAATGACGAAAAGATTGGAAACACCGCTCACTTTATGAACAGTGGGTATGATGCCGGTCCCATTATCGAATCTGAAGATTATATTTTTCCCAGGTCTGTCGATTATCAGTCGATACGGATTCATGTCTATCGAGAAGGCTGCGCCTTGGCCGGGAAAGTCTTGCGGAAAATACAAGAAACCAACATGTCGCCATGCGACGCAACGCCGCAGGATGAAGATCATTCAAGATATTGGAGCCCGATCCCTGATGAGAAAATGAAGATTGTCTTGAGCAAGGTAAATAATGGAGCTTACAAATATCAATGCCTTTAGAGTCGGACTCGTAATCGGTATGGCTGTGGCTACGTCCGAGCCACCCGTCTTGAGAGCAGTTTGACGCTGGCGACGAAGATCCAGGCGACGGCACTCTCGACGGTGGCCTCGAAGTCCTTGGCGAGGCGGCGATTTCGGTTAACAGGACGCGGAAAAAGGGCTGTGCATGGTCGGCCGGTCGTGTTTCTCTGCGGTCGAGGAGAATGCGGCTGGCGAGGGGACGATGCAGGGCTCGGACGAACGCAGCGAGGGTCTGTTCAGCTACGTGAGCTGTGAGGCTCGGGTTCCGGCGAGTCATCCGTTGCGGCCGATCCGGGCCATCGTGGACGAGGCGCTGGAGGTGATGTCGCCGGCCTTTGAGGGGCTGTACTCCAAGATCGGCCGGCCGTCGATCCCGCCGGAGAAGCTGTTGCGGGCGCTGCTGCTCCAGGCCTTTTACTCGGTGCGCTCGGAACGCCAACTGATGGAACAGCTCGATTACAACCTGCTGTTCCGCTGGTTCGTCGGCCTGTCGATGGACGCCCCGGTGTGGGACGTGACGGTCTTCACCAAGAACCGTGAGCGTCTGCTGGCCGGCGACGTGGCGGCCACGTTCCTGGCCACCGTTCTGGGCCGGCCGAAGGTCAAGGCGTTGCTGTCGGACGAGCACTTCTCGGTGGATGGAACGCTGATCGAAGCCTGGGCCAGCGTGAAGAGCTTCCGGCCCAAGGACGGCAGCGGCGAGCCGCCGGGGCGCAACGGCGCGCGCGACTTTCACGGCGAAAAGCGGTCCAACGAGACCCATGCCTCGACCAGTGATCCGGAGGCGCGGCTGTATCGCAAGGGCAACGGGCAGCCGGCCAAGCTGGCCTTCATGGGGCATGTGCTGATGGAGAACCGCCACGCCTTGGTGGTCAATGCCCGGCTCACCGCGGCCACCGGCCTGGCCGAACGCGAGGCGGCGGTGGCCATGGTCGAGGCCATCCCCGGCCGCCACCGCATCACGGTGGGCGCCGACAAAGCCTACGATACCAAGGATTTCGTGGCGGACATGCGCGCGTTGGGCGCGGCCCCGCACGTCGCGCAGAACACGAGCAACCGCCGCTCGGCGATCGACGGCCGGACCACCCGCCACCCCGGCTACGCCGTGTCCTTGCGAATCCGCAAGCGGATCGAGGAGGTCTTCGGTTGGATCAAAGCGGCCGGGCTGCGCAAGACCCGGCACCGCGGCACGGCTCGCGTCGGCTGGATGTTCACGCTGACCGCCGCCGCCTACAACCTGATCCGCCTGCCCAAGCTGCTGGCGGCGGCGTAAGCACGCCCGGAGTCCGCCCAAAAGGCGGCTGCGGGCGCCTCAGAGCGAAGAAAAACGCTCCATTGCGACCAAAACGGGCGTGGGATAACCCATTTTCAAGCCTCCGCGGAGGCAAGGGCACCGCATCGGCCCGTTTTTCCGCACCCTGTTAGGGCCGTTCCGCGCCGCGGGCGGCCCGCCTGATCTTCTGGAGATGAAATGACCGTGCAAGAAATGCGGGAAGTTCCCGCCACGCCCGAACTTTGCCTCCCGTCCGCCCTACGCAAGCCGCGCCTGCGCCGCTGGGAAGCCAGCGAGTATCTGGAGCTGGTCCACGGCGTTACCGTCGCCCCGGCCACGCTGGCGAAGATGGCGAGCGTCGGCGGTGGGCCGTCGTTCCAGAAGAACGGTCGGATGCCGGTCTACCCCAAGACCGAGCTGGACCGCTGGGCCGGTGAGCGGCTGGGCCGGCTGGTCCGAAGCACCAGCGAGGTGGAGGGCTGATTCATGCGCCTCGCCATCGCCACCGTCACTGCGAACGCGCCACCGCTCCCGATGGCAGCCACCGCCAGCCCGCGGGGGCGGTTCACCCTTACCGATATCGAGGCCGATCCCGTCGGCGTCATCGAGGCCATCGCCGCGGCGCACCCCGGTTTGTGCTGGACGGGGTTCGGTCCCGATCCGCATGTGGTGAAGCGCGAGGGCAATCCGAAGGCCGTCTTTGCTAAAGCCCGCGCCGACATGGTGAACCCGTGGCAGGTCGGCCAGTTCGTCCGGGCGGCGCAGTTCCTCGACCAGGCGCCGCGTCGGCAGGCCGTCAACACCAGCCGCACGTCGTATGGCTGGAAACACGTCGCCGAGCGCTGGCATCGCCACCGGATCGCGACCACGGAAGGCATACCGCTCCGCCTCGTTGGCATCTGGGCGGACGTCTACGTGTCCAACGGAATGCTGATCGCCGCGGCGCTGGCTCTCGACTTCAAGGTCCAGAAGGTTTCGGGATGCATCAACGCATACCTCAACCTGTCGGAGCACGCGGCGCGGGGGTTCTGATTTATGCCTGATATCCACGTCACCACCATCCCCTTCGAGGACATCAACGCCGCCGCCCTGGCCGCTTACCCAGGCCTGCTGGCGGAGTGGTTCCCGGCTGGCCGGCTGGCCGGTCACGAATTCCAGCTCGGCGATCTGTCCGGGAAGCCTGGGGAATCGTTGTCCATCAACGTCAGCACCGGGAAGTGGGCCGACTTCGCGTCGGACGCCAAGGGTGGTGACCCCATCAGCCTGTATGCCGCGGCGTTCCATGGCGGTGATCGCGTGCAGGCCGCCCGTGAACTCGGGCAGAGGTTCGGTGCTCTTGGCGCACCGGCCCCGCGCCCGGCACCCAGTCCTCATCCAGCCGCACCAGCCGGCGAGGACTGGTCGCCACAGGTGCCGCCTCCTCCGGGCGCCCCTGGTGCCTCGCTTGGCGGCTGGGATCACCTCTACACCTACCGCGACACCGATGGCGGTATCCTGCGCTACGTCGTCCGCCGCGATGCCCGCGCCGGTGCGACCGGTGCCGGGAAGCGGAAGCAGATCCTTCCGCTGACCTACGGCGTCCTGAACGGCAAACCGGCTGGCACCACAAGCACGCCGCCGCGCCGCGCCACCTCTACGGGCTGGACCGGCTGGCGCGACCCAAGGCGGTCATCGTCTGTGAAGGCGAGAAAGCCGCCGATGCGGCGCACCGCATGTTGCCCGACAATCCGTGCGTCACCTGGAGCGCTGGCTCCAACGCGGTCCGTCTCACGGACTGGTCGCCCCTGACCGGGCGTGTCGTCGTCATCTGGCCGGATGCCGATGCTCCCGGCCTGAAGGCCGCGGCGGAGATCGCCGACGCCCTGTGTGGCATCGCCAAGAAGCTCCTGTTCGTGGACACCACCGGCCTCGCCGATGGGTTCGATGCCGCCGACCTGGAGACGCCGGACCCTGCGGCGTGGCTGCGGGAACGGATGCGGGACGAGGCTCCTGGGGCCGTGGTGGAGGCCAGCGTCGAACCGGCCCCAGCCGTGCGCACTGCCACGCCATCCGATCCGCGCCCGCCGGCGGTGCCGCACCCGGCGGACAAGGCCGCTGGGGATTTCGTTCCACCGGAATTCGCCGACGAGGCCCTGGCGCTCCGCTTCGCCGAGCGGCACGCATCCGATCTACGCTACGTCGCTGCGTGGTCGCGATGGTTCTTCTGGGACGGCACGCGATGGAAGGCCGACGACACTCTCCGAGCCTTTGACTTGGCGCGGGCCATCTGTCGGGAGGCCGCCGCCGAGTGCGCGGCAGTCCAGAAACCATCTGTCGCAGTATCGGTCGCCAGCGCCAAGACGGTTGCTGCCGTCGAGCGGCTGGCCCGATCCGACAGGCGGCTTGCGGCGACCGTGGACCAATGGGACCGCGATCCATGGTCGCTTAATACCCCGGCTGGCGTTGTTGACCTGCGCACCGGCATCACCCGCCCGGCGCGCCGAGACGAACACATGACGAAGGTGACCGCGGTCGCGCCTGGGGGCGACTGCCCGACATGGCGGACCTTCCTCAACGAGGCGACAGCCGGCGACGTGGATCTGCAGCTCTACCTTCAGCGCGTCGCCGGCTATACGCTCACAGGGATCACGCGGGAGCATGCGCTCTTCTTCTTCTACGGCACGGGCGGTAATGGCAAGGGGACCTACCTCAACGCCCTGACAGGGATCGTGGCCGACTATGCCGCGATCGCCGGCATGGAGGCGTTTACCGCCTCGACGTCCGACCGACACCCCACCGACCTTGCCGCGCTGCGCGGCGCCCGGCTGGTAACTGCCCAGGAAACCGAAGAGGGGCGGCGCTGGGCAGAGGCCAAGATCAAGGCGCTTACCGGTGGAGACCCGATCACGGCGCGGTTCATGCGCTGCGACTTCTTCACCTACGTGCCCCAATTCAAACTGGCCATCGCCGGCAACCATAAACCCGGCCTGCGCGCCGTCGATGAAGCGATCCGGCGGCGCTTCCATCTGGTCCCGTTCACGGTGACGATCCCCGCCGATAGGCGAGACCCGGACCTGCCGGAGAAGCTGAAGGCCGAATGGCCGGGCATCCTCCAATGGGCGATTGATGGCTGCGTGGCGTGGCTGGAAGCGGGAGGCCTACATCCTCCACCCGCGGTGATGGCTGCCACCGACGATTACCTGGACGCCGAGGATGCGTTCGGTCAGTGGCTCGGGGAATGCTGCGAGCGCAGGGCCGGCGCGTGGTCCGCATCGTCGGCGCTGTATTCGTCCTGGAAGACGTGGGCCGATGCGGCTGGGGAGTTCGCGGGGTCACAGAAGCGGTTCAGCCAGAACCTCGCGAACCGGGGTTTCGTGCCGCGCCGTGGGCAGGTAGGTCACGCTGGGTTCGATGACATCCGCATTACCGCGGCTCCCGATCATGCGGCATCGCGAGAGCATCACGATGAGTGGAAGTAACGCGATGAAGGATGCTGAAGGGTCGCTGCGTTTCACCCGTTCACCGCCTCTGAAGGATGCTGAAGGTTGTTCCAGTTCACACGTTCACGCGTGTGCGCACACGCGCAGGACAGGGATATACGGACGACCCTTCAGCATCCTTCGGGACCGCCAACCCCACCCCACACCAGAGGCCCTACCCATGCCCCCAACCGACATCACCGCCGAACTGGTCCGCCGCTGCATCCCCACCGACGCCAGCCCCGAGGACAAGGCCACCCGATACCGTGAGATCGCCGCCGCGGTGAAGTCCGCTCGCCGCTATGCCGAACCGGCCTGGGTGCTGGTGCGGGACCGGGATGGCGATGTGCTGGCCGCCTTCAACGCGCAGGTCGCGGCGTTCGAGGCGACAGCGCCGAAGGTGGTCCAGTCCATCCAGCGCCCGAAGGCCGTCCCGTCCCGCTACCTCCAGCGAGTGAGGAATCAACCGTGAACCGCACCGACGTCCTGACCATCCTGGCCGCCCCGCTGATCCGCGAACGCCGGCCTGTCCGCCTGTCCCGTCTCAACGCCGCACTGGCTGCTGCCGGTATGGAGGAGACGACCGCCGAAGAGGTGGGCGCGCTGGTGATGGACGCCCCGGCCCACAGGGGCGCAGCGGGGCGGACCGTCACGCCCACGGTGGAGGCGCTGGCGTGACCGCTGGTGCGTGGGAGCAGGGCGGGCCTATAGGGGTGCGCCCGCGCGCCTCTCCCGCACCACACCCCGCCGGACGGGTCCTTTTGGCGGTTTCGCGGTGCGGGTAGTTCGAACCCCGCCACCTCGCTAGGCGTGAGCGCCCATAAGGGGTTCCGGTTCCTATCCGATGATGATATATTTCCTATATCGGAGGATTTGATCCCATGGCGACGCAAGCCGAAATCGCTGCCCACCTCGACCTGTCCGACCGCAGCGTGCGCGAACTGCTCGATAAGGGCGTGCTGCCCAACGCCCGGCGCGGCGCCCTGAACCTCGATCAATGCCGCGTCGCCTACATCCGGCACCTCCGCGAGATGGCGGCGGGCCGCGGCACTGGCCCGTCTGCCGATGACCTCACCGCCGAGCGTGCCCGGCTGGCCCGCGAACAGGCCGACCACTACGCACTGCGGAACGCGGCCATGCGGCTGGAACTGCTGCCCCGCGCCGACATCACCCGCGCCGTCTCCGCCGCCTTCCAGATCGTCCGCGACCGCCTGACCGCCCTGCCGGCCCGGCTGGCGGGGCCGCTCGCCCGTCTGTCCGAACCCGCCGAGGTGCGCGCCCGGCTGTCGGATGCGGTGAACGGCGTGCTTGTGGAGCTGTCGGAAGAGCGGGTTGTCAGCACCGCCGAGGAAACCGCAGATGCCGCTTGACCTTCGGGTATCCGAGCTGGTGGCCGAGACCGCCACCGGATGGTTCGCCGCGTTGCGCCCGCCGCCGCGCCTCTCCCTGGCCGAATGGGCGGAGCAACACGCCCGGCTGTACGATGGATCGGTGTTCAAGCCCTACGCCTACCAGCGGGAAATCCTCGATGCGATGACCGATCCGGCGGTGGAGCGGATCACGCTGATGAAGTCCGCCCGTGTCGGTTACACGCAAATGCTCAGCGCCGCGCTGGGCTACTTCATCGCGCAGCGGCCCTCGAAGATCATGATCGTTCAGCCGACGATCGAGGACGCCGAGGACTACAGCAAGGACACGGTTGACCCGCTGCACGATTGGCCGGTGCTGGCCGGGCTGCTGGCCGAGGTGGGGGCGAAGAAGAAGGGCGACACGATCAAGCGCAAGGCGTTCCCCGGCGGCTCCCTGAAGATCACCGGGGCGAACTCGCCGCGCGCCTTCCGCCGCATCGACCTCGACGTGCTGCTGTTTGACGAGATCGACGGTTACCCGGCGGTGGCCGGTAAGGAAGGCGACCAGATCGCGCTGGGCCTGAAGCGGCTCACGCAATCCCTCCAGCCGCTCGCCGTGCTGGGCAGCACGCCGCTTCTCGACGGGGAATCCAAGATCGCCGACGCCTTCGCCGCCGGCACGACGGAGCGCTACCACGTCCCGTGCCCCCACTGCGGCGCCATGCAACCGCTCGTGTGGGGCGACGGCACCGGCGCCGGGATGCGCTGGCACGACGGCAACCCGGACACGGCGTTCTATTGCTGCGTCAACGGGTGCCCTATCGATGAAAGCCACAAGGCCGAGATGCTGGAGGCGGGCCGCTGGGTGGCTGACCAGCCGTTCAAGGGGCACCGGTCCTTTCACATTTGGTCGGCATACTGCCCCTTACCCGGCGCGGCTTGGCCCAAGCTGGTGGCGGAGTTCCTAGCCGCCAAGAAGGACCGCGAGAAACTCCAGGTCTGGACGAACACCGTTCTGGGTGAGTGCTGGGTGGACCGCGGCGAGGCGCCGGACTGGCGGCGGCTCTACGACCGGCGCGAGGCGTGGGAGCCCGGCACCGTCCCGGCGGGCGGGCTGTTCCTCACCATCGGTGCCGACGTGCAGCGGGACCGGATCGAGGTGAGTGTGTGGGCCTGGGGCCGCGGCAAGGAATCCTGGCTGATCGAACACCGCGTCATCATGGGCGATCCGTTCACCGACACGCCGTGGCGCGCCCTGTCCGCGATGCTGGCGGAGACCTGGCGCCACGAACACGGCGCCACCCTGCCGGTCACGATGGCCGCCATTGATGCCGGTGACGGCGTGACCATGGAAGCGGTGAAGGCGTGGGTACGCACCGCCGGGCCGCAGGTCATGGCGATCAAGGGTTCCTCGCTGGCCCTGGCGCCGATCCTGGGCCAGCCGTCCGCCGCCGACATCAGCCACCGCGGCAAGCGCATCAGCAACGGCGTCAAGCTCTGGCCGGTGGGGTCCGCCGCGGCCAAGGGCGAGTTCTACGGCTTCCTGCGCCTCGACCGGCCTACCGCCGAGAGCGGCGAACCGTTCCCCGCCGGCTACGTCCACCTGCCCACGCACGCCGGAGAGGAGACCTGCAAGCAGCTCGTCGCCGAACACCGGGTGACCCGTGGCGGCAAGGGGCGCGGACGCGTCACGGCCTGGGAGAAGCTGCGGGACCGGAACGAGGCTTTGGATTGTCGCATCTACGCCCGCGCCGCAGCGGCCCGGCAGGGCCTCGACCGCATGGGGGACGAGGCGTGGGCGGACCTCGCGCGCTCCATCGGGGTGGCGCCGGTCATGGCCGAAAGCCCGCCCCCGGCGCCGGCCCGGAAGGCGTCGCGATCCTCCTGGGTGTCCGGGTAGTTACACCCGGTAGAGGAAGTGATCCGCACTTGCAATATATGGCGGTTAATCCTATCGTTAGGGAAATTTCCCCTGCCATGGGACATCATCCATGCTTTCCGGCCTTCGCCGCACCATCGGCACCCTGTTGACCCGCAGCCTTGACGCTGCCGGCGCGGGCAAGCGCTGGGCCGGCAAGTCCCGCATGGTGAACCTCAACGCCGAGATGCTGGCCGGCGCGTCCATCGCAGCCCAGCGCGCGGCCTACTTCGCCCGCAACAACCCGAACGTCGCCGCCGCGGTGAACGCGCTGGTGAGCAATGCCGTGGGCACTGGGATCAAGCCGCGGTCCAAGCACCCCGATCCGGCGGTGCGCGATGCGTTGCACGCCCTGTGGGAGCGGTGGGAACGGGTGGCCGATGCGTCGGGCCGGGCCGGCGGCTTCTACGCCCAACAGGCCCTGGCCGTGCGCGCCATGATCGAGGGGGGCGAAGCGTTCATCCGTCTCCGCGCCCGACTGCCGGAGGACGGGCTGCCGGTGCCGTTCCAGGTGGAGCTTATCAGCCGGGATCAGGTCCCCTCGACGCAATGGCAAGAGCTGCGCCCCGGCAACCCGGTTCGGGCCGGGATCGAGTTCGACGCGCTGGGCCGGCGGGTGGCTTACTGGGTGCTTCCCTTCAACCCGAACGACCCCACCATGCCGGTGCTGGCCCCGACCTGGGAACCGAAGCGGGTTCCGGCGGAGGACATGCTGCACCTGTTCCGGGAGGTGGTGGAGAACCAGTTGCGCGGCCTGACGTGGCTGGCGCCGGTCCTGCTGCGCGTGAAGGAGCTTGATGCTTACGAAGACGCAGCCCTGGTCCGCGCCAAGGTGGCCGCGATGTTGGCCGGCTTCATCGTCAACAAGGACGACACCAACCCGGCTTGGAAGCCGCAGGGCAACGCCGAGACGCCGACGTTGGAACCGGGCGCCCTGGTGCCGCTGAACCCCGGCGAATCCGTCGAGTTCACCAACCCGCCGGACGACAAGAACTATGACGCCTTCACCAAGAACCACATGCGCGCCATCGCCGTGGGGATCGGGGCGACGTACTTCCAAGTCTCGGGCGATCTGAAGGACGCCAACTATTCCAGCCTGCGCGGCGGGCTGGTGGAGTTCCGCCGCAGCGTGGAACAGCTCCAGCACCTCACCATCATCCCGCAGCTCTGCGACCCGGTGTGGCGCCGCTTCGTGACGCTGGCCGTGCTGTCCGGCGCCATCGACGCGCCGGACTTCTTCCGCGACCCGGAACCCTACCTTGCGGCTGAATGGCTGCCCCCGGCCTTTGATTGGGTGGACCCGTTGAAGGACATCCGGGCCGAGGTGGAGGCCATCGAGGCCGGGTTGAAGAGTCGCGCCAAGTCCGTCGCCGAGACCGGCTACGACATGGAAGCGCTGGATGCGGAAATCGCCGCCGACGCCGCGCGGGCGAAGCGCCTGGGGCTCGCCTTCGGGGCGACGAAGACCGAGGTGCCGGCGGAGAACCCCGAGGACACGAAGACGACGGAGACCGCCGCCAATGGCTGAGGCTCTCACCCGCGCCATGGGCGCGACCACGCCGACCACGCTCAACCGTGAGGCCCGCACCGTCGAGGTGGTGGCCCTGTCCGGCCCGGCCCCCGCCGTGCGCCCGGCGCCCGCCCCGGATGGCACCCGCTCCGCCTGGGTGGAGGAACTGGACGCCGCGGGCGCCGACCTCTCCCGGTTCCGCGGCGGCCCGGCGCTGAAGGACCACCGCAACACCACCGACGCCGCCGTGGGCACGGTGGCGGACGCCCGTGTGGACGGCGACCGGATCACGGCCACCATCCGCTTCGACAACAGCGCCACGGCGGAAGACCTGATCGCCAAAGTGGAAGCCGGTTCCGTGCGCGGCGTGTCGCTGGGCTACAGCGTCCAGAAGTGGCAGCGGGCCGGCAAGCGCGACGGACTGCCCGTCTTCCGTGCCATCGCCTGGGCGCCCCACGAGCTTTCCTTCACCCCCGTGCCGGTGGATGCCGGCGCAACCGTCCGATCCGCAGGAGGTTCCATGGACAACGATACCACCACCGAGGCGGACGCCACGGCGGAGACCACCACCGACGCCAGCACCCGCGCGGCGGACACCAGCACCACCGCCAACCGAGCGGGCATCAACGGCCAGATTCGGACGATGCTCCGCGCCGCCGGCCTGGATGTCGCCACCGCCGACCGGCTGATTGATGACGGCGCCGACCTCGACCGCGCCCGTGCCGCGGTGTTCGACGCCATGCTCGCCCGTTCCGGCACGCGCCCGCTGGCCGCCGTGCAGGTTCTCCACGATCACGACGATCCGGGGAACGTGGTGGACCGCATGGCGACGGCCTTCGCCGCCCGCGCCACGGCGCACCTGCCGGAAGCGCACCGCGTCCAGATGCCGGAACAGGCCCGCGCCTACGCTGGCCGCTCCCTCCTCGATCTGGCCGCCGAACTGGCCGACCGCCGCGGCACGCCCATCGGCACCCGGCACCTGTCGCCCGCGGACCTGTATCAGCGCGCGATGACCACCGGGGATTTCCCGGTGCTGCTGGCGAACGCGGCCAACAAGACCCTGCTGCCGGCCTATCAGGCGGCGGCGCCGACCTACCGCCGGTTCTTCGCCCGGCGCGACTTCCGCGACTTCAAGCCCGCCTCCTTCGCCCGCGTCGGCGACTTCCCGGTGCCGCTGGCCGTGGGCGAGAACGGCGAGTACAGGAACGGCGCCATCAGCGAGTCGGGCGAGAGCGTCACGCTGGGCGAGTATGGCCGGGTGGTCATGTTCAGCCGCAAGGCGCTGATCAACGATGACCTGGGCGCCTTCGCCGACCTGCCGACCAAGGCGGCGCTCCGCTGCGCCGATTGGGAGAACTCGGTGGCCTGGGCGCTGGTTGTCTCCAACCCGGTGCTGAGCGACGGCAAGACGCTGTTCCACGCCAGCCACGGCAACCTCGCTTCCGCCGGCGGCGCCATCGACCTGGGCACCGTCTCCGCCGGTGAGGCCGCGATGATGAAGCAGACCAGCCTCGACGGCCTGAAGCTGAACCTGAAGCCCGCCGTGCTGGCGACCGGGCCGGACCAGTTCACTGCCGCCCGTCAGTTCGTCAGCACCGCCGTAGTGCCGACCACCACCGCCGCGGTCAACCCGCTGGCCGGGACGCTGACCCCGGTGGGTGACGCGAACCTGCCGGGGCCGGGCTGGTACCTCATGGCGGAACCGTCGGCGCTGGAGACGTTCATTTACGGCTATCTGCAGGGCCAGTCCGGACCGGTCATCACGCCGGAACCCGGCTTCGATGTCGCGGGCGTGAAGGTCAAGCTGACCATCGACTTCGCGGTGGGCGCGGTGGACTACCGCGGTGCCTACTACAACCCCGGCGCCTGACCATGACGGCGCTGTCTGATCTGACCAGGATGCGGGACGCGCTGGAGCGCGCCCGCTTCAGCGGTCGCCGCACCGTCGAGGTGGGGGACCGCTCCATCACCTACAAGTCGGATGCCGAGATGAAGGCGGCACTCCTCGACCTCAACCGGAAGATCGCCGCCGCCAGCGGGCCGGCGGGTGCGCCCTTCGTCACCTTCGCGACCTCGAAAGGACTCTGACCATGCGGAACTTCGTCCAATCCGGCGACCTGATCGAAGCGACCGCCCCGGCTGGCGGCGTGACCTCCGGGGGCGGCACGCTGATCGGCGCGCTGTTCGGCGTGGCCGTGGGCAACGCGCCCGAGGGCCAGCCGTTCACGCTCGCCACCAAGGGCGTCTACGACCTGCCGAAGCGCCTCTCCGCCACCTTCGCGACCTGTGGCGCCGTAAGCTGGGATATCTCCGCCAAGCGCTGTGACGCGCCGGGATCGGGCCGGTATCCGGTGGGTGTGGCGGTGGAGGCCGCGGGCAACGGCGCCAGCACCGTGACGGTGCGGCTGGATGGTGTCAGCACCGCCGCGGCGTGAGCTGGGCCATCACGCTCGATCCTGGGGCCGGTCAGTGCTCATGCCTGACCGGCCTTTTCTATGTGGGGCGACCGAGGCCGGCGGCGCGGGCCGCCTCCTTGGCCTCGTCGGTGATGGTGGTGATCTTCATGGCGCGCTGGGCTTTGGTGCGATTGATGCCGATGTCGCTGAGTTCCCGGACGGCGGCATTGATGCCGCTCGGTTGGTGCTGCGGGCCGGCCTTGCGTCCGTCTGAGAGACTGCCGGCGCAACTTGCGCCGGCAGTCTTCCCCTCCGTCAGCCGAACCCATTCCGCGATGTGCTCGGCCCGCTCCAGCACGGTCAGTTCAGACCGGTGCAGGTTTTCAGCGATCTCCCACAGCCGGGCATCGGTCTCGTTGCCCAGCGGCGAGGCTTTTGCCGCTCCCCGATTTGGGGGAGCGGGGCGGTGGCCGGCTTTCGCTCAGGAATGAGCGGAAGCCCCTCCGTCGCTTCCCGATTCGGGGGAGCGCGGAGGCGGTGGGCATCTGGACCGCGGCAAACGTGAGGGCGGATGTCAGGACCGGGTGACGGTGCAGCTTACGGCGCTTCAGGTCGGTCGGAATTCCGGCTGACCTGCCGCTGAGGGGCACCATCGGCGAAAACGGGAATTCCCGCTATTGAACGAAATCAAGGCTCCCCGATCGGGGAGGGTACCCCCGAACGGGGGGCGCGCCGTGGCCCGCCGGTGGAAGGCGTCATCATTTCGGTGATGCCCTTCGAAAGCAAGGGATGGAGATTTGCTCCATACCTTCCGCCGCACGGCCCTCAGCCCCGTGGCTCTGCCGGCTGCTTACTGTCTGCTTACTGGAAACGAAAAGGGCTTAGCCATGGCGGTGGCTAAGCCCTTGAATTCGTTGGCGGACCCGACGAGATTCGAACTCATGACCTCTGCCTTCGGAGGGCAGCGCTCTATCCAGCTGAGCTACGGGTCCGTCATCAGCGGAGGCGCACCATAGCGAAAAGGTTTGCGGAGTGCAAACACTCCTTTTGACATTTTTTCGCGACACCGCCGGGGCTGCCCGTCCGGTCCGTCCTATTTCGCGGCCAGCATGCTGCGCGGGTTGCGGTCGGCGCCGCTCGCCAGGGGTTGCTTCGGGTCCTCGATCCAGGCGGCGATGTCGTTGATGACCACCTGCCCCTTCAGGTCGCGCAGTAGCATGTGCCAGCCGTCGGGATAGACCGCCACGACATGCCGCCCGCCGGCCTCGAAGTCCTGGACCGCGCGGTTGACCGGCGTCTTGGGCAGCACCTCCTCGTGGGCGCCGTAGAGCACCAGGGACGGAACCTCCAGATGCCCGCAGGCGGCCAGGGCCGTGTCCATCAGGTCGGTCAGCCCGTCCAGCGCATCGACGCGCGAGCCTTTGATGACCAGCGGGTCGCGGCCCAGCGCGCGCAGCATCTCGATGTTGTCGGACGCCTGGATCTTCAGTTCCTTCGGCGGGTGCACCACCATGCCCGGCACCATGTTGTAGCTGAGCCAGAGCAGCGCACGCGGGAAGAAGCCCATCGCGTCGCGTCCCCAGACGGCGGGGGCGACCAGGATCGTGCCGTTCACGGCGGGCGGGTTCGGGCCGGTCATCGCGGTCAGCACCACCGCACCGCCCATGCTTTCGCCCATCAGATAGACCGGCAGGCCGGGATGACGGGCGTGGATCTGGGAAACCGCCGCCTTCAGGTCGGACACCAGCGTCTCCGTCCCCGGCCAGATGCCGGTATTCCGCGTGGCGCCGAATCCGCGCTGGTCGTAGGCGTAGACCGCGATCCCCCGCGCGGCGAGGCTGCGTCCGGCGCCGTCGAAGGCGTTGGAATAGTCGTTGTAGCCGTGCAGGGCCAGAACCACCGCCCGCGGCGTCCCGCTCTCGGGCAACCAGCGGCGCAACGGCAGTTCGAAACCGTCGGCGGCGATCAGGGCGCGGTCGGTCAGGGCCGGCTGTGCCACGGGAAGGCCCATCGGCTGATAGGCCGCGGTGCAGCCGGACAGCAGAAGGCCCACTCCCACAATCAGTTTCATGATTTGGCCGGCAGCCCTACGCCGCATCGTGCACGGTCTCCTTCCGCGCGTGCGCGCCGCCGGTCAGTTGCAGGAAGATGTCCTCCAGATCCGATTCCTCCGTGCTGATATCCACCACACCCAGCCCGGCCCCGGACAAGGCGGCCAGGATGCCGTCCACCCGCTGACGGCTCGGCTGGTAGCGGACGATCAGGCGCCTCGGTTCGGCCAGTTCGGCGGTGAAGGCCGAAAGGCCCTCCGGAACGGCGTCCAGGTCGCGGTCGACCACCACGCTCATCGCCTTGGCATCCACCCGGCGCAGCAGCTTGGCGGTCGGCTCGCAGGCCACCACCGTGCCGTGGTTGATGATGGCGATGGTGTCGCACAGCTCCTGCGCTTCCTGAAGATAGTGGGTGGTCAGAAGCACCGTGGTGCCTTCGCGGTTCAGCTTGCGCACATGCTCCCAAAGCTGGATGCGCAGTTCCACGTCCACGCCCGCGGTGGGCTCGTCCAGCACCAGGACGGGCGGGGTGTGCACCATGGCCTTCGCCACCATCAGCCGCCGCTTCATGCCGCCCGACAGCGACCGGGCGTAGGCGTCGGCCTTGTCGCGCAGCCCCACGGCCTCCAGCAACTCGTCCGTACGGCGTTCCGTCCTGGGCACGCCGTACAGGCCGGCCTGAAGCTCCAGCATTTCCCGCGGAGTGAAAAAGGGGTCCATGTTCAGTTCCTGGGGCACCACGCCGATCGACGCGCGCGCCTGGCGTGGGTGGGCGTCGATGTCCGTCCCCCAGATCGAGACGGTGCCGCCGGTCTTGTTGACCAGCCCCGCCATGATGTTGATGAGCGTGGATTTCCCAGCCCCGTTGGGGCCCAGAAGCCCGAACACCGAGCCGCGGGGAATCGCGAGGTCGATCCCCTTCAGCGCCTGCTTCGGACCGGCCTTGCCGGCGGCCTGATAGGTCTTGGTGAGGCCGCGCACCTCAACGGCGTGGGCGGGCAGGGCGATGGGGTTCGCGATGGGGTTCAGCGGGGAATGCGCAACCATGGAATCGAAACTGGCCTTTCCGGTCATGTCCTGAGTCCGAATCCTCAGGTCCGATCGCTTGTCCAATCACTTGATCCGTGCGGCGCGTTCGGTATGATCCGACCCCGCGCGCGTGCCTCATTCGGTGGGCATCTTAACGATGGCGTTAACGCGCGCGTGTGTCAAAGTGGAGGATGTCTGCCATGCAGCCGATTGAAACGATTGAAGTCGAAACCCTGACCGTCGGGTGCGACGGCGGCGGCGGCGCCCTCGGCCATCCGCTGGTTTATCTGACGTTGAGCGCCGAGGGCCACCAGACCGAGTGCCCCTATTGCTCGCGCCACTTCGTCCTGAAGGAAGGCGCCAAGACGGGCGCGCACGGGCACTGATCCGGGCCTGATTTGGGTGGCGGCGGGGCTTGCGGCGCCGCTTTTTTACAGGGTGGAAATCTCGCGTACACGAAGGGCCGGAGCGATCCGGCCCTTTTCGTATGCCTATGTTCCAGGTGATCCGGGACGATTCCGTAGCGAGTCCGCCACCTTTTACCGCGGCGATGCAACGGCGGGGAGGGCGGGGAGGGCGGGCGCATATGCCGCTTTTATTGCAATTGTGAAAAATATAGGACGAACCGCCTTGACGCGCGCCACGATCCGCCTTCTACTTTTTTGCGGCGCAAAAGAGGCGTCCACCGTAATTGTCCGCTCAGGTCGTTCGCATGCTTTTTCCTGAGGCCACCGCTCTCGCGCCAGAAGAGGCCCAGTCCATGAGCCAAGAGACGGAAGAGCAATACAGAAGTATTTTTGAGAACGCGGTCGAGGGCATTTATCAGACCACGGTGGACGGACGTTACCTGCGGGTCAATCCGGCGCTGGCGCGCATTTACGGGTACGGGTCCCCGGAAGATCTCATCGACAACCTGACGGACATCGCCGGACAGCTCTACGTCGATCCCGGAAAGCGCGAGGCCTTCGCCCGCCTGATGGCCGAACGCGACGTGGTGCAGAGCTTCGAGGCGCGCGTCTTCCGCAGCGACGGCTCGATCATCTGGATTTCGGAGAACGCGCGCTGCGTGCGCGATGCCCACGGCCGCATCCGCTACTACGAAGGCACTGTCCAGGACATCACGGAGCGCAAGCAGCACGAGGAGAAGATCCGGCTGCTCGCGACCGTCTTCGACAACGTGGCCGACGGCATCCTGATCGTGGACCCCGAATTGTCGGTGCAGGCGGTCAATCCAGCCTATGAGGTGATGACCGGCTTCCAGCGGGAGGAGCTTCTCCGCCGTCCGCTGGTGATCTTCGCCCCCGGCTCGCATGAGCGCAGCTTCATCGAGCAGATCTGGCGCGCCGCCCGCACGGAGGGCCGCTGGCAGGGCGAGGTGACCAGTTTCCGCCATTCCGGCGACGCCTTCGCGGCTTCCCTGTCGGTGACGGCGGTGCGCGCGCCGGGCGGGGTGCTGGAGCATTACGTGCTGACGCTCGCCGACATCAGCCAGCGCAAGTACCAGGAACACCAGATCCGCTATCAGGCCAGCTTCGACCGGCTGACCGACCTGCCGAACCGCTGGCTGGTCTGCGAGCGGCTGGAGGAAGCCATCGCGCGCGCCCAGCGCATGCGCACCAAGGTCGCCGTGGCCTTCCTGGACCTGAACCGCTTCAAGCAGGTGAACGATACGCTGGGCCACCATGCCGGCGACGACCTGCTGAAGCTGGTGGCCAGGCGGCTGCGCAACTGCACCCGCGTGTCGGACACGGTGGGCCGGCTGGGCGGCGACGAGTTCCTGATCGTGGCGCCCGACGCGGTGGATCGCGCCGCCGGGGCCCGGCTGGTGGAGAAGGTGCTCTATTCGATGGGCGAGCCCTTCGCCGTCCACAACCAGGAACTCTTCTGCGGCGCCTCCATCGGCGTGGCCTTCTTCCCCGACGACGGCGAGACGGCGGACCAGCTTCTGCGCAACGCCGACCTCGCCATGTACCACGCCAAGCGCAACCCGGAATGCAAGTTCGTCTTCTACGAGGCGGGCATGCGGGAGCGCACCGGCTTCACGCTGGGCCTGGAAAGCGACCTGCGCCGCGCCGCAGCGACCGGCGAGGAGTTCGAGCTGCATTTCCAGCCCAAGGTGGACATGCCGCGGCGCGGCTCCCACCGGGTGATCGGGGCGGAGGCGCTGATCCGCTGGCGCCACCCGGTCCGCGGCCTCGTCAGCCCGGCGGAGTTCATCCCGCTGGCCGAGGAAACCGGCCTGATCTGGGAAATCGGCGCCTGGACCCTGAAGGAAGCCTGCGCACGGCTGTCCGGCTGGCTGGCCTCCGGGCTGGACGTGGCGTCGGTCTCGGTCAACCTGTCGCCCCGCCAGTTCCAGGACGCGCGGCTGGTGAGTTTCGTCCGCGATGTCGTGGACAGAAGCGGCGTCCCGCCCGAACGGCTGGAGCTGGAACTGACCGAAGGCGCCATGATCGGCGACATCGAGAAGGCGGTGACCATTCTGCACGGGCTGAGGGGCATCGGCATCCGCCTGTCCATCGACGACTTCGGGACCGGCTATTCCTCCCTGGCCTATCTGAAGCGTTTCCCGATCAACACGCTGAAGATCGACCGCAGCTTCGTCCGCGACATCGTGCAATCGGCCACCGATCCGGCCATCGTCGGCACCATCGTGAATTTGGCCGACAGCCTGGGCTTCGACACCATCGCCGAAGGGGTGGAGACGGAGGAGCAGGCGGAAATGCTGCGCCGTCAGCGCTGCACGCGCATTCAGGGCTTCCTGATCAGCCGCCCGCTGGACGTGGATGCGTTTGGACGCTTCGTGGCGGCGAACGCCGGGTAGGGCGCGCGCCCTCCGTCTCCGCGGCCTCCCGCGGGCGGCTCAGCGCGTAGTGGAGGGAAAGGGCGCGGATCTGCTCCTCCGTCAGGTTGCGGGCGGTGGCGGCCATGATGCGGGACAGCGGCGTGTCGCCGTGCGCGTCCTTCTGCCAGAGGCGGAGCTGGTTGGCGATGTAGCGCGCGTGCTGCCCGTCGAGGCGGGGATAGCGCGGGTCGCGGTTCGCCCCGTGACAGCCGGAGCAGGCCGGCACCCCGGTGCCGCGGTCGCCGGATTCGGCCAGCCGGGCGCCAAGCTCCAGAAGGGCCGGATCGGCATCGGAGGGCGGGGGCGGGTAGGGCGCCGCCTTCTGCCCCGCATAGTGATCGGCCAAAGCGAGCAGGGTCGTGTCGTCCAGCCCGGCGGCCACCGGCTGCATGATGCCGCTGTACCGCCCGCCCTCCGCATAAGCCTTCAGCGCGTGAAAGAGATACTCGGCGTTCTGGCCGGACAGGCGGGGGAAGGCCCCGGTGCTCTCCCCGGCGCTCTCCCAGGGGCCGCGCCCGGCCCCGTCGTAGCCGTGGCAGCGGGCGCAGTTGTCCAGCACCTCGCGGGCAGAGCCGTCGGGCATCTTCAAATCAGACAGGGCCGAACGGTCGCCGTCCGGCGGCGCCTCTCCGAAGGCCAGACGGCGGTAGTCCTCGGCGCTCATGCCGTCCAGCCGGCGCAGGAAGGCGGCCACGGCCCAGGGCTCGTCGTCGCGCCGCTGCGCGGGCCAGGCGGGCATCCCGGCGTATTTGATGCCGCTGTAGGTGATCCAATAAAGCTGCTTCTCCGTCCAGTCCCCGGCCCGGCCCGGCAGGAAGGGCGGGGTGGGCAGCATGTGGCGCGAGATCGGGTTGCGCGAAGCGTCGGGCGCGCCGTGGCAGGGGGCGCAGCCGTCCTCGTAATGGCCGGCGCCGCGCCGGATCAGCGCCGGGTCGTCCAGGTCGGGCGGATCGTCCACGAACAGCGCGTGCGTCTCGATGGAGTTGCGCATCGCCATGCTGAGGAACCAGTAGACCGGCGGCCAGTGCTGCTTGCTGGCGGCGACGCTGTAGAGCCCCGACCAGGCGAACAGGAAGCCGCCCACCGCCTGTGCGCCCAGCACCAGCCCGATGATCGTCAGGACTCTGCGCATGGATGAGACGCTCCGGCGGTTTCGGTCGATCCTCCCCGATTGAATGCTCCCCCGATGACCGAAGTTCCGGCGGAACCCGCGGCCACGCCGTGAGTTTAGCCGTGCAACGACGACGCCCGCCGCCGCGGGCCGAACGCCGCGAGGGGGGTGCATGGACCGCAGGTCCGGCCGCAGCGAAACGCGCAGACGGGGCTGGCGGGGAGCGGCCCTGGCCGGCGGAATGACGCTTCTGGCGGCCTGCGGGCGGGGGCCGCAGTCGGCGCTCCACCCCGTCGGGCGCGACGCCGAAGCGATACTGGAACTGACGCTGATCCTGGCCGCCGGGGGCGGCGTCATCTTCCTGTTCGTGATGGCGCTGGCGGGGTACGCCGTCATCGCCCGTCCGGAACGCTTTCCCGGCGCCCGCGCCTGGGTGGTCGGCGGCGGCATCGTCTTTCCCATCGTCACGCTGACGGCCCTTCAGGTCTACGAGTTCGCCGTGGCCCGGCAATTGTCGGACACCGGCGGGGTGGAGCCGCTGCGCGTCGAGGTCACCGGCATCATGTGGTGGTGGGAGGTCCGCTATCTCGGCGTGGACGGAGAGGGCGAACCGCTGCGCACCGCCAACCGCCTCGTCATCCCCGCCGGGCGTCCGGTGGAGGTCGTGGTGACCGCGGCGGACGTCATCCACAGCTTCTGGGTGCCCAGCCTTGCCGGCAAGATCGACATGATCCCCGGCCATGAGAACCGCCTGATCCTGGTCGGGGAGCGGCCCGGCACCTACCGCGGCCAGTGCGCCGAGTATTGCGGCGCCCAGCACGCGCTGATGGCCTTCGAGGTGGTGGTGGAATCGCCGGGACGCTTCGAGGAATGGCTGGCCGCCGAGCGCCGCCCCGCCGCTGAGCCGTCCGGACCGCAGCAGGTTGCCGGGCGGGACGCCTTTCTGCGCGCCGGCTGCGGGGCGTGCCACACGGTGCGCGGGACGCCCGCGAACGGGGCGGCGGGGCCGGATCTGACCCATGTGGGCGGACGCGGCGCGCTGGCGGCGGGGACGCTGCCCAACACGCCCGAGGCGCTGGCCGGCTGGATCGCCGGGGCGCAGCACATCAAGCCGGAAAACCGCATGCCGTCCTTTTCGATCCTGGACGGCGACGACCTGCACGCCATCGCCGTCTGGCTGGGGAGCCTGAAATGACCCCGCCGCTCGACGAATCCGGCCTGCCCAACCGCCTGCCGCGCCCGCCGGAGGAGATGGCGGCGCTGGAGCATGCCTGGAAGCCGTCGCCCGGACTCGGCCTGCTGACCGAGGTGAACAACAACATCATCGGCGTGATGTACATCGGCACGGCACTGCTGTTCTTCGTCATCTCGGGCACGCTGGCGCTCGCCATGCGGACGCAACTGGCCGTGCCGGAGAACGCCCTGCTGGGCCACGGCACCTACAACCAGTTCTTCACCGTGCACGGCACGGGCATGATGTTCCTGTTCGCCGTGCCCATCGTGGAGGCCATCGGCGTCTTTCTGCTGCCGTCCATGCTGGCGGCGCGCGATCTGCCCTTTCCGCGGCTGTCCGCCTTCGCCTTCTGGGCGTATCTGTTCGGCGGGGCGGCCTTCTTCTGCTCGCTGATCTTCGAGGTCGCGCCGGACGGCGGATGGTTCATGTACCCGCCGCTGAGCAGCCTGAGATTCTCGCCGGGGATCAACGCCGACTTCTGGCTGCTGGGGATCGGCTTCATCGAGATCTCGGCCATCGCCGGGGCCATCGAGATCATCGTCGGCGTCCTGCGCACCCGTCCGCCGGGCATGACGCTGGACAAGATCCCGGTCTATTGCTGGTCGATGCTGGTCATGGCGGGGATGATCGTCTTCGCCTTTCCGGCGGTGATCGTGGCGACCGCCCTGCTGGAGATCGAGCGCGCCTTCGGCTGGCCCTTCTTCATCGCGGACAAGGGCGGCGACCCGCTGCTGTGGCAGCACCTGTTCTGGTTCTTCGGCCATCCGGAGGTCTACATCATCTTCCTGCCGGCGGCGGGGCTGGTGTCGATGATGGTTCCGGCGCTGGCGCAGAGGCCGCTGGTCGGCCATGACTGGGTGGTGGTGGCGCTGGTCGGCACGGGCTTCTTCAGCTTCGGCCTGTGGGTGCACCACATGTTCACCACCGGCATTCCGCAACTGAGCCTGAGCTTCTTCTCCGCCGCCAGCATGGCCGTGTCGGTGCCGGCGGGCATCCAGGTCTTCGCCTGGATCGCCACGCTGGGGAAGGGGCGCGTGCAATGGACGGTGGCGACGTGGTTCCTGCTGGGCTTCCTGTTCATCTTCGTGGGCGGCGGGCTGACCGGGGTGATGGTGGCGGTCATCCCCTTCGACTGGCAGGCGCACGACAGCTACTTCGTGGTGGCGCACCTGCATTACGTGCTGATCGGCGGCATGGTCTTCCCGGTCTTCGCCGGGCTGTACCATTGGTGGCCGACGCTGAAAGGCACCATGCTGTCGGAGCGGCTGGGGCGCTGGGCCTTCGGGCTGATGTTCGTGGGCTTCAACGTCGCCTTCTTCCCCATGCACATCACCGGGCTCCGCGGCATGCCGCGCCGGGTCTTCACGTATCCGGCCGACATCGGATGGGACCTCCTCAACCTTGTCTCCACGGTGGGCGCCTTCGTCTTCGCCGCGGGCGTGCTCGTGGTGGTGCTCGACGTCCTGCGCCCGAAAGGGCGGAAGGCGGGAGAAATCAACCCCTGGAACGCCGGCACGCTCGAATGGGTTAACGAGCCCGAGGAGAACTGGGGTGTGAGGTCCGTTCCGATCGTTGCGAGCCGCTATCCGCTGTGGGACCAGCAGGCGCTCGCGCGCGACATCAATGACGGGCGCTACTACCTCCCGGACGCGGAGGAAGGGCGGCGGGAGACGCTGGTCACCTCCGTGCTCGACGCCCGGCCGATGCAGTGCCTGCGGGTCGCGGGCACATCC
>JAEYPE010000044.1 GCA_023411035.1 Pseudomonadota bacterium
GATCAAGCGCACGATGTATGGTCGGGCCGGCTTCGAGCTGCTGCGCGCTCGGGTCCTCGGTCAAGCCTGACGCGAACATCAAACAGTGAAACACGCTCCGGTCATCCACACAAAACTTGGAAGAGCCGGTTATTGGAAGCCGATTGACACTTCCGGCCGACTCCGCCCTCATGCCGATTTGTGCGCCAACTCACAACAGAGCCCCTCAACCGGTCATGCATCGCGCCGGGCTTGCATTTGTAATAAGCAATTCCTATCACTGAGGCATGGATCGTCGACGCCTGCAGTCCTTCGTCGCGCTCTGCGAAGAGCTTCATTTCCATCGCGCCGCAGCGCGGTGCCATATGACGCAGCCAGCCCTCAGCCAGCAATTGCAGCAACTGGAGGCAGAGCTTCAGGTCCAACTCGTTCATCGCAACAAGAGGCGTGTTTCGCTGACCCGGGCCGGCGAAACCTTTCTGCAGGAAGCACGAAAAATCCTGCGGCAGATGGAGCATGCCGCGCTGCTTGCCCGACAGACGGACCGAGGAGAGGTCGGGCAGCTGTCCGTGGGAATGACAGCGCCGGCGCTGTACATTGTGTTTCCCGAGATCATGCATGGGTTCCGGACGGAGCTGCCCAACGTCGGCGTCAATGTCCACGTCATGACCACCTCCGAGCAGGAGGCGGCGCTGCGGTCGGGAAGCATCGATGTCGGAATCTTCCATCCCCCGCTCGATGACCAGTCGCTGTCGTCCTCCCCCATCGCGAGCATGCGCTTCAACGTCGTCCTATCCGATCAGAACCCCTTGGCCTCGCGGCCGAGCCTGAGGCTGGAGGACCTCTCCAGGGAGCGGTTCATCATCTTCCCGCGCGTGATCGGGCCAAGGCTGTACGACGAGATCATCTCACTGTGCCAACAGGCCGGTTTCAGTCCCGAGGTCATCCTCGAAGCGTCGCCGGCGCAGTCGATCATCGCTCTCGCCGCTGCGAATTTCGGCATCGGGCTCATCGCCTCGCGCCTGCAGCAGTTCGACCGCCCGGGCGTCGTCTACCGCCCGCTGGACGGGCCGGCCCCCCGGCTGACGCTCGGCGTCGCCTACCAGGGCGATGATACCTCCCCGGCCATCCGCACCTTCCTGAACGTCGCGGCAGCCATCGGCAAGACCGTGCAGTAGGGCGTGCCGCGCACGGCCGCGGTGATAAATTTTGCTTTTCAATCGATCAAGATAAATAGTTTGACCTACTCAGTTGGGGCGACCTATCGTTCGCATAACGGAGGAACGCGCCAATGAAAGTGTTGATGATCGGCGAGGCGGCCAATCACAAGGACAAGCTCGCCGCCGGCCTGGGCTCATCTTGCGAGATCGTCGCCCTTCCGCGTGAAGCGGCGCAGTCGCCGGACTTTGACTCCGCGATCGGACCCGAGGACGTGATCGTCTCCCTGCGGTTCTCCCGTGCGGGGGCCAGGATTCCGGCCTTCCGCCTCCTTCACGTGCCCGGTGCCGGACTGGACGGCATCGACATGCGGTCGCTGCCGGAGGGCTGCACGGTGTGCAACGTCTTCGAGCATGAGATTCCTATCGCCGAGTTCGTCGCCGCGGCGATGCTGCAATGGGAAATCCGGCTGGACGAACTGCGCCGCTCCTTCACCACGGAGACTTGGCCGGACATTTACCGGGCGCGGGTGCCGCACGGAGAGGTTTACGGCAAGACCCTGGGGATCATCGGCTTCGGCCGCATCGGACGGACCATCGCCCAGCGCGCCCGCGCCTTCGGCATGCGCGTTCTGGCGGTCGATCAGGTTGCGGCGGATGCAAACGCGCCGGCCGACGCCGTGCTTCCGCCGGCACGCCTGCCGGAAGTGCTCGCCGAGGCCGACTTCCTGGTTGTCGCGTGCCCCTTGACCGAGCAGACGCGCGGCCTGATCGGCGCAGCCGAACTCCGCGCCATGAAGCCCTCCGGCGTGCTCATCAACGTCTCCCGCGCGCCGATCGTGGACGAGGAGGCTCTCTACGCCGCGCTGTCCCGGCAGGACATCGCCGGCGCGTTTCTCGACGTCTGGTACGGGTATCCCACCGGAAGCGACGACCGGGTTTCGCCCGCAAGGTTCCGGTTCGAGGAGCTTCCCAACGCCTTCTGCACGCCGCACTCGTCGGCTTGGACGCGCAGTCTGCCCGAACGGCGCTACGCCTTCATCGCGCGGAACATCGCGCGGCTGCGGTCGGGTGAGCCGCTGCTGAACGTGGTGCGAGCGCCTCTTTCCGCTTCCAAGGAGTAGTCGATCTATGATTCGGGAAACCGAAGACATCGCCCGGCGGACCACCGGCACGCCGATCAGGATCACCGGCGTGAAGACCCTCGTCGTCAACGCCGAGATGCGCAACTGGATCTTCGTGAAGGTCCTGACCAACCAGCCCGGCCTGTATGGCTGGGGCGAGGCGAGCCTGAACTGGAAGACGCGCGCGGTCACCGGGGCAGTCGAGGACCTCGAACCCATGCTGTTGGGGCGGGATCCGCGCGACATCGAGCAGTGCGTCCGCGCGATGAACAAGTTCAGCTACTACAACCTCGGCATGGTCGGGGTGACGGCCATCAGCGGCATCGAGCACGCGCTGTGGGACATCTTCGGCAAAAGCGTCGGCCTGCCGGTCTGGCGCCTGCTCGGCGGCAAGGTGCGCGACAGCGTGCGCGTCTACACCCACCTCGGGCTCGGCGAGATGAAGTCGGTCTATGAGACCTTCGACATCGGCTCGCTGAAGGAACGCGCCGCGGCGGTCCTCGAGAAGGGCTACGACGCGCTCAAGGTCGTCTTCATCCCGTACGGCGCCTACACCTCCGCCATCCCGGCGCAACGGCATGTCGGCAAGATGATGGAAGCGCTGCGCGACACGGTGGGCGACGGCGTCGACATCATGATCGACTTCCATGGACGCCCGGCGTCGATCGCCGCGGCCATGGGGTTCATCCGCGAACTCGAGCCCTACCGCCCGATGTTCTGCGAGGAGCCGGTGCCGCCCGGCGATACCGAGGCCCTGCGCCAGATCACCGAACGGGCCGAATGCCCCATCGCCTCCGGCGAGCGGCTGGTGGGCATGAAGGAGTTCCTGCCGGTGTTCGAGAAGCGGGCCCTGCACATCGCTCAGCCCGACCTCAACCACACCGGCGGCCTGCTGGAAGGGAAGCGCATCGCGGCGGCGGCGGAGGCCGCGCTGATCGGCATCGCGCCGCACAACCCCAACGGGCCCCTCGCCGGGGTGGCGGCCCTGCACTACGACATCTCCACCCCGAACTTCGTCATCCAGGAGGAAATGAGCGGCGCCGTGCCCTGGTACGACGACGTCGTGCAGACCCCCATCCGCCGCGTCGGCAGCCATTGGGAGGTGCCGGACGTCGTCGGCTTCGGCATCGAGGTGAACGAGGCCGAGGCCGCAAAGCACCCCTTCAAGCCCGAAGTCATGCACGCGATGTCGGCCGTCCTCCCGGATGGAACCATCGTCGATTGGTGATCCGCCGGTCCGGCGCCGCCACACTGCCCAAGGAAGCACAATGCGGACTTTCAACACTCCCGGAGATGTCTACAACGCCGTTCCGCCGCGCGTGGTTTTCGGGGCCGGAACGGCCGAGCGGATCGACGAAGAGGTCGACCGTCTCGGCGGCCGGCGTGCGCTGGTGGTCTCGACGCCCGGCCGGGGCGGCATGGCGCAGCGCGTCGCCGATCGCCTCGGCGACCGCTGCATCGGCCTCCTGCCGGAGGCCATCTCCCAGGTGCCCATCGAACTGGCCCGCCGGGGCCAGGCCCGCGCGAAGGAGATGGGGGCCGACTGCCTCGTGAGCGTCGGCGGCGGCGCCTCCATCGGGTTGGGCAAGGCCATCGCGCTGGAATTGGGATTGCCGATCGTCGCGATGCCCACCACCTACTCCGGCTCCGAGATGACCGGGTTCTGCGGGATCACCATCGACGGCGTGAAGCGCATGCACAAGAGCTTGCGCATGCTCGCCAGCACGGTGGTCTACGATCCCGCCCTGTCGGTCTCGCTGCCCGTGGACGTCAGCGCGGCCAGCGCCATGAACGCGCTGGCGCACTGCATCGACGTCGTCTACGTCCCGACGGCCAGCCCGGTGATCGTCCAGGCCGCCGTCGAGGGGGCGCGGGTGATCATGGACGCCCTGCCGCGCGTGGCGGACCGCCCCGAAGACCTGGAGGCCCGTGGCGACCTGCTCTACGGCGCCTATCTCGCCGGCGCGGCCCTGACCGGCGGTTTTGCCCTGCAGCATGGCGTCGCCCATGTTCTGGGCGGCACCTATGGTGTTCCGCACGGTCTATCGCATGCGCTCGTGCTTCCCCACGTCGCGTCCTACAACGCGCGCTTCGCGCCGGACGCGCTGGGGCGCGTGGCGGCGGCCATGGGCGTCGGCGATGTGGGCGGCGCCATTTTCGACACCATGACGAGGGTCGGCCTGCCCACGCGCCTGACCGAGGTCGGCTTCTCGAAGGACGCCATCGAGGAGGCCGCGCGGATCACCGTGGAAACAGACAACGGGAGCAATCCCGGTCCGGTGACCGCCGAGGCGGTGCGCGGGATCCTGGAGGCTGCACTGGACGGACGGCGTCCGTCGGGCGACCGCACGCCGCCGTAAGCGGCGAACCAATCAAGCAATGGGAGGAAAAAAGACAATGCACGGCCTCGAAAACACCGCATCCCCGCGGGCGCCGCGTGCCCGGCGTCTGATGGTGCTGTCGGCCGGCGTGGCGCTGGCCATGTTCACGGCGTCCGCCGCCGCCCAGTCCCTGCCGGAGACGACGATCCGCGTGATCGGCAACTTCAGCAGCCAGGTCCAGACGCAGAAGGTGGAAAAGCCGTTCTGGACGGAGGAGATCCCGGCCGAGTCCGGCAACCGCATCAAGGTGTCGTACAACAACTACGACATCATGGGCATCAAGGAGCAGCAGATGATCCGGCTCTCCGAGGTCGGCGTCGCCGACTTCGCGTCGACCGACATCGTCAAGCTGGCCGGCGACGATCCCGTTTTCGAAGGGTGCGACCTGATCGGCATCGCTCCGGATCTGCCGACGGCGCGTAAGGCCTGCGATGCGTGGAAGCCGGTGGTCGCGGAAGCCATGGAGCGCAAGTTCCGCACCAAGCTGCTGGGGCTGGCTCCCAACCCCGGACTCGTCTTCTGGTGCCGCAGCCCGCTGAAGAACCTGGCGGACGTCGCGGGCAAGAAGGTGCGCGTGAACAGCCGGACCATGGCGGACATGGTGACCACGCTGGGCGGCACGCCGGTGACGACCCCGTTCGGCGAGGTCGTCCCCAGCCTTCAGCGCGGCGTCTTCGATTGTGCGATCACCGGCAGCCTGACCGGCAACACGGCGGGCTGGGCCGAGGTGACCAAGTACCTGTTCCCGCTCCCGGTCAACTGGTCCATCTATTATCAGTCGGCCAACCTGGATTCCTGGAACAAGTACGCTCCCGAGGTGCGGCAATTCCTTGAGAAGAAGTTCGAGGATCTGAACGAGCGCCTGTGGAACATCGCCGCAGAGGCGCATGGCGAGGGCGTGAGCTGCAACGTCGGCAAGGATCCCTGCACCCTCGGCAAGAAGGCCGGGATGGAACTCGTTCCCGTCGGCGACGACGACCGTGCGCTCCTGCGCAAGGTCTCCCAGGAGGTGGTGCTGGTTCAGTGGGGCAAGCGTTGCGGAAAGGCCTGCGCCACGCAATGGAACGACACCGTGGGCAAGGCCGTCGGCCTGTCCATTCCCGTCGACAAGCTCTGACGAGGCCCCATGGCCGATCCCGCAGCAGCGTCTGGAACGACGATCATGGACTCTCTGACCCATCACGTTTGGAGCGTCGCGCGGTTCGCCGCGCGCACCTCCGGTCTCCTGGTCGTGCTGATGGCGTTCCTCATCAGCGCCGATATCCTGGTAAGGCAGCTGTTCAACGCGACCCTCCTGTCGGGCGGCGTGGGCGAGCTGTCGGGGTACGCGCTGGCGATCATCTCCGCCTGGGGAGCGTCGCTGACGCTCCTCAAGCGGGCGCACATCCGCATCGACACCTTGCAGATGCTGCTGCCGCGCCCGGTGTCGGTCGCCCTGGACCTGTTCGCCATGGCGACCTTCACCGTGGCCAGCGGGGTTCTGGCCTGGATGGGCTGGATGACGTTCGCCCGGTCGTACGCCCTGGAATCGCGGTCGATGACGCCGCTGGCCGCCCCCATGGCGGTTCCTCAGGGCGTCTGGCTGGCTGGCCTGCTGTTCCTGACGCTGACCGGCCTGGTGATGCTGGTCCAGGCCTGCCTCCTTCTCAGGCGCGGCGAACGGCGTGCGGCCCTGGAACTGATCGGAACCAGGACCGCGACCGAGGATCTCGAGGAGCAGAAGTCGGTCGTCGAGGCCGCCGGCGTTGGAGGTGCGCGTGCTTAACGTATCCGTTGGACTGCTGCTCGCCATCCTCGCGCTGGGGGTGCCGGTCGCCGCCGGCCTGATCTTCCTGGCCTTGATCCTGGCCAACCTCTATTCACCCATGCCGCTCTGGTTCGCGTTCGGCGAACTGGCGTGGGGAACGTCGGCCGAATTCAACTTGTTCGCCATTCCCCTCTACATCCTGCTCGGCGAGATCCTGCTTCGCAGCGGCATCAGCGAACGCATGTATCAGGCCATCGCGCAGTGGCTGTCGCGTCTGCCGGGCGGCCTCATGCACGCCAACATCGGCTTCTCGACGGTGTTCGCGGCGATGAGCGGCTCCAGCGTGGCCTGTGCGGCCACTCTGGGCACCATCGCGAACCCTCTGGTCAAGCGCTACGGCTACAACGAGCCGCTGTTCCTCGGCACCATCGCCGCAGGGGGGGCGCTGGGCATCCTGATCCCGCCGTCCATCCCGCTGATCATCTACGGCGTCCTGACCGAGACCTCGATCCCGAAGCTCTATCTGGCCGCGCTCATTCCGGGCCTGCTGCTGGCCGTGCTGTTCTCGCTGACTGTCGCGGTGTGCACGCTGATGCGGCCCGCTTGGGGCGGGCAATCCGTTCCTTCCAACTGGCGCATGCGCCTGGCCGTGCTGCCGGACCTCGTGCCGCCGCTGCTGATCTTCTCGGCGGTGATCGGCGCGATCTACACCGGCTGGGCCACGCCGACGGAGTCCGCGGCGCTCGGGGTGCTCATGGCCATCATCCTGGCCGGGGTGCGTCGTCGCCTGTCCTTCAGCATGCTTCTGGACGCGGGCGAGGCGACGGTCGGCACCACCGCCATGATTGTTCTCATCGTCGTCGCCGCGTTCCTGCTGAACTTCGTGCTCAGTGCCATCGGGCTGTCGCAGATCGTCACCGACCTCTTCGCGCAGTCCGGCATGTCGCCGACGGCCCTGATCCTGACGGCCATCGTGTTCTTCCTGGTGCTCGGCATGTTCATGGAGTCGCTGTCGATGCTGATCGCCACGGTGCCGCTGGTCATTCCGGCCATCATGGCTGCCGGAATCGACAAGGTCTGGTTCGGCGTCCTCATGATGATTCTCCTGGAGACCGCGCTGCTGACGCCACCGATCGGCATCAATCTGTTCGTGGTGCAGAGCACGCGGGTGTCCGGCAACATCAAGGACGTGATCTACGGCTCTCTGCCGTTCGTGGTCACCATGCTGCTGATGGCGTTGCTGCTGGTCATCTTCCCTGAGATCGCCCTATGGCTGCCGAGTGTCTTCGAAGGGTGATGGGGGCGGCCGGCACGGGGCTCTGTTGCAAAGTTTGCTGGGAGGCGGCGGAATGGCTGGACGTTGGAGGGAGCCAAGCTGTGTCGGACTTCAGAAGCTGTTCGTAGAGAACATGAGCTATGCGGGAATCTGGGTGATGACGGTCTGAAGAGGGCGGCGTATCGAGGTGGGTGACGAAACCTGCCCGAACCTCCACGAGGGAGCGATACGCCATGGATGAGAATAGCAAGGTTGTCCGGCTGCGTCAGCCGGAGGAGATCGACGATCCGCTGACCGCCATCTTACGCGCTGGTGCCCGCCGGCTGCTCGAGCAGGCGATCGAGGCGGAGGTTGATAGCTTCCTGGCCTCCATGAAGGACGTCAGGTTGCCGGACGGCCGCGAGCGGGTCGTGCGGCACGGCCATGGCCCCGAACGGACGATCCAGACCGGGATCGGGCCGGTGCCGGTGCGCCGCGCTAAGGTGCGCGACCGTGGCGGCGCCGAGGCTGGCGAGCGGGTCCGCTTCACCTCGGCGATCCTGCCGCGTTGGGCGCGGCGGACCAAGAGCCTGGACGCCCTGCTGCCGGTGCTCTACCTGCGCGGCGTCTCCACCGGC
>JAEYPE010000065.1 GCA_023411035.1 Pseudomonadota bacterium
TCTGCGAGGTCCACGTCGACACCATCGAAGGCTTCGGGTCGCTGCTGCGCTCCCGGCTGCGCCCGCACCGCGGCATCTCGCAGGAGAAGCTCGCCGTTTACCTGGGCTTCTTCCAATTCGTTCACAATGCCCGGCGGCGCGGTAGCCCTGCTCGGCGCCCTCGTCGCCGCACTGGCGACCTGACGCCCCTGTCACCACCCCGGAACCCCGGAAGAGCCTATCGGAATTGGCGTGACCGGCTCATCCCTTGGCGAAACGGTGAAAAGGCCGCCCTTCCGATTTGGCCGCGTCAAAGGCCGGTGGGGAAATTATCCAATAACATGTGATCCAGTTTTCAGCACAGTGATCGATGTATGAACGGTTCCGGCACTGATCGTGGCAAGCTTCGCCTGAAAAATCTGCATATTGTGCAGAGAATATGCATTCATTGCATGGGTTGATGGGCGCCTGTTCCGAGTTCATCAGGCTGTGTGGTGCGCGCTGTTTCGCGGTTCCGGTGAAAAAATCTCCACTCATCAAAAAGCGGTAGTTCACCCAAGAAAATCATGGTTATATAGCGAACATATATAGCGAAGCCGGGGTTTTCCGCTCATGTCCGTCCAACCGCAGGTGTTCTTCGCCGGTCCTCACGCATCGCCGATCGGTGCGGAGCGCATCCGGCTGCTGGAGGCGGTGGGGCGCGAGGGCAGCATCTCCGGCGCGGCGCGGTCGGTCGGCGTCACTTACAAGGCGGCCTGGGACGCCATCGACGCCATGAACAACCTGTTCGGGCGCCCGCTGGTGGAGGCGCAGGCCGGCGGCAAGCGCGGCGGCGGAACGGCCCTGACGCCGGACGGCGTGCGGCTGGTCGCTACCTTCCACCGCATGCAAAGCGAGATGGTCCGCGCCTTCCAAGTGCTTGAACCGGAACTGAATGGCACCGGATTGTCCGCTACCAGCCTGATGTGGGGATTCTTCATGCGCACCAGTGCCCGAAATACCCTTCGTGGAACCGTCACGGCCATCACCGATGGCGCGGTGAACGCCGAAGTCACGCTGGCCCTCTCGGACCAGACCTCGATCGTCGCGATCATCACCCGCGACAGCGTTCGCGACCTGGGCCTGTTTCCGGGGCGCGCGGCGACGGCGCTCATCAAGGCGCCCTTCGTGATCCTGGCCCCGGTGGACGAGGCGAAGCGAACCTCGATCCGCAACCGCGTGGAAGGCGTGGTGGCCCGCCGCGAGGACGGCGCGGTCAACAGCGAGATCACCCTGGACATCGGCGGCGGCAAGACGCTGACCGCCATCATCACCCTGCGCAGCGCGGAGGACATCGGCCTGAAGGCCGGCGATCCGGCCTGCGCGCTGATCGACGCATCGCACATCATTCTCGCCGTGGATTGACGACAGGATCGGAAGGGAGTTTTCGGAATGAAGCGTTTCCTGCTTGCCGCCTTCGCGGTGCTGTCCGTCCCGGCGGTGGCCCATGCCGACGAATTCAACGTCGCGGTCGCGGCGAACTTCACGGCCCCGGCGAAGGAAATTGCCGCCACCTTCGAGCAGAAGACCGGCCACAAGGCCATCCTGAGCTTTGGCGCCACCGGCCAGTTCTACGCCCAGATCAAGCAGGACGCCCCCTTCGTCGTCTTCCTCGCCGCCGACGATGAGACGCCGAAGAAGGCCGTTGAGGAAGGTCTGGCCGTTCCGGACTCCCGCTTCACCTACGCCGTTGGCCGTCTGGTATTATGGTCCAAGACCTCTGACACCTCGCTGGGTGAGGACACGCTGCGCAAGGGCGCCTTCGAGAAGGTCTCCATCGCCAACCCGGCGACGGCTCCCTATGGCGCGGCCGCCGTTCAGACCATGAAGAAAATGGGGGTCTACGATGCGATTCAGCCGAAGATCGTCCAGGGCAACAGCATCGCCCAGGCGTTCCAGTTCGCCGAAACCGGCGCCGCCGAACTCGCCTTCGTCGCCCTGTCGCAGGTGATCGCCAAGCCGGAAGGCACCCGCTGGCCGGTTCCGGAGACGCTGCACGATCCGATCTTCCAGGACGCCGTTTTGCTGACGAAGGGCGCCGGCAACGAGCCGGCCAAGGCGTTCCTCGCCTTCCTGAAGGGTCCGGAAGCCGCAGCGGTGCTCTCCAAGTACGGCTACGGCGCGAAGGTCAATTCGGCGGCGTCGAACTGACCGTGCCGGCCTCCACGGTAAGGGCAGCCCGCCGATGAGCTGGCAACCGATCATCCTCACGCTGGAACTGGCGGGGCTGACGACGGTCATTCTGTTGATCCTCGGCACTCCCCTGGCCTGGTGGCTGGCGCGGTCCGGAGCCTGGTGGAAAGAGGCGGTCGCCACGGTGGTGGCGCTGCCTCTCGTCCTGCCGCCCACGGTCCTGGGCTTCTACCTGCTGATGCTGCTGGGACCGAACGGCCCCGGCGGGTGGCTTGCGCCACTGTGGGGTGCCCGCTCCATGGCCTTCACCTTCGAAGGTCTGGTCATCGGGTCGGTCCTGTACTCCATGCCCTTCGTGGTGCAGCCGATCCGCAACGCCTTCGAGGCGTTCGGCGACCGCCCGCTGGAGGCGGCGGCGACCTTGCGCGCCTCGCCGCTCGACACTTTTTTTACCGTCGCGGTGCCGCTGGCCCGCCGCGGCTTCCTGACCGGGGCGGTGCTGGGCTTCGCCCACACCATGGGTGAGTTCGGAGTCGTCCTGATGATCGGCGGCAACATCCCCGGCCAGACCAAGGTTCTGTCGGTGGCCATCTACGATTATGTCGAAACTCTGCAATGGGAAGAGGCGCATCTGCTCGCGGGCGGGATGCTGGTGTTCTCCTTCACGGTGATCCTGGCGATGATGATGCTGGAGAAGCGCATCGGGCGGGGCGGGCGATGAGCCTGTCGGCGCATTTCCACGGAAAGCTCGGCCAGTTCGACCTGGACGTGGCGTTCGAGGCGCCGGGCCGCGGCATCACCGCCCTGTTCGGTCCGTCCGGCTGCGGCAAGACCTCGGTTCTGCGCTGCGTCGCCGGGCTCCAGCGGCTGAACGGGCGCTTCGCCCTGGACGGAGACGTCTGGCAGGAGGGGCGCAGCTTCCGTCCGACCCACAAGCGACCCATCGGTTACGTCTTCCAGGAGGCCAGCCTGTTCCCACACCTGTCGGTGCGCACGAACCTGCTGTTCGGCCACCGCCGGACGGTGGGGCGCGGCGTCCCGGAGCGCATCCGCCTGGACGATGTGGTGGATTTGCTGGGGCTGGGGCATCTGCTCGACCGTTCTCCGGAACATCTGTCCGGCGGCGAGCGCCAGCGGGTCGGCGTGGGCCGCGCGCTTCTCTCGCAGCCTCGCCTGCTGCTGATGGACGAGCCCTTGGCGGCGCTGGACCGCTTCAGCAAGGAGGAGATCCTCCCCTATCTGGAGCGGTTGCACGGCGTGCTGTCCGTTCCCGTCCTCTATGTCAGCCACGACATCGCGGAGGTGGAGCGGCTGGCCGACCATCTGGTGCTGCTGCGCCAGGGGCGTGTCGTCGCCGCCGGCCCCATGCAGGAACTCCAGGCCGACCCGACCCTGCCCATCGCCCGCATGCCGGAGGCCGGGGTGACCCTGCCCGCGGTGGTGGAGGGGCGGGAGGACGCCTATGGGCTGACCCTGCTGCGGCTGGACGGCGGACACTTGCTCGTTCCGGGTGACCTGGGGCCGTTGGGAACGGCACGGCGCGCCCGCATCGCGGCGTCCGACGTGAGCCTCGCGCGCAATCCGCCGGAGGGCAGCACCATCCTGAACGCCTTGCCGGCGCGTATCGTGGCGGCGGAGCGGCAGGACGACGTTCAGATGATGGCGGTGGTGGCTCTGGGCGAGGAGGGGCGGGGCGCGCGCATGCTGGCCCGTGTCACCCGAAAGAGCTGGGACGCTTTGGGGCTGTCTCCGGGCCAGCCCGTCTATGCCCAGATCAAGGGCGTGGCCCTGATTCAGGACGCGGTGTGATCCGGATGGAAGCGGGAGGTGTGCTTATTCCGGCATGAAGCGCTTGGGCAGGCGCAGCGCCCCCGTTCCCATGGCGATCCCGATCAGAACGCACATCAGCCCCGCCGCATGGGCGAACGTAAAGGCTTCGCCCAGGAAAAGCACGGCGGCCAGCACGCCCGCCGCCGGGATCAGGCCGGTGAACAGCCCAGCCCGGTTGGCCGGCACATGAGCGATCCCGCGCATCCACAGCACCACCGCCAACAGCCCGCCGGTCAGGCCGGACACCACGAACAGCAGCCAGACCCAGCCAGACACCGCCCCCGGATCGAAGCCGCCCAGCGTGGCGAGCGCCCCGGGCGCCATCATCGCGGCGGCCAGGGCATTCGCCAGAAAGGTCAGGGTCAGGGGCGGTATCCGCCCGCCGAGCTGACGCGCGAAGACACCGTACAGCCCTTCCGACACCACGGCTCCGAGCACCAGCGCGTTGCCGGCCAGCGAGTCCTCGGGGCCGCCGCTGCCGCCGGGCCGCAGATTCAGCGCGACCATGCCCAGCACCGCCAGGGCGATGGCGGCGGCGCTGCCGACTCCGATCCGCTCCCGCAGGATCAGCGCAGCGCCCAGCGCCGTCATGGCCGGGATGGTGCTGGTGATGATGCCCGCGGCAACCGCGCTGGTTTCCCGCAGCCCAAGCAAAAGGAACAGGTTGAACAGCACCATGCCGAACAGGGAGAGCAGGGTGAGGCTGGTCCAGTCCCGCCCGTTGCGGGGAAACGCCGCTGTGCCGCCGCGCAAGGTGAAGGGCGCCAGGATCACGGCGATAAGGGCGAAGCGAATCTCCGCCGCCACGAGCGGTGGCATATGGGAGACGATCACCTTCGAGGCCGGAACGGACAGTCCGACCAGGGTCATCGACAGGGCGAGGTTGAGGTAAGCGGCACGCATGGACAGCATTCTATGAACGCCGGTGCCGTCCTGCGGAAGCGGCATTTTCACGCAATGAATTTGCGAAGAAAGCGTGCCATCCTTCGCGCCCAAGTCGCGTGCATGAGAGGCAGGGTATGTCGGAGCCGATCCTCGGGATCACCAATTGGATGCAACTTTTCCGTTGGATCGTGAAACTGATTCGCGACGAATACGGCGTGGACGAGAAGGTCCTGACCCGCAGCGCCCATTTGGACGGCGGAATCGGCCTTACCGCGGAACAGCTCGAACAGGTGCTCGACCACATCGCCGAGACGTTCGAACTGACCTTCCCCGAGAACACCCTTCATGAAACCGTACGGCTGGAAGACCTTTGCACGCTGACCGCCTGGATGCGGGGATTGCTCAAGAAGCCGGATTTCGTGACGTCCGATTTCGAAGGGCGTTGCCGTTCCCTCAACGATGTGCCGGCCTGACGCTGGCGCCGGAACGCTCCTTCGATGGCTGGAAACGGTGCCGCGGGTTACCATCTGCGGCAGCGAACCTCTCCTGCCAACCTTTTCCCTGAGCTTTCCATGCCTTTGCATCTCATCAAGCTGGCCGTCGGAATCGACGACCTCGACCATCTGGAGGCGGTGCAGGCGCGCCGCGCGCAGACCGTCGGAGGGCGCCCGGTGGTTCCCGTCTTCACGCGCCGCGTGCCGAAGCGGGGGGAGGAGATCCTGGCCGGTGGTTCGATCTATTGGGTGGTCCGCGGCTCCGTCGCCGCCCGGCAGCAGGTGATCGCCATCGACACCACTGTGGACGAGGAAGGGGAAAGCTGCTGCATCCTCGGAATGGACCCGCAACTGGTGCCGACCGTGCCGACACCCCATCGCCCATTCCAGGGATGGCGCTATCTCGACCCGCAGGCCGCGCCCAAGGATCTGTCCGACGCGGGCGGGCAGGGCGACGAACTGCCGGCCCATCTGGCCGCGGAACTGCGTTCCCTCGGCTTACTGTAGCCGCCCCCCCCCACGTTGCAGCCTGCCAAGAGTCTGATTTTTCATGATCGGGCAGAATTTTCATCGACCTGTCAAAAAAGCGCTTGCGTCTTCGTAGAGGAGGCGCCTATAACCCGCTCCACCGACGCGGTGGCCGCCAACGAGGCGCCGACGGGTCGGGAAACAGAAGACATTCTGGCCCTGGCGGCCCGCTCCTCATCAGAGGGCAGGGCGCGGGGTGTTGCGGTCCCTCAGCGGACCGCGGGATCTTTGACAGAGTGGATACCGTGTTGTGAGAAGGGATGCGCAGGCGGCGGTTT
>JAEYPE010000117.1 GCA_023411035.1 Pseudomonadota bacterium
GGGCCGGCGGAGCCTCCGCCGTCACGGTCGGAGCGGGTGCCGGCGCCGGAGCAACGGGCGACTCGGCGGGGACCGGCGCCACGGCGTTCTGGGTTCCGTTGAGGGGCAGCGTGTCGAGCAGCGAAACCAGCCGGTCGGGCAGCGCCGGGACCAGATCGACCATCGACCGGTCGGTCGCCGACAGATAGTACCAGCCGCCATAGACGATGCCCGCCAGCACCATCGTGCCCAGCAGGACCGCGCCGCCGGGGATGCGGCCTTCCGGGACCGGGGTGGGGAAATAGAGCTGCTGGCTGCGCGTGCGGCCCGCCGCCTCGTCCTTGTAGCGGGTAAGGATGGCTTCCGGGTCCAGCCCCAGGCATTCGGCGTAGGAGCGCAGGAAGCCCGCCGCGTAGGCGGTGCCCGGCAGTTCCTCGAACCGGCCCGATTCGATGGCTTGCAGATAGGGGTAGCGGATGCGCAGCATCGTCGCGACCTCGCGCAGGTCGTAGCCGAGGCTCTCGCGCGTCTCACGCAAGGTGTCGGACACGCTGGGGCCGGTCTGCGCCGGACCGTCCTGGGCGGGGTCGTAAGAGCCGAAAACCTTGCGCTTGCCCATCATATCAACCGTACCGTCGCTCCGGATGCCTCATGGTCCCACCCCCGGCATGGGTACGCCAGCCGCCGGGTCGGCGCAACCGGGAAAGACCTCGATCATGCGACGTTGTATACGCCCTTCGTCCGGATCGCTGTAACAAAACACCGATGCGGCAGAACACCGATGCTAGGCATGCTTCCAAGAGCGGCGGAGCGGTTTCGGATGCGGCCTTCAGATGATGACGCCGTGGTCCTTGGCGAAAGTGCGCAGCTTGTCGCGCAGGCTGTGGTCGCCCCGCTGGTACAGCCCGCTCATGTACTGGCGCAGCGCCGCCACGTCCAGGGAGCGCAGCATGGTCTTCACCGGCCCGACCGAGGGCGGCGACATCGACAGCGTGCGGAAGCCGATGCCGATCAACGCCATGGCGTCCAGCGGACGGCCCGCCATCTCGCCGCAGATGCTGACCGGGACGCCGGCGTCGCCGCAAGCCTCGACCAGCCGCCGCAGCAGGCTGAGCATGGCCGGCGACAGCGGGTCGTAACGCCCGGCGGTGCGCGGATTGCCGCGGTCGCTGGCGAAGATGTACTGCGCCAGATCGTTGGAGCCGACCGACAGGAAATCCACCCGCGGCAGCAGCGCCGGCAACTGCCACAGCAGCGCCGGCACCTCGATCATCGTGCCGACGCGCAGGCGGCTGGGCGGTTCGCAGCCCTGGCTCTCCTGCCGCGCGATCTCCAGATCGAGCAGGCGGCGGGCGGCGTCGAACTCCGCCACCTCGGCGATCATCGGGAACATCACCGACAGCGGGCGCCCGCTGGAGGCCCGCAGCAGAGCGCGCAACTGCTGGCGAAGCAGCGACGGATGGTCCAGCCCGATGCGGATGGCCCGCCAGCCGAGCGCCGGATTCTCCTCCCCCTCGCTCGCCGCGATGTAGGGCAGCATCTTGTCGCCGCCGACATCCAGCGTGCGGAAGACCACCGGCTTGTCGTCGGTCTGGTCCAGGATGCGGGAATAAAGCTCGGTCTGCGCCTGGACGTCCGGGTAGGTCGAGCGCACCATGAAGGGGATTTCGGTGCGGTAGAGGCCCACGCCCTCCGCCCCGCTGGCCTTCAGATGCGGCAGGTCGATCAGCAGGCCGCAGTTCAACTGTATGGAGATCGGCACGCCATCCCGCGTGACGGAGGGAAGCGCACGGATCTTCTCGTACATCTCCTCCTTGCGGGCGCGGAGCGCCACGGCCTCCACGAAGGCCATCTGGATGTCTTCCGCCGGGCGGACGAAAGCCTGCCCGTGGTCGCCGTCCACGATCACCGGGTCCAGCGGCTCGATCCGGTTCAGCGCGTCCGGCGCCTGCACCACCGGGATGTTCAGCGCCCGCGCCACGATGCAGACATGGCTGGACGGCGAGCCTTCCTCCAGGATCACGCCGCGCAGGCGGCGCTGGTCGTAGTCCAGCAGCTCCGCCGGCCCCATGGAGCGGGCGACCAGGATGATGTCGTCCGGCAGGGTGCCGCCGTCCGCCTCGGACTTGCGCCCGGCAAGGTGCTGGAGCAGCCGGTTGGTCAGGTCTTCCAGGTCGAGCAGCCGTTCGCGGATGTAGGGGTCCGTCAGGTGGCTCATGCGGGCGCGGGTGTCGTTCTGCACCTGCTGCACCGCCGCTTCCGCCGTCAGGCCCATGCGGATCGCCTCGCGGATGCGCGACAGCCACCCGCGGTCCTCCGCGAACATGCGGTAGGTTTCCAGAATGTCCTTGGGCTCGCTCAGGCCCGCCAGCGCCGCCGCGTTCAGCAGGTCGTCGATGGCGCTGTGCATGGTGGCGATGGCGGCGTTCAGCCGTCCCAACTCGCTTTCCGCATCCTCCGCCACCATCTGGCGGATGGTGAGCTGCGGGCGGTGGATCACCGCCAGCCCCATCGCCAGACCGTTGGCCAGCGACGTGCCCGACAGGCGGGCCGGAAGCAGCGCCGGATCGCCGGTGGAGGCGACCTCCTGCGGGTTGACCAGCTCGCCCTGGGCGACCAGTTCGGCCACCACCATGGCGATGGTCTGGAGCGTCTCGACCTCGACCTCGGTGTAGCGGCGGCGGTCCTTGTGCTGGATGACCAGGACGCCGCGGACCTTGCCGCCGCGCAGGATCGGCACGCCGGCCAGCGACAGGAACGGGTCCTCCCCCGTTTCCGGGCGGTAGACGAAGCTGTGGTGCGACGGCGCGTTGTCCAGCGCGATGGGCCGCGCGTGGCCGGCGATGTCGCCGACGATGCCCTCGCCCACGCGAAGGCGCGTGTGGTGCACGGCGTCCTGGTTCAGACCGACGGTGGAGAACAGCTCCAACACCTCGCCCGCCCGCATGACGTAGCAGGAGCAGACGTCCGCCCCCATCTCCATGCCGATCAGGGTGACGATCTTGTCCAGCCGCTCCTGCCCGGAGCCGGACCCCGCCATGATGTCGCGCAGCCGCGCCAGCAGCCGGCGCGAGGCGGCGCCGTCGAAGCCCGGTGAACCGGCGGGGATGTCGCCCAGGATGCCGCTCATCTACGCCGCCCCCAATATGGCCGCCGGCCCTTCGGCGCCGGTTTGCGGGCAGCGCGCCGCCAGCGCCGATTCGGCCTGGGCGATCAGGTCCGCGATGATCTCCGCCACCGGCTGTTCGCGCGTGACCATCCCGACGCTCTGCCCCGCCATGAGGGAGCCGCTGTCCACATCGCCGTCGATCACCGCGCGGCGCAGCGCGCCGGCCCAGAAATGCTCGATCTCCAGGATGCCCTGGTCACGGGTCATCTCGCCGCGGTCCACCTTGCCGATGACCTCGCGCTGGAGTTCCATGAAGCGCTTGGAACCGGCGTTGGCGAGCGCCCGCACCGGGATCACCGGAAAGCGCGGGTCGATCTGCACCGACGCCTGGGCGTCGCGCGCCGACGCCCTGATGAAGACCTCCTTGAAGCGGGGATGCGCGATCGATTCGGTGGCGCAGACGAATCGGGTGCCGATCTGCACGCCCGCCGCCCCCTGCTCCAGATAGGACAGGATGGCCTCGCCGCGCCCGATGCCGCCGGCCACGAAGACCGGGACCTCGCGCAGGTCGGGCAGGATTTCCTGCGCCAGAACGGTGGTGGAGACGGGGCCGATGTGGCCGCCGGCCTCCGTGCCCTCGATCACCAGGGCGTCGATGCCCTGCTTCACCAGCCGCTTGCCGCTGACCAGCGTCGGGGCGAAGGCCAGGGCGCGGGCGCCGCCGTCCTTGATGCGCTTGATGGCGGCGCCGGACGGAAAGCCCCCGGCGACCACCACATGCGTAACCCTCTGCTCCCGGCAGACGTCGATCAGACGGTCCAGATCCGGGTGCATGTTGATGAGGTTGACGCCGAAGGGCTTGGCGGTCAGCGCCCGCGTGGCGGCGATTTCCGCCGCCAACAGGTCCGGCGGCATCGAGCCGCAGGCGAGAACGCCGAAGCCCCCGGCGTTGGAGATGGCGGAGACGAGTCGGCGTTCCGACACCCAGCTCATCGCACCGCCCATGATGGCGGTGCGCGTGCCGAGGAAGGCGCGGCCACGCGCCCACAGCCGGTCGAGTCGGGCGCTTGCCGCCCCGTCGGATGTGGCGTCGGACCTGGAGTCGGTCATCGCCGCCCCTCCCCCGTCACCGCGGCTCAGGCCGCGTCCAGCCCGTAGGCGGTGTGCAGCGCGCGCAGCGCCAGCTCCGCATACTCCTCGGCGATCAGGACGGAGATCTTGATCTCGGAGGTGGAGATGACCTGGATGTTGATGCCCTTGTCGGCCAGTGCCTTGAACATGCGCTGCGCGACGCCGGCGTGGCTGCGCATGCCGACACCGATCACCGACACCTTCACCACGTTGGCGTCGGAGGCGAGGCGCTGGTAGTTCAGCTCGGCCTTCGCGTCCTCCAGCACCTTCACGGCGCGGGCGACGTCGGCCTTGCCGACCGTGAAGGTCAGGTCGGTGGACTTGCCGTCCTCGGACACGTTCTGGACGATCATGTCCACATTGACGGCGGCGTCGGTCAGCGGACCGAAGATGTTCGCCGCCACACCCGGTCGGTCGGCCACGCCGATGAGGGTGATCTTCGCCTCGTCGCGGCTGTAGGCGATGCCGCTCACAACTTCCTTTTCCACGATCTCGTCCTCGTCAACAACAAGGGTACCGGGAAGCGCGCTGCCGGCGGCCTCCTCGAAGCTCGACAGAACCTGCACGCGCACGCGGTGGTTCATCGCCATCTCGACCGAGCGGGTCTGGAGGACCTTGGCCCCCTGCGACGCCAGCTCCAGCATCTCCTCATAGGTGATCTTGGAGAGCTTCTTGGCCTTGGTGACGATGCGCGGGTCGGTGGTGTAGACGCCGTCCACGTCGGTGTAGATGTCGCAGCGGTCGGCCTTCAGCGCCGCCGCCAGGGCGACCGCCGAGGTGTCCGAGCCGCCGCGGCCCAGCGTGGTGATGCGCCCGCCTTCGGTCACGCCCTGGAAGCCGGCGACCACGGCGACCTCGCCGGTGTTCATCCGCTTGTCCAGCTCCGCCGTGTCGATGGACACGATGCGCGCCTTGCCGTGCGTCTCGTCGCTGTAGATCGGGATCTGCCAGCCGAGCCAGGACCGCGCCTGGATGCCGAGCGACTGCAGCGCGATGGCGAGGAGACCGGAGGTCACCTGCTCGCCCGAAGCGACGATGGAGTCGTACTCGCGCGCGTCGTGCAGCTTGTCGATGTCGTTGCAATATTTTACGAGCTGGTTGGTCACGCCGGACATCGCCGACACGACGACGGCCACCTGGTGGCCCGCCTTCACTTCCTGCTCGACCTTTCGGGCCACGTTCTTGATGCGGTCGATGTCGCCGACCGACGTGCCGCCGAACTTGAGGACGATCCGCGCCATACCTCACACCATATCTGGGCCGGCAAAAAAGCCGGCAGTCCGCGCCCCCGCTCTACCGTTGCCGGCGCGGGGCGGCGTATCCATACTCTGTCGCTCACAGCGAGGCAAGTTCGCCCCGCAATTGTTTCCGCAAACCAAGCATACGGGATTTCTTTCATGACCGCGACCGCCGGAACCGCAGGCACCGCAGGCACTGTCGACCCCGAGGACATCGCCCGCTTTTCGGCCATCGCCGCGGAATGGTGGGACCCCACGGGCAAGTTCCGGCCCCTGCACCGGCTGAACCCGCTGCGGCTGACCTACATCCGCGACACGCTGTGCCGTCGGTTCGGCCGCGACCCGCTGGCGGTGCAGCCGTTGAAGGGCCTGCGCATCGTGGACATCGGCTGCGGCGGCGGCCTGCTGTCCGAACCCGTGGCCCGCATGGGCGCCACCGTGGTCGGCGTGGACGCGGCCGAGCGGAACGTACGCACCGCCGCCGCCCACGCCGCGGAGACCGGTACGCCCGTGGACTACCGCGCCACCACCGCCGAAGCCCTGGCCGCCGGCGGCGAGCGTTTCGACGCCGTTCTTGCGATGGAGGTGATCGAGCATGTCGCCGACGTGCCACTGTTCGTGAAGTCCTGCGCGGAGCTGCTGGCGCCGGGCGGCGTGCTGTTCCTGGCGACCCTGAACCGCACCCCGAAATCCTTCGCGCTGGCCATCGTCGGAGCGGAGTACATCCTGCGCTGGATGCCCCGCGGCACCCACAACTGGCGCCAGTTCCTGCGGCCCGGCGAACTGGCCGCCGCCGTACGCACGGAGGGGCTGGCGATCCGCGACCTGACCGGCATCACCTACAGCCCGCTGTCCGACGAGTTCCGGCTGAACCCGCGCGATCTCGACGTGAACTACATGGGCTGGGCCGAGCGCGCCTGAACGTACACAAGGATGGAGAGCGTACGTACAAACGTACGCTCCTTCCCTTTTCCCCTTCCGGCCCTTTTCCCCTTCGGGACGGGTGGACACACCCAGAACGGAAAACGGGAGAGCCGCCGGCTCTCCCGTTCCGGTCGTTCGCTGGGGTGCTTCTTACGCGGCGTGGCTGGCTTCGTGCTGGGTCAGCAGAGCGTAGATCGCATCCGCCGAGTCCGAACCGCGCAGCTTCTCGCACATAGACTGGTCGCGCAGCAGGCGCGACACACGGGCCAGCGCCTTCAGGTGGTCGGCGCCGGCATGATCCGGAGCCAACAGCAGGAAAATCAGATCGACCGGTTGCTCATCGATCGCATCGAAGTCGATGGGCCGCTCCAGCCGGGCGAAGACGCCGTGGACGCGGTCGAGGTTGGGCAGCTTGCCGTGCGGGATGGCGATGCCATGGCCCACGCCGGTGGTGCCCAACCGCTCGCGTTCCAGCAGGACGTCGAAGATCGCCCGTTCGTGCTGGCCGGTCAGCTCGGACGCCTTGCGCGCCAAGTCCTGCAGGGCCTGCTTTTTGCTGCCGGCCCTGAGGTTCGGGAGAATGGCGTGCGGCGTGATGAGATCGAGCATGACGCTACGGATGTGGTTGATACGAAGCCCGGACTCAGGCGCCGGCCTTCTCCGCCGGGTCCACCCAACCGATGTTGCCATCGGCGCGGCGGTAGACCAGGTTCAGACGGCCATGGGCGCCGTTGCGGAACAGAAGGGCCGGAGCGTCGGCCAGTTCCAGGCGCATCACCGCCTCGCTGACCGCCAGGGTCGCGATGCTGGTTTCCATTTCGGCGATGACCATGGGCTGCGGGGCCTCGGCGGCCTCTTCGCTCTCGACATGGGCCTCGTCCTTTTCCGCTTCCAGGATCTGGTAGCGGGCCGGGACGGCTTCCTGCGCGGCGGCATCGCCGTTGTGGTGGTTGCGCAGACGGCTCTTGTAGCGGCGCAGGCGCTTGGACAGCTTCTCGCACGCGGTGTCGAAGGCCGGATAGGGCTCGGTGGCGTCGGAGGTGCTCTGAAGAACGATGCCACGACCGACATGGACCTGGATGTCGGCCTTGAACAGATGCGCTTCGCGCGTCAGAACGACGTTGGCTTCGATCGGCTTGTTGAAATACTTGCCGACGACGGAGTTCAGGCTGTCCGCGACGTGGGTGCGCAGAGCATCACCAACGTCAAGCTGCTTGCCTTTGACGGTCAGTTGCATTTTAGGATGTTTCCAATCTGGTCCGCGATGGGCATGGGACGACGGAAGGCCGCCACGTGCGGACGGGGACCATAGTGACGGCGGTATGGGCTGTCAATCGAGGACGGCCCCCTTCCGGCCCGGTTACATGCGTGACATCTTGGCACGGCGTCGCTGCACCGATGACGGTATGCGCATCGCCTCACGATACTTCGCGACCGTCCGGCGCGCAATGTCGATCCCTTCGCCGCGCAGGATTTCGACGATTTTATCGTCCGACAGCACATCGTCCGGCTTTTCAGCGTCGATCATCGCCTTGATGCGGTAGCGGACGGCCTCCGCCGAGTGGGCCGCCTGCCCGTCCGCCCCCTGGATGGCGGAGGTGAAGAAATATTTCAGCTCGAACACGCCGCGCGGAGTCGCCATGAACTTGTTGGTTGTGACGCGGCTGACCGTACTCTCGTGCATGCCGATGGCCTCGGCAATGTCGCGCAGGATCAGCGGCCTCAAATGCGAAACGCCGTGGATGAAGAAGGCGTCCTGCTGCCGGATGATCTCGCTGGCCACCTTCAGGATGGTGGTGGCGCGCTGGTGCAGCGACTTGACCAGCCAGTTCGCCGACTGGAACCGCTCGGTGATGTATTCCTTGTCCGCCTTGTTGCGGGTGGCGCCGGAAATGCGCGCGAAATAGCGGTGGTTGACCAGCACCCGCGGCAGCGTGTCCGGGTTCAGGTCGATCAGCCAGCCGCCGCCGGGGTTGGCGCGCATCAGGATGTCGGGGGTGACGAGCTGGGCGGGCGTGTGGTCGAAGCTGAGCGCCGGCTTGGGGTTCAGCTTGCGGATC
>JAEYPE010000074.1 GCA_023411035.1 Pseudomonadota bacterium
CACCTGGACATCCACGGCGATCTGGCCGGGCTGAAGCTGGGCAGCCTGATCAGGGGTCATGGTTGTGCGCGGATCGAAACTGGAAGCGCAGGCGGCGGTCAAGGCACAGGTGGCAGCAACGATCATATCGCGCAGAAACGACGCCATCTCAAACTCCAAAAAGCAGGCATAACGCCAAAGATGCGTCGTTTTGTCATGAATTTATTAAATTTTAACAACCGGATACTCCATCAACCGCACCGGGTTGTTTGAGCCAAGACAACCATCGGAGTCACCCGCACCGCTGACGCAGAGCAATGAGAAAGGGCGCCTCCGGAGAGGCGCCCTTTGATCACGGCTTCGAGTGGAACGAACGCCTTACAGGCTCAGCTCCGCGATCTGCACGGCGTTCAGCGCGGCGCCCTTCAGCAACTGGTCGCCGCAGACGAACAGGTCCAGGCCGTGGTCGCCGAAGATCAGGCTGGTGCGGATGCGGCCGACCTCGACGTCGAACTGGCCGGTGGCGTTCAGCGGCATCGGGTACACGCCGTCCGCCGGCACGTCCTTCACCACCACTCCCGGCGCGTCGGCCAGGACGGCGCGGGCGGCGTCCGGGGTAACCGGGGACAGCGTCTCGACCGTGATCGCCTCGGAATGGGCGCGGTAGGTCGGAATGCGCACGGCGGTGCAGCTCACCGGCAGGTCCGGGATCTCCAGGATCTTCCGGGTCTCCCACGTCACCTTCATCTCCTCCTTCGTGTAGCCGTTCTCCTGGAAGGCGTCGATCTGGGGGATCAGGTTGAAGGGGATCGGGTGGCGGAAGACGCTGTTGACGACCGGCTTGCCGTCGAGCTGGTTGCGGGTCTGCTCCTCAAGCTCCGCCATGCCCTCCGCACCGGCACCGCTGGTCGCCTGGTAGGTGGAGACGATAACGCGCTTCAGGCCGAACGCCTTGTGCAGCGGGCCGAGCGCCACGACGGCGATGGCGGTCGTGCAGTTCGGGTTGGCGATCAGCTTGGCGTCGCCCATGGCGTGGGCGTTGATCTCCGGCACGATCAGCGGAACGTTGTCGTCGTAGCGGAAGGCCGAGGAGTTGTCGATCACCAGCGCCCCGCCCGCGGCGATGGCCGGCGCGTGGGCCTTGGCGAAGTCACCCGACACGGCGAGCAGAACGATGTCGTAGCCCTTCACCTTCTCGACGTCGAACGCCACGAGGGTCTTCTCGCCGAACGGGGTCTCGACCGTGCGGCCGGCGCTGCGCTCCGACGCGAACAGGCCGAGTTCCGCGACCGGGAACGAACGGCGGTGAAGAACATCGACCATCTCACGGCCGACGGCGCCGGTGGCACCGACGATGGCGACGCGGCGGGGAGAAGGGGAAGAGCTGCTCATGGGTGTGGTCCGTCCTTTGGTCTTGCCCGGATCGAGCGCGGACGGCGGCCCCGGATACACCAAGGCCCCGTCCGTGTCCGGCGGGGCCTTCGTGGTGGGTGAAGCGTCTTACTCGATCAACGCACGCCACCAGCCGACGGCCCGCCGGAGCGGGTCGTTTTGGTAGTGGTGGTGGTGATGGCGAGCGAGCGATTCATAACCCGGTAGATAAACGAAAGGCGCGGGGCTTGTAAAGCGCCCGCGCCTTCGCAACACAATTTTTGTTCGCGTCCCGGCGGGTTCGCGTCAGCGCTCCGCGTCGGCGGGATGCTCCGGCTTCACGGGGTGCACGTTCCAGATCTCGTTCGCATACTCCATGATGGTGCGGTCGGACGAGAACCAGCCCATGTTCGCCGTGTTCAGGATGGCCTTGCGGGTCCATTCCTCCTGGTCGCGGTACAGGTCCATGGCGGCCTGCTGCGCCGCGCAATAGTCGGCAAAGTCCGCCGTCACCAGGAAATGGTCGCCGCCGTCGGTCAGCGCCTGGAGGATGGGGTGATAGCGGTGGGGATCGTCCGGCGAGAAGACGCCGGTGGAGATCATGTCCAGCGCCCGCTTCAGGCTGGGGTTGGCGGCGATGACCTCCCGCGGGTTGAAGCCGCCGCTGGCGCGCAGGTCGTTCACCTCGTCGGCGGTCAGGCCGAAAATGAAGATGTTGTCCTCGCCCACATGCTCGCGGATCTCGACGTTGGCGCCGTCCAGCGTGCCGATGGTCAGGGCGCCGTTCAGGGCCAGCTTCATGTTGCCGGTGCCCGACGCCTCCATGCCCGCGGTGGAGATCTGCTCCGACAGGTCCGCCGCCGGCATGATGATCTCAGCCGCGGTGACGTTGTAGTTCGGCAGCAGCACGATCTTCAGGTTGTCGTGCACCGACGGGTCATGGTTCACCACCTTCGCCACATCGTTGATGAGCTTGATGATGAGCTTCGCCATGTGATAGCTCGGCGCCGCCTTGCCGGCGAAGATCTTGGTCACCGGCACCCAGGCGACGGTCGGGTTGTCGCGCATCTCGTTGTACAGCGCGATGGCCTGAAGGATGTTCAGGAGCTGGCGCTTGTACTCGTGCATGCGCTTGACCTGCACGTCGAACAGGCTGTCCACCAGCACGTCCACCCCGGTCTGGCGCGCGATGTAGGCGGCCAGCCGCTTCTTGTTCTTGCGCTTGGCGCGGCGGAACTCCTCCCGGAACACCACGTCGTCGGCCTTCTCGGCGAGCGCCTTGATCTGGCTGAGGTCCTTGATCCAGCCGTTGCCGATGCGGCTGGTGATCAGCGCGGCCAAGGGCGGGTTCGCCTGATGCAGCCAGCGGCGCGGGGTGATGCCGTTGGTCTTGTTGTTGATGCGGTCCGGGAACTCCGCGTGCAGGTCGGCGAAGACGGTCTGCTTCATCAGTTCGGTGTGCAGGGCCGACACGCCGTTGACCTTGTGCGAGCCGAGAAAGGCAAGGTTGCCCATGCGCACGCGCCGGTCGCCGCGCTCGTCGATCAGCGACAGGCGGGACAGGCGCCCGTTGTCGCCCGCCGCCCGCGCCTTGGAGCGGTTCAGGAACTTGGCGTTGATCTCGTAGATGATCTGCATGTGGCGCGGCAGAACGCGCTCCATCATGCGGACCGGCCACGCTTCCAGCGCTTCCGGCAGCAGCGTGTGGTTGGTGTAGGAGAAGGTCGCGCGGGTAAGATCCCACGCCTTGTCCCAGGCCACGCCGTGCTGGTCCACCAGCAGCCGCATCAGTTCGGCGATGCCGATGGCCGGGTGCGTGTCGTTGAGCTGGATCGCCGCCTTGTCCGGCAGGCTGTCGAAATTGGAATGGTGTTGCAGATAGCGGCGCAGGATGTCCTGGAGCGAGGCGGAGGTGAAGAAATACTCCTGCTTCAGGCGCAGTTCCTTGCCGCCCTCCGTCGCGTCGTTGGGATAGAGGACGCGGCTGAGATTTTCCGTCAGCACCTTCTGCTCGACCGCCTTCATGTAGGCGCCGTCGTTGAAATGGCCGAAGTTGAAGTCGCGCGTGGCGCGGGCCGACCACAGGCGCAGCGTGTTGATCGTATCCCCGCCGTAGCCGACCACCGGCGTATCGTAGGCCATGGCCAGCACGCGCTCCGCGTCCACCCAGCGGTAGGCGCGCTCGCCCACCGAATCCCGGAATTCCTCGACGCGGCCATAGAACTGGACGGGGTACAGCACCTCCGGACGCGGGAATTCCCACGGGTTGCCGAATTGCAGCCACTGCTCCGGATATTCGACCTGCCAGCCATTCTCGAAGCGCTGTTCGAACAGGCCGAACTCGTAACGGATGCCGTAGCCGTAGCCGGGCAACGCCTCCGTCGCCATGCTGTCCAGGAAGCAGGCGGCCAGACGGCCCAGGCCGCCGTTGCCCAGTGCGGCGTCCGGTTCCGCCTCCACCACGTCGTCCAGGTTCAGGCCGATGCGGTCCAGCGCCTGACGGCACTGGTCGGTGATGCCCAGGTTGGCGAGGCTGTTGGTCAGCAGGCGGCCGATCAGGAATTCCAGCGAGAGATAGTAAACGCGCTTGGCGTCCTGCTGGTAATAGGTCCGCGTCGTGTCCATCCAGCGGTCGACCAGACGGTCGCGCACCGCCAGCGCCACGGTGTGGAACCAGTCGCGCCGGGTCGCCGCCCGCGCGTCCTTGCCGACGGAATAAACCAGCCATTCCAGAAACGAGCGCTTCAGCCCGTCGACATCCAGACTGCGGCGTTCGATCTCGCGGGATTTATACCGAGCGTCCATGTCTTGACTTTCTTCTTTCCAGGGCCAACTGGAGCGGGCGGTTTGATGGCCGGCCTTCCATCGGCGGCAGTTTCCGGGGTCGTGGTTAAGCAACTTCTAAGTTACTGCGGCCAACCAGTCGAATCGGCTAGGCCGTTCGTCCGGAGCAACAGCCGGGACTTGCCCTAGTGCCATACGCGCTGTGCCAAAACGGAAACCATCATGCAGGAAACCGGATGCCGGTAACCGCTGCGAAGCCCCGTTGGAGGGAATAAGATGGCGTCCGTACCAGCCTCTTCGAACCTCCCGATGCTCGACAATACCGTATCTGCGGACTCCCGCCAGGATCACACCGGCGATTCCACCATCCTGCTCCGCCAGGCACAGCCGCCGGATATCCCGGCGCTGCTGGCCATCGAGGAGCGGTGCTTCACCACCGACCGCCTGACCCGGCGTAGTTTTCAATATTTGCTGACGAAAGCCAAGGCCACTGGCCTTGTGGAAGTCCACAGCGGCAAAGTCGTCGGCTATGCGCTGGTGTCCTTCCATTCCGGGACCTCGCTCGCCCGGCTCTATTCCTTCGCCGTGGACCCCGACCACCGCGGCCAGGGCGTCGCCAAGCGCCTCCTCGCCGCGGCGGAACAGGCGGCCCGCGCGCGGGACTGCATCTATCTGCGGCTGGAGGTCCGGCGGGACAACGTCGCGGCCATCGATCTCTACAAAAAGAGCGGCTACCGCGAGTTCGGCGTCTACACCGACTATTATGAAGACCATATGGAAGCGCTGCGGCTGGAAAAGCGTCTGGGCCACAGCGGCCCCAGCGCGCCGCCGGGCGGCCCGTTCGTTCCCTATTACGAGCAGACGCTGGACTTCACCTGCGGCCCGTCGGCCCTGATGATGGCGATGAAGGCGCTGAAACCCACGGAGATCGAACTGGGGCGGAAGCTGGAAATCCGCCTGTGGCGGGAATCGACGACCGTGTTCATGACCTCCGGCCACGGCGGCTGCGGCCCCTTCGGGCTGGCGCTGGCGGCGGCGCGGCGCGGCTTCGCGGTGGACATCCACGTCAAGGACAACGCCCCCCCCTTCCTCGACAGCGTGCGCAACGACGACAAGAAGGAGGTCATGCGCATCGTCCACGAGGACTTCCTTGAGGAGTTGGAGGGCAGCGGCGCCTCCGTCCGTCACAACACCCTGACCGCCCAGGACATGGCCAAGGCGGTGGAAAGCGGCGCCATTCCCATCGTTCTCATCAGTTCCTACCGCATCTATCACGAAAAATTTCCGCACTGGGTCGTCGTGACCGGTGCCGACGACCGCTTTCTCTATGTTCATGATCCGCTTGTGTACGACCGTCACCACGCTCACATCGACCGTATGAACATGCCGATCCCGAAAGCCGACTTCGAACGCATGGCCCGCTATGGCAAGGCCCAGTTGAAGGCCGCCCTTCTTCTCCGCGCCCGGTCCATCGCCTGATGCCCGCGCATCTCCTCGTCGTCGACCGCCGGGCGGACGGGAAATGGGCGAAGGACGGCCTGCCGGTCGTCAGCGCCCGCGACTACATCGCCCGCCCGGAGCAGACGCTGGAACAGGCGAAGGCCCCGCACGGCGCGCGCATTCTGAACCTGTCGCGCAGCTACCGTTATCTGGGCACCGGCTACTACGTCTCGCTTCTGGCGGAGGCGCGCGGCGAGCGGGTGATCCCCTCCGTCCGGACCATCCTCGACCTGTCGCGGAAGAGCTTCTACCGGGCCCAGTTGGCCGAGGTGGAGGAGGCGCTTCGCAAGACCATCAAGCGGCTGGACCATCCGCCCGAGGCGTCCTTCAACCTCACCGTCTTCTTCGGCCACGCCGACGACGCGCGCTTCCAGGACATCGCCCGGACGATCTTCGACCTGTTCCGCTGCCCGCTGCTGAAGGTGCAGGTGCGGCTGAAGGACGGCTGGAAGGTCCACGCGCTGGAACCGCTGTCGCTGGCAGACCTGCGGCCCGACCAGGAGGCCGCCTTCCAGGCCGCGCTGGACGCCTACACCCGCGCCTCCTGGCGGGAGCCGGCGGCCAAGGCCGCGCCGCGCTACACGCTGGCGATCCTTCACAACCCGAAGGAGGAGCTTCCCCCCTCCAGCCCCCGCGCGCTCCAGAAATTCGTGAAGGCCGGGGAGAGCCTGGGCATCGCGGTGGAACTGATCGAGAAGAAGGACTACGCCCGCCTCGCCGAGTTCGATGCCCTGTTCATCCGCGAGACGACGAACCTCGACCACCACACCTACCGCTTCGCCAAGAAGGCGGAGAAGGAAGGGCTGCCGGTGATCGACGATCCGAACTCGATCCTGAAATGCACCAACAAGGTCTATCTGGCCGAACTGCTGCGCGCCAACCGCATCCCGGCGCCGAAGACGGTCATCTTCGACAAGCGCGGGCTGGCGGCCCTGGATCGGGAGATCCCCTACCCCATCGTCCTGAAGATCCCGGACGGCTCCTTCTCCCGCGGCGTCTTCAAGGTGCAGAACCGCGGCGAGTTGGAGGCGACGGCGGAAAGCCTGTTCGAGCAGTCCGACGTGATCCTGGCGCAGGAGTTCATGTACACGGAATTCGACTGGCGCGTCGGCGTGCTGAACCGCCAGCCGATCTATGTCTGCCAATATCTGATGGCCAAGAAGCATTGGCAGATCGTGAAGCACGGCGGCAACGGACGGGCCGAACAGGGCTCCTCCCGCACTCTGGACGTGGAGGAGGCGCCGCGCGAGGTCATCGACACCGCGGTGAAGGCGGCGGGCCTGATCGGCGACGGGCTGTACGGCGTGGACCTGAAGCAGAACGATCGCGGCGTCTACGTCATCGAGATCAACGACAACCCCAGCATCGACCTGGGCGTCGAGGACGCCAGGCTGAAGGACGGGCTGTACCGGCTCATCATGGACGAATTCCTGCGCCGGCTGGAGTCCCGGCCCCGGAAATAGCGCTCTCTGGGAGCGCTTGAATACCCGCACCATCTATGTGGGTGACCCCCGGATTCCACCCGCGTCGTCTCCGAAGATGTTTTCGGCTGTGGCCGCAGGGGAACAAGCCTCTTCCCCCCGCGTTATGAAATCAACGTCACCACGAACGGGAGCAATACCGAAGCGTTTCGACGATTTCGGATTGACCAGTTGGAGAACGGGGGGACCGTTGATGACGACAGCCTGTTCCGCGTGCTGCGCCGGACGGATGCCCAGGGCCTTATAGGCGTCACCGCCGGAGTTTTTCGACACCGTTATACGCACCGCAGAACCGTCGCGGCCGATTGGCCACGCCGGAAGGGGATTGTCGTCTCCGATCCAAATTTCGTGACCGGGGCGCCGTCCGCAGAGACCGGCAGCCCCGCCGAACGAAGAGAAGCTGGAGGAAGAGCAACAATGGCGTATTGCTTCGAAGCCGAACTGATCCGATGCATGCCGAACCTGCAGCGCTATGCCTGCAAGCTGACGCGCGATGTCAGCGCCGCCGAGGACCTGACCCAGGACTGTCTTGCCCGCGCCCTTTCCCGTCAACATCGTTTTGAACCCGGAACAAACATGCAGGCGTGGCTGACCACAATGCTGAAGAACCTGCATTTCAACAACCTCCAGCGCGAAAAGCATGTCACCAAGGTGGAGCTTTGGGACGGCGCCATGTCGGTCGAAGCCTCTCAGATCGCCCGCCTCGTCTTCCGCGACGTGGACCGCGCCTTCGGCGCCCTCACCCCCAGCCAGCGCAAGGTCGTAAAGCTGGTCGCCATCGAGGGCCGCCCCTACCAGGAGGCCGCCGAGAAGCTGAACGTTTCCATCGGCACCATCCGGTCCCGCCTGTGCCGCGCCCGTGAAAGGCTCAACAACCTGATGGCAGCGTAAGGCCGTACGTCTCGCCGGAAGGGAATGCGCCGCGGGGTATGGCAACCGTACAACAGGTTGATTCTTCCGCCGCTTTCGGACACCCGTCCCCGGAACAACCGAAGAGAGCGGCTGTTACATCCCGCGTGCGAAACGAGTACGGCTGCGGCGGGATTGCCAGGCATCCACGGGGAACGAACGGATACGGTCCGCCTACCACTTGGCGTTACCGGCATCATCCCCATAAGAAGAGGTAAGGCCCCACTCCCGACGCCGTGCCCGCCGCACTATATTGAACTCTGCGTCGCGGATCGTTTCCGTCTCGGGGGTTGGCCTCCGGAGACGCTCCGGGATCAAAAGATATGAAGCGTGTGACGATGAACCATATCAACGCATATCTTGACGGTGCCTTGGACGACAAGGAGCGTCAGGAGTTCGAGCAGTCCATAGAGGACGACGCCGACGCGAAGGCCGTGCTGATCTTCCACAGAAGCCATGTGGAAGAACTTCACCGCCTTTACGACCCCGTGCTGGAAGAACCGGTACCGGCGCGCATGCTCGAACTGCTGAGGCAACGCCGCAAGGGCTAACCCCCCGATTCCCGCGTTCCATCGTCACAGAATGGGCGCCCGGCCAAGCCGGCCGCCCCTTTTTTTTGTCGGCACCCCGTTTTTCGCCCCCGAAGCGGAGCCTTCCGCGTTTTCATCCCGCCTCTCCCTCCGGAAAAGCGCTTGCCCTTTTACAGACCGGCGGCTTTTCCCATAAACAGAAGCCGCGGAAACGGAAGCTGGGCCATGGGCGCCCGGACCGGCGGAAACGGAGAGGGTGAACAGCGTCCATGGCGCGCGGCAGGCCGGCACCGAACATCATTCTGGGCCCTGCCCTTTATTTCCGGGGGGAGCAGGGCGACCGCTGGTGGCTGTCCGCCCTCTTCGTGCTGGAGGGCGATGCCGAACCCGACGATCTGCGGGTGGACGGCGTGACCCTGCCCGTCCCGCCCCGTCACCTCGCCCGCTGGCGGAACCGGCATGTCTGGCGGTTCGATTTCGCCATTCCGCGCGGCGCCAGGGATGTGGAGGCCGCCTATGGCTTCGCCGACGGCGCCTCCCCCGGAGAAACCTGGACGCTGACCGTTCCGGGACGCAACTCGCCGCCGCGCATCGCCTATGTGTCCTGCAACGGGGCGGAGGACGAAGAGAAGTTCGCCGGGTTGGACGCGCCGCGCAACGCCCTGTGGGGCGACCTGCGCCGCCGCCATGAGACGGAGCAGTTCCACCTGCTGCTGCAAGGCGGCGATCAGCTTTACGCCGACGCGGTGTGGCGCCGGCCGCCGCTGCTCAGCGCCTGGAGGAAGCGGACGGACGCCGCCCGCCTGGAGGAGCCTTTCACCCCCGCCATGGCGGAAGAGGCGATGGACTTCTACTTCGATCTCTATCTGTGGGTCTGGGGCCAGCCGGAAATCGCGGCGGTTACCGCCCGCGTGCCCTCGGTGATGATGTGGGACGACCACGACATCTTCGACGGCTGGGGCTCCCACCCGGACGAGGAGATGATGTCACCGGCGTGGCGTGGGGTCTATATGGTCGCCCGCCGCCATTTTTCGCTGTTCCAGTTGGGCGCCACCGCGGAAGCCCTGCCGGAATGCGTGTGGGGTGCGCCTCTGGGGTCCTTCAGCCAGGGATTCCGGCTGGGCGACGTCGGCGTTCTGGCGCTCGACATGCGCAGCGACCGCAGCCCCCGCCGCGTGCTGTCGGACCGGGTGTGGGACGCCCTGCCGGAGTGGATGGAGCGATTCAAGGGCTGCCGCCACCTCGTCCTGATGTCCAGCGTGCCTCTGCTCTATCTCGACACGGGCATGATGGAGCGCGCGGTCGGCCTGTCGCCCGTCCGCGTCGGGATCGAGGACGATTTGCGCGACCAGTGGCGCAGTCCTGCCCATGTGGGCGAATGGCTGCGGCTGATCGACCTGCTGGCCGGCTTCTCCCGCCGCACGGGTTGCCGGGTCACCGCCGTGTCGGGCGAGATTCACGCGGGCGCGCGGGCCGTCCTGCGCGGCGGCGGGGTGGAGATGTGGCAGCTCATCGCGTCGGGCGTCGTCCATCCGCCGCCCGCCAAGGCGACGTCCTTCGCCCTGGAATGGCTGGCCGGGCGCAAGGAGACTTTGCCCGGCGGCTATGGCTTCGAAATGCCGGCCTTTCCCGAATCGGGGAAACGCATCATCCGGCAACGCAACTGGCTGTCCCTGATCTTCGACGGCAAGGGCCAGATCCACGCCCGCTGGTCCGCCGAAGGCCAGCCGAACCGTTACACCCAAGTGATCTGATTGTGCCTGCTCACTCCGACTGCGGCGACCGGCGGCGGTTCCGCAGGTTGAGCGCGTTCAGGAAGCTGGTGGCCTGCGCCGGGGTGGCCGAACCGCCTGAATTCGGCGACTTGGCCGAGGTCGCCAGGAAGCCGCCGACGCGGGCGCGCAGTTCGACCGAATCGTGGGCGGCCTGATCGGCGTCCTCCGCCACCCGGCGGCGCACGTCGGGGTCCAGCGTGTTGAAGGCGCGGGAGGCGAATTCGAAGGCCGGCTGGGACTTGGTGGCGATCACCTGCCGCAGCGCCTTTGAAACCAGAACCGTGTCCAGTCCGCCGGGGCCGTCCACCCCGTCCAGAACGTCGGCCAGGATGCCGATGGCTTGCAGGGTCTGGTTGTCATCGAGCGAGATGGGCTCCAGGCCGTCCATGACACTCACTTCCGAAGTTGCTTGCCGAAGCTGGTCGAACCAGCGGACACCACCGGCAATTTTTGCCGGTGCGAGGAAGCATAGTCTCAGCGAACCGCCGAGGCAATGCGCACGGCGTCATGCGCCTCGCTTACCGTTCCGGTTGACCAGCGCCACCCCGGCCACCGCCAGCGCCATGCCGGACAGCGCCAGCAGCCCCAGCCGCTCGCCGAACATCGCCCAGGCGATCACCGCGGTGACCGGCGGGACCAGATAGAACAGGCTGGCCACGCGGGCCGCCGCGCCGCGCCGGATCAGCAGGAACAGCAGGAAAATCGCCCCCACCGACAGCACCGCGCTGAGCCACAGCAGGGCGAAGACGAACTCGCCGGTCCAGTCGATGCGCATGGTTTCGAACAGCGGTGCCAGTACCGCCAGCACCGCCGCGGTCGCGGCGTACTGGATGGCCGCGCCGCTGCGCAGGTCCATCGCCGTGCCGTGGCGCTTCTGGTAAAGCGTGCCGAAGGTGATGCCCAGCAGGGCGGTCAGCGCCAACCCCATGCCCGCCGCGTCCGCCGAGTCGAATTGAAGCTTCTCGCCCACCACCAGCCCGACTCCGGCCAGCCCCATCAGGAACCCCACCCATTGCCGCCCGCTCACCCGCTCGCCCAGCAGCGGGCCGGACAGGGCGGCGGTCAGCAGCGGCTGGATGCCCACGATCAGCGCGGTCACCCCCGCCGGCATGCCCTTGGCGATGGCGCAGAAGACGCCGGTCAGATAGACGCCGTGCACCAGCAGCCCGGCGAGCGCGATGCGCCCCGCCTCCACCCAGCTCCGCGGCCAGGGCGCGCCGGTAACCAGGGCGACGACGCCCAGCACCGCCGCGACCAGCCCCAGCCGGACCAGCAGGAAGGTCATCGGCTCCGCATAGGGAAGGCCGTATTTGGCGCCGATGAATCCCGTGCTCCACAGCAGCACGAACACACCCGGCATCAGGCCCACCCAATCGGGCCGTCCGCCCGTGGCGGCGGTGGTCGCTTGCACGGTCATCTGCGCCTTCGTCTCCTATCCCCGCGCCTGCGTTCCTTCGGTGGTTGGAGCCTGGACTTCCTGGGTCTGGACTTCCTGGGTCTGGACCTCCTGGGCCTGGACATCCGCTGCCTGAATATCCGCTGTCTGGACATCCGGTGCGGGCGTTTCCACCACGGGCGTCACGGCCTCCTCCACGGGCTTCGGCTGCGGCGGGTTGCGCCGGGCCTCGGCCACCGCCTGGAGATGGGCGCGCAGGCTTGCGTCCCTCTTCACCAGCCGATGGAAATCTCTCACATCCAGGACCAGCAGTTGGCAATAGCCCATCGCACGCACATCGGCGTTTCGACGCTGGCGGGTAAGCAGAGCCATCTCCCCGAACACGTCCCCGGTGCCGAGCTGGACCGGCTCGTCCCGCCCCGGAACCAGCACCTCCACCGCGCCGGACGCGATGAAGAACATGGCGTCGCCACGCTCGCCGCGCCGCACGATGGTTTCCCCCGGCAGGACCAGCCGCGGCTTCAGCAGGGTGGCGATGCCGCGCACGCGGTCGTCCTCCAGCCCCCGGAACAGCGGCACCCGCCCCACGAGCTCCATCAGGTCCAGCCGCAGATCCAGCTTCGGCAGGGCGTCGAGCGCGTGCCGGCGGGCGTGCAGGTCGCGCTCCAGGTCGCTCAGGATCTCCTGGCTGATGATCGATTCGGCGAAGAGCGTCCGGTAATCCGCCTCCTCCAGCCGCAGGGCGGCCCGGCTGACGTAGCGGCTTTGCAGAAGCAGCGCATAGTCGGGATATTGCAGCTTCAAGGCGGCCAGAGCCTGCTCCACCATGGCGAGGCGGACGGTCAGGATGCCTTCCAGTTCGCACGCCACGTCGGTGCCCAGCACCTGCCCGACCTTGTCGTTGATGAACTCCAGCAACTCGCGCTGCACCGTGCGGACGCCGAGCAGGATTTCGAACCGTATGGCAAGGCGGCGGGCCAGCGGCGCGTGGATGCCCAGCCGGCGGTGCAGGAAACTGGCGACCCGCATCCACGGGGTGAAGGAGATGAAGGGTTCCTCAAAAGCACGGTAGCCGGCGCGGCCCTGGGCCTTCACCGCGTCGAGCAGGCGCCCGGTGCGGTGGTCCAGAAGCTCCGCCACCCCGCGCGACAGGATGCCTTCCTTGAAGTGCTCGTAATACAGCTCCTCTTCCCGGTTCACCAGGATAACGAGGCCGATGGTCACGCGGTCTTCGTTGCTCAGCGGCGCTTCGTTCGCCTGCTCCCGAACGATGGCGTCGAGCCGGTCCGTGTATTGGGACACGGTGGAACCGACCGCCTGCTCGTCCACCTCATACCGGTGGGCCAGCCCCTCAACCCGCTCGCGCACGCCGGTCAGCGACAGGGCGAGCGCGCGGTTGCGCATGGCGTGCTCGACCGGCGACAGCTTGTTCAGCCCCAGCAGGTTGATGACGGCCCGCAGCGTCGTCCCGTTGACGAACAGCGTGTAGAAGACGAATCCGGTGACCAGGACCGCGACGAAGCCCTGCACCCGGTCGGGCACCCGCGCGTTCTCGGTGACGGCCAGCGCCAGCGTCAGCGACACCGCCCCGCGCAAGCCCCCCCACAGCATCACCGTCTTGTAGGCATGGCTGACCCGCTGGCCCAGCCCGGCGCCGGACAGCAGCGGCAGCAGGCCGAACAGCACCAGCGCCCGCGACACCATGGCCGCTGCCACGACGACCAGAACCAGGCCGACGTCGGTCCAGCCGATGCCGCCCAGCAGGCGCGGCACCAGAAGCGCCGTCATCAGGAAGATCAGCGAATTGGCCCAGAAGCCGAGTTGCCTCCACACATGCTCCAGCGCGCCCCAGGTGGCCGGGGAGATGCGCGTGCGGCCCACGGAGCCGACGACCAGCGCCGCCGTCACCACCGCCACGACGCCGGACGCGCCGACATAATGCTCCGCCAGCACATAGCTGAGATAGGCGAGCGCGACGGTCAGCGTGATCTCGGCCATCGGCTGGTCGCGCACCGGCTCCACGATCATGCAGACCACGCGCCCGCACACATAGCCGGTCAGCACGCCGCCCGCGAAGTCGCGCAGGAACTCCACCGCCGCGTCCGCCGCCCCGCCATGGGTGTTGCGGGTCAGCATGCCCAGCAGAAGCGTGAACAGGGCGATGGCCGCGGCGTCGTTCAGCAGGCTTTCGCCCTCGACCAGCATCGTCAGGCGGCGCGGGGCGCCCAGGTCGCGGAAGATGCTGACGACCGCAGCCGGGTCGGTGGTGGCGACGATGGAGCCCAGCAGCAGGCAGGCCACCAGCCCCATGGAGGTGAAGAGGCTGAGCGCGTAGCCGACGGCGAAGGTGCAGACGAACACCGCCACCACGGCCAGCAGCAGAATAGGCCACACGTCGTCGAACAGCCGCCGCACGTCCACCGCCAACGCCGTTTCGAACAGCAGCACCGGAAGGAAGACGTAGATCAGCACCTCGGACGAGATGTCCAGTTCGGCCAGGGAATTCAGGAAGTCATGGAATGGACCGGCGCCTTCGCCTCCGGTGAAGCTCTGGATCACCACCCCCAGAGCCACGCCCACGGCGGCCAGCAGGACGGTGTAGGGAACCCGTAGCCGGGCCGCCAATGGCGGAAGAAAGCTGACCAGCGCCAGGAGGCCGGAAACAGCGAGAACATAGATGACGATGACGTGCATGGACCTGCCTTGCCCTTCGAGGCTCGGGCCGGACGGTATCGGCACACTCGGGCGGGAGCAAGGGCAGGATGGAGGACAAAACTGTTCCGTACGTGGGCACGCACGGGGAGTATCGGCCCCCTTCCGTTACGCCACCGCCAAAGTCACCGTCATCCGGAAGCCGCCGGTGGGACGGTTTTCGGCGCGCACCTTGCCGCCGAAGGCTTCGATGTTCCGGCGCACGATCCACAGGCCGATGCCGAAATGGGTCGCCTCGGCCTGGTTCTGGGCCGCCGCGTCCTCCGGTATGCCCCGCCCCGGCTCGCGCTGGGAAAAGTAGCGTTCGAAGATGCGCGGCAGGTTCGCCGGATCGACGCCCGGCCCCTCGTCCTCCACCACCAGTTCCGCCCAGGCGCCGTTGCGGGTCAGCCGCACGCTGACGGTGCCGTCCGGCGGGGAGAAGCTGACGGCGTTCTCCACCAGATTCTCGATGACGGTTTCCAGGATGTCCTCGCTGGCCCGCACGATCACCCCGGATTCGATGCGCGATCGCATGTTGAGCTGCCGTTCGGCCAGCAGGCTCGTGTAGCCACCGGCCATCCGCTCCACCAGATCGGACAGGTCCACCCGGCGGCGCGGCGGGACCAGAAGGTCGGCGGCGGCCTCGTCCATGCGCCGCCCGAAGGAGACCAGACCGTCCAGCTTGTCCACCGACTTCTCGATCATGGTCAGGGCGCGCTGGCTGCGGTTGTCCCCGGCGGACAGGGAGCGGCGCAGCGGTTCCACCGACTGGCGGATGACCGCGATGGGCGTCTTGTAGGCGTGGGCGTTGTCCTCCGCCGCACGGCGCAGGGACCGGGCGCTTTCGCGCAGGGTGTCCACCAGCCGGTCGAAATCCTCGGCCACGCCGGACAGTTCCGGCACGGTGTTGCGGTTGGTGAAGGACCCCTGTTCACCCTCGCCGATGCCGCCCGACACCATGTCGCGGGCCAGGTCGCCGAAGCGGTGCAGGTTACGCCAGACCCCCAGCAGCACGGCCATCACCAGCGCCGCCATGACGACGTAGATCATCGCCGCGGCCTGGACGACCGGCGTGCTCCAGTAGGGCCGCCCCAGGGATGACTCCAGATAGCCCCCCGCCGTGTGGCTGGTCACCAGCGCCCAGCAGCCGAAGGCGGTGTTGATCGGTGTGACGGAGGTCAGAATCTCATAGCCGCCGGAGGAGCGCGGCAGTCGCAGGGCGAGCGGCTCGTTCCCCGCGCAGGAGGCGCCCAGCCGGTCCAGAACCCCCTGTTCCATGAGCTGGTGCCGTTCGACATCCAGATCGTCGGTGGGCACCGACGGGGAGGCGGCGACGTAGTAGAAGCCGTCGCTTCCCATCAGGTTGTTCCCGGCCAGGGCCCGCGGCCGGACCAGCAGCTTCAGCCGGGTGTTCCCGTCCGCGAAGCGGCGCAGGATGGGGCCGAGCTGCGGCAGGGCCGCGCGGTTGGCGCGGGACAGGTCCGGCTCAAGCGCGCGGGCGATCAACTCGCCCTGCCGCTGCGCGCTTTGCAGCAGCAGGGTCTGCGTCGTGGTGTCGGCCCGCTGGAACTGGTCATAGATCAGGACGGGGACCGCCAGGAACACGATGGTCAGCAGCGCCAGCCGGCTGGCCAGCGAATGCCACAGCCACCGCACCCGGCCGCCGGGAAAGCCCCCCTTGGAGAGTTCCGCCCCGTCCCGCGCACCGTCGGGCCTACGGGCGTCAATCGGCAGCCGCGCCATCGGCCATCGCATCCGCGTCGTCGTCGCGCGTGCGGCCCGTGCCGCCGGTCCCATTGCCCCAGCGGTAGCCGAAGCCCGGATAGTTCTCGATGCAATCGAACTCGGCGTCCACGACGCGGAACTTCTGGCGGATGCGCTTGATGAAGGCGCGGACGTTGGCGCGGTAGCCGGACGGGCCGTAGCCGGCCAGGAAGCCCTTGCCGTGCACGAGGTCATAGATCTCGCGGTAGGACACGTCCTCTTCCGGACGGGTCGCCATCAGCTTGACGATGTTGAACTCGGTCAGCGTCAGGTCGATGCGCTTGCCGTTCCACAGGGCGCGGCTGTTGTCCAGGCGCAGTTCGAGGTTGCCCAGGGCGTAGACGGATTCCTTCGGCCCTTCGGCCTCCTCCGGCGTGCCCTTGGAGCCGTCCACGATGAGACGCATGCGCTTCAGCAGGATCGACAGGCTGCGCGACTTTTCAACGAAGTCCAGCGCGCCGCCGGCAAGCGCCGCCTCTTCATAAATCTGGTCCGACAGCACGGTGAGGAAGATCACCGGCAGATCGATGCCGCGGGAGCGCATCTGGCGGAGGACGTCGATGCCGTCCATCTTCGGCATGCGCCAGTCCAGCAGGACGATGTCCACCGAACCGCCCTCGGCGAAGAAGTCGAGCGCGGGTTCACCACGGTCGAAGGTGACGACCTCGTACCCCTCGTCGGCGAGGTTGAGGCTAAGGGATTCGCGGAACAGGTCGTCATCGTCGACCAGCGCCACGCGGGCGACGGCGCCCTCAGTCATTGCGGACATCCCAGCCTTGGGCGAGGAGTTGAGCGAAGCATCGTTCATCGACATCTGGGACATTTTCGCTGCTCTTCATGTCGTAGGAAAGGGCACGGAAGTCCTGGGAGGACGTCATGTCCATGAAGAAGAAGACTTTGAGCGAGCAATCGCCCTTAGCGTAATGCCACACCTTTGCAGGGGGCGCCTCTTCCATTGCGGCAGGGGTGCCCAGGAGACGTCGGGTCTGGATCTGGTCCAGGCCGACGAGCGTTTCGGGGGACACGGTGGCGGGCGGGCTGGCGCCGCCCAAGGGTGCGGAGGGCAGCCCCGCCACCTCGGTCCCGGCCATGGCGACGGCCTCCGCCGCGGGACCGGTCCCCGGACCGGTCGCCGTCTGCGTGGCCGCCTGCTCCTTGCCCGTGGTCTTGACGCGCGGCGGAACAGGCTTCGTCTTCGGCACCGGAACCGCCATGGCGGTCGGTCCGGCGGTCTGCGTTTCGGGAGGAACTGTGGTGCCGGGGCACCCGGCCAGCAGCAGAACCGCCAGCACAAGGCCCGCCTTCCGCCGCCGGCACCCTGCTCCGGCGTTGGTTCCAGCCACTTCGCATATGACACCCGTCATGGTCATCGTCGGGCCTTTCAAGCATCGTGGTTGAATTCGCGGGCGGTGTTTCTGGCTCCATGCCTGCACTTGCCGCCTCCGTGAGATCAAGGTCAGTTCAGTCTGGTTAATGTGGCGTTAAACCCCTGTTTGATACCCCCTTTTTGCGCACATTTGCGGCCATTTTTTGTTCCTGCCCCTATCGATCGGTCGGATTTTGAACTAATTTGCCTATCGGGAGGTTAGGAAGGTGAGGGCGGATCGCCTCGAATACCCACACTTTCCTTTGGCTTATCCTGTAGCGCGAACCAAGGGACGGGTGCGTGCATAGGACGCGAGGCGAAAAACGCCCGCGAGCGGCGGAACAGCGTGTGGGAAGGGGAAAGGAGGGGCGAGAAGACGCCCAAAAACAATCGGCGGCGGAGCCACCCGGGTATGGCCCCACCGCCGGTCAGCCGGACGGGCAACAGTATCAGTAAGATGAGCGCGCCACTCGGGCGCCTCAGGCGATGTTGCCGCTTGAACTCCAGCCTTCTATCCGACCGGCATCTCCACCGGTCGGCAACGTGCGTTCAATGCTTTTCGAGCATCAACCTTCACACCGATTATCCTGCTCCTGTCCGGAGGCGTCGTCAAGACCGCATTGACTGCAAAATGGGCGGGCTTACCCTGTTGGGGATACTTCCGACGGCAGCAGGGCTGCGTGCGCGGAGGAGGTGCCCTCCGCCTTCCTACGCCTTCGACGCGAAGACGCTTCTACGCGAACAAATTGACCGAACCGAACAGCGCCGGCATGCCCACATCCGCACCCGCCTGTGCCGACGCGCTGTCCGCCGAGGCCGCATCCGTGCCGCCGCCGGTGGAGATGCCCTCCATCCCCGGATCGCCGACACTGCTGTCCGTGTCGTCCGTGTCGTTCATGGCATCCACGAAGTCCTTCAGGGTCACGCTGGACCCGAAGGCCGCCTGACGCAGTTCGTTGACGTTGTCCTGGGCCTCTTCCACGATCTTGTCATAGGCTTTGAACGAGTCCCGCCGCGCCTTGCGCCGCTCTTCGGCCTGATCCAGCTCGTTGGCGGCCTTTGCTTCGGAGATGATCGTTTTCGCGGCGGCCAGAACCGCTTCCACCCGGCGCCCGAACTCGTCGGCCTCGCGGTAGCGCGACATCTTCAGTTCGTTGTCCGCCATCATCCGCTGAACGAAATTGCGGATCCTGTCGCCATTGGGGGCGTTGGGGGTGGCGTTCAGGCTGGTCGCCGCGTCCTGCATCAGTTGGTCGAGGCCCGTCCCCTGCCCGTCCGTGGCCTTTCCTTCGGCCTTTTCCTTCTCCTTCTCTTCGTCCGTCTTCCCGGTGGCGGTCTTGCCGTCCGCGGCCTCTTCGTCATCCGACCCCGCACCCTGGGCGGCAGCCTGCCCGGCCAGACCGGCGGCCTCCGCCGCCACGGCCCCGGCGGAGCGCGCTTCGCCCTCCTCCGCGGCCTCTTCGCCCTCCGCCATGTCCGCGGCCATGGTTTCGGCGGCGGCACCTTCCGCGGTCGCACCGTCCATCGGCAGCGGCAAAGGCTGGGGCGGCGGCGGAGCGGCGGACGCATCCGGCGGCGCCCCTTCCGCCGAGGCACCGTCGCCGCGGATGGTCATCGTCACGTCGACGGCGATCTCCGTCTGTACGATGGTGACGGTGGAGCGGGTGATCGTCTGCTCGATGGTGATGCCGCCGGCGGACGGCGCACCGGCCCCGCCGGGCAACCCCATCTCCGCAGCGGCGGCGATGCCGGCGCCGTATTCCTTCGCCGCCCGCCCGGCCTGCTTGGCAAGTATCGCGGCCTCGCGCGCCAACTGCACCAGCTTTTCCCGGTCGCCCTGGTTGTGGCGCATCATCATCTTCAGTTCGGCGATCTTGCGCTCGACCTGTTCCAGCCGCTGTTCGGCGATGGCCTTCGGGCCGCCGACACGCTTGGCCTCCTCCAGCGCGTTGACCGCGGCGGTATGGTTCCTCTGTTGTTCCGGAGTCATGGTGAACGGCTGCTGCATGCGGTCGGCCTTGTCGGCAAGGCGCTGCGTGGCGTCCTTGTCGTCCATGGCATCCATCGCCCGCTCCCAGTCCTTCTTGGCCTGCTGAAGACGGAACATGCTCGTCTGGCCGTTGGACAGGACGGAAAAGATGCCGCTCACGACCGCCTCCTCCGGTTCATAGGAACCTTCGTGAATTCGCGGATAAGTTTACCACACTTTCGCCGCACGTCCAATTCCGACAAGGCTTTCGGAATCAGTCCCGGCAACCCCGCGTTGCTCCGCCGGAACGCAATACACACACCGGAACTCCGATGCCGTGAGGTTGTTTGATTCCCGACATCGGACGCCGCAGAGCGCGGCGAATTGCCGCAGGCTGCGGACCGGGACACATCCGCGGCCGACCCCGAGGAGGAAAACAGATGGCAGACCGCGATACGTTGGGCAC
>JAEYPE010000098.1 GCA_023411035.1 Pseudomonadota bacterium
TCCATCGCCCCGCCCTCGGTCAGCACCGTCTTGCGGCCGTAGCCGTTGCGCCGGTTGCCGCTCTCGTCACCGGCCAGATGATGGTCCAGCTCCGCTTTCAGCGCCCGTTCCGTCAGCGCCTTCTTCAACTGGTCGAGCAAGCCGTTCTGGTCAAACGCCGCCTTGGCATCCGCCCCCCGCCAGGAGCTGGTCGAGGATCGCGTCGGGGATGATCGGTTCTTTGCGTCGGGCCATTCAGGGTTTCCTTCTGCTTCAGGATAACCCCGCCGAGCACGAAATTCCGGATACTCCCCTGGACCGCGCGACCGCGCTCGCACCTGCGGTGTCGCGAGAAGGAGCGATCCGTGCCCGCTGGTCACGCCTCTCAAGAGCGCGGTTATTTGCCCCGCGACGTTTGGGCAAAAGCGGTGAAGCCCTCCAGGAACGAGCGCAACTGCTCCGCGAGCTTTGGGTCCGATATTGTGCCGTCCTCGCCGAGGATCGTATGAGCCCGCGAGACCAACAGGCGACCTTCGCTCCACAGTTCGGCGCCGAGCGCGCGCAGGACCGGCAGCCAAGTGTTCTGGCTGAGAATGGTGCCGAAGCCGCCGGGCGAGGCCCCCATGAGCGCAACGGGCTTCCCTCCGAAGACCCGGGGGATGTCGGCCGGCGGACGGGACAGCCAGTCGATGGCGTTCTTGAACGCGCCAGGGATCGAGTTGTTGTACTCCGGCGTGACAAGCAACAGACCATCGGCGGCCGCGATGGCGTCTTTTAGCTCTTCCACGGGCTTCGGAATCCCGTCGGCGGCCTCGAGGTCACCATCGTAGAGCGGAATGCCGCGGATGCTGCCGATGGTCAGTGTCGCTCCGTCGGGCATCGCCGCAGCGGCGGCTTTCAACAAGGCGGTGTTGAGAGAGCCCCGGCGGAGACTGCCCGACAATCCGATCAGTGTGATCATCCGCGCCCCCATGGTCATGCGATCAGCCGCTGTTTGCAATATGGCCGCCTCGACGCGGCTTTCAAAGGCGACCCGCCGTGCGTTCCCGCCGGGGGGTGGCCGATGAGGCGCAAGCCTCTACCTTGTTCCCTGTATCCACTCGATCCCGCGAGGAGGCGCCGATGTGGCCGGACATTCCCTACCAGCCTTGGCGGGACACCTGCACGGCCCTTCACCTCTATACGCAGATCGTGGGTAAGTACCGCCTTGCCCGGACACCCTGGGTGAACCATTCCTGGCACGCCACGCTGTACGTAAACGGACGGGGGCTGACGACCGGGCTGGTCCCTGACGGACCGGGCGGCGTGGAGGTTGCCTTCGATTTGATCGACCACGCGGTCGTGGGGTGCGCCACCGATGGCCGTTCCGGCCGCTTCGCCCTCGGCCCGACGACGGTCGCCGGCTTTCACACGCGCTTCGTGGAACTGCTCGCGTGGCTCGGGGCCACGCCCTGGCTGGATGGCCGTCCGAACGAGGTGCCCGATCCGGTGCCGTTCGCCGAGGACCTGACCGAACGTCCCTACGATGCGGATGCCGTGCAGCGGTTTTTTGGCGCTCTGGTGGCCGTTGACGGCGTGCTGAAGCGGTTCCGCACGGGATATCTCGGGAAGGTCAGCCCGGTGCATTTCTTCTGGGGAAGCTTCGACCTGGCAGTCACGCGCTTCTCCGGGGCTGCGGCGCCCCTTCACCCCGGCGGGATCCCGGCCCTGCCGGATGAGGTCACCCGCGAGGCCTACAGCCACGAGCTGTCCTCAGCCGGCTTCTGGCCGGGCGGCGGGATGATCGAGTATCCCGCCTTCTACTCCTATGCCTACCCGGCGCCCGAGGGATTCGCCGAAGCGAGGGTCGAGCCGGAGGACGCCCGCTTCAACCGTGACCTTGGCGAGTTCCTGCTGCCTTACGATGCCGCGCGTCGGGCAGTTGACCCGGAGGCTACGTTGATGGCGTTCCTGGAGAGCACTTATCGCGCGGCGGCCGACCGCGGCGGCTGGGAACGCGGATGTCTTGAATGCGCGCTTGGAGAACCACGTCGGCCACGCTCGCTGTGACGATCCACCGATGTCAGTGCCGGTTGAATACTGGCCCATCCGCATTCTCGGTGCAGGGCAGATGCGGGTCGGGCACCGAATGAGCACATAGAGGGAACAATCCATCACCAAGAGCGCCAGAATCCTTGTCCAAATCCCTACTTTCCCTGCTACCCGCCGGCCTCATTGTCGATCAGGTCATGGTCGACGATGATCGTGTCGCCGAAACGGCGTATATCCGCGCCGCCACGGCTGCCTGTCCGCTGTGTGGCCGCCCATCGCGTCGCATCCATAGCCGTTACGACCGTCGTCTCGGTGACCTGCCCTGGCAGGGTCGTGTCGGTGAACTGCGTCTGCAGATCCGGCGGTTTCGGTGTCCGACCGCCGATTGTCCACGGTGCGTCTTCCCCGAACGCCTGCCCACCGTCGCAGCACCGCGGGGGGCGGAGCTATGCGGGAAACTGGGTGATGACGGGCTGAGGAAGGCGGCGTATCGAGGCGGGTGACGAAGCCTGCCGGAACCTCCACGAGGGAGCGATACGCCATGGACGAGAATAACAAGGTTGTCCGGCTGCGAGCCGGAGGGGATCGATGATCCGCTGACGGCCATCCTCCGCGCCGGTGCCCGCCGGTTGCTGGAACAGGCCATCGAGGCGGAGGTGGACGCCTTTTTGGCGTCAATGAGAGACGTGAAGCTGCCGGACGGCCGCGAGCGGGTGGTCCGGCACGGCCACGGCCACGGCCCGGAGCGGGCAATCCAGACCGGCATCGGACCGGTGGCGGTTCGTCGGGTCAAGGTCCGCGACCGTGGTGCCGGGGATGCCGGCGAACGCATCCGCCTCACCTCGGCGTTGCTGCCGCGCTGGGCTCGCCGGACGAAGAGCCTGGACGCGCTGTTGCCCATCCTCTGCTTGCGCGGCATCTCCACCGGCGATTTCCAGGAGGCACTCGGGGCCTTGCTCGGCCGGGACGCCCCGAACCTGTCGCCGTCGGTGATCGGCCGGCTGAAGGAGAAGTGGGCGGCCGACTACGCACGCTGGCAACGGCGCGACCTGTCGGCGCGGCGGTACGTCCACGTCTGGGCCGATGGTGTTTATCTCCAGGCCCGCATGGAACCGGTGGCCGAGTGCCTGCTGGTGACCATCGGCGCCACGCCGGAGGGCCGCAAGGAACTGGTCGGCTTCCAGGTCGGCGTGCGCGAGAGCGCTCAGAGCTGGCGCAAGCTGCTGGTCGTCCTCCAGGTCCGTGGCCTCACCACCGCTCCCGAACTCGCCGTCGCCGACGGCGCGCTGGGCTTCTGGAAGGCGCTGGAGGAGGTCTTCACGACCACCCGGCACCAACGCTGCTGGCAGCACAAGACGGTCAACGTCCTAAACAAGGTGGCCAAGTCCGTCCAGCCCGCGATGAAGCAGGACCTGCGCGAGATCTGGATGGCGCCGGACCGGGAAACGGCGCAAACCGCCCTGACGACATTCGAAAAGAAGTACGCCACCAAGCACGCCAGGGCCGTTGAATGC
>JAEYPE010000008.1 GCA_023411035.1 Pseudomonadota bacterium
GTCCGACAGATAAAGCGCCTGCGCGCCCTCCCGCCGCAGGCGCCAGCGGTCGATCACCAGCGGCGCCCGGCAACCGCGTGACGGGTCGGCGGTCACCACCGCGTCGGCCAGCGCGCAATCCTCCGGCAGGGCGTCCGGTTGGCGCAGCAGGGCGACCGTCTTCCCCTGGACCCGGTAGAGGCATCCCAGCGCGTCGCAGCGCAGCCGCCCGTCCAGGCTCACCCCGGCGAGCGGCCAAACGTCCTGCCCCGCCCCGCTTTCCGGCTGCACCAGCCCGTCGCGCCGCCTCCAGGTGTCGGCAATCCGCCCGTCGCTGGCGGCGGACAGGCTGAGAATGCCTTCCGCGCTGCGCACGGCCATCAGCTTGCCGTCCTCCGACACCAGAATGTCGGGCCGCTGTACGAAGACCGGGGCCAGCAGACCGCCCGCCACCGCGGCCAGCCCCAGCCAGCGCCAGCGCCCCGTCCAGATCGCCAGCCACAGCCCGCCCAGCGTGACCGCCGTGATCGCGGCGTCCGGCATGGCCGGCAGGATCGCCGTGGCTCCGGGAAGGGCCGCGGTCTGCTCCGCCGTCGCGATGACCAGCCGGATACCCAAGTTCATCGCCATCACCGCCGACCCCTCCAGCCCGAAGGGAAGCAGCAGGTAGGACAGCAGGCTGAAGGGCATGATCCAGACCGTCGTGACGGGGATCGCCACCATGTTGGACAGCACGCCGTAAAAGGCGACCTGCTGGAAATGGTAGAGCCCGTAGGGCGTCGTCGCGACCGTCGCCACGACGCTGGAGAAAGCGATGCCACCCAGAGTCATCGCCCCCTTCCCGAGCCAGCCCATCTCCCGCCGCCGGCGCACCGCCCAGGGGGTCGCCAACTCGAAGGCCGCGATCAGGGCGACCACCGCCGCGAAGGACATCTGGAAGCTTGGCCCCAGCATTCCCTCCGGGTCGTAAAGGACGGTGACGATCCCGGCGAAGGCGACCAGCCGCATGCTGATCGGCGACCGGTCGGCGATCACCGCCCCCATGACCAGCCCGGTCATCAGCACGGAGCGCAGCGTCGGCAGCGGCGCCCCCACCAGCAGCGTGTAGAGAATGGCGGATAGAATGCCGCACAGCGCCGCGATCTTCTTGATCGGCCAGCGCAGCGCCACCCACGGGCTGAGCGCCAGGAGTGCCCGCACCACCCAGAAGACGATCCCCGCGGCGATGCCCACATGCAGGCCCGAGATGGACAGGAGATGGGCCAGACCGCTGTCCCGGAAGGCGTCCATCATCGGTTCCGGAATTGCCGCGGCCTCGCCGTTCAGCAGGGCGGCGGTGACGCTGGCCTCCGCCGGGTCGGCCACCACGGCGCGCACCCGCTCGGCAATGGCCGCGCGGGCCTGCTCGAAGGCCACGGTCACCCGGCGCCAGCCGCTGGGCGGGGGAGCCTCCTGCGCGACGGGAGCGCCCATGACGAAACCGACCGCGCCGAACCCCTCGAAATAGGCGCGACGCTGCAAGTCGAATGCGCCGGGCTCCGCCGGGGAGGCCGGCGGGTGGAGCATGGCGCGCAGCCGGACCACCGTCCCGGCCTCCGGCGGCGTCACCTTGGCCGGCAGATGCAGCCGCGCCCGCGCCGGAGTCGCCTCCGGCGGCAGGCGGTCCACCACCAGTTCGCCGATCATCAGCCGCGCGCCCGTGGGCTGCCGCTCGACCGCCAGCACCCGCCCGGTCAGGTGCACCGGCCCAAGCTCCCGCGTCAGCATGGGCGCCGCTGCGGCTGCAGTGTGGAGTTGCGCCGCCGCGAAGCCCAGCGTCACGCTCAGCAACCCAAGCAGAAGGATGACCGGCGCCAGATGCCGCCGCGCCAGCCACAGCAGAGGCAGGCATCCCGCAATGACGCCCGGCCCCAGCCAGGCCGGCGGCTCCATCGGCAGGCCGAAATAGAGCGCCACCCCCGCCCCGGTCCCCACCGGGAACCATAGCGCCCAGCGTTCCCTCTCCGCGGCCAGGGTCCCGGCTATGCCCTCATCAACCCCGTGGGCCATACTGTCGCCTATGCGCGCAAGGCAAATGCCCCTGGCGCCGTTAATGTGTTACACCACCGCACCACTGTACCAGTGCCGAACCCGGAATTGAGCCACCCATGACCGTCGTCACCCGATTCGCCCCGTCGCCCACCGGCTTTCTTCACATCGGCGGCGCCCGCACCGCGCTGTTCAACTGGCTGTATGCCCGCCACACCGGCGGCACGTACCTGTTGCGCATCGAGGACACCGACCGTCAACGCTCGACGGACGCCGCGGTGGACGCCATCCTCGACGGGCTGTCCTGGCTCGGCCTCGACTGGGACGGGGATGCGGTGAGCCAGTTCGCCCGCAAGGACCGCCACGCCGAAGTGGCGCAGCAGATGCTGGCGGCGGGCCGGGCCTATTATTGCTACGCCAGCCCCGAGGAACTGGAGGAGATGCGCGCCGCGCAGAAGGCGGCGGGCCAGCCGATCCGCTATGACGGGCGCTGGCGCGACCGCGATCCGTCGGAGGCGCCCGAGGGTGTGAAGCCGGTGATCCGCCTGAAGGCCCCGCAGGAGGGCGAGACGGTTCTGAGGGACCATGTGCAGGGCGAGGTGCGGGTGCAGAACGCCCAGCTCGACGACCTGATCCTGCTGCGCGCCGACGGCACCCCGACCTATCTGCTGGCCGTGGTGGTGGACGACCATGACATGGGCGTGACCCACGTCATCCGCGGCGACGATCACCTGACCAACACCTTCCGCCAGATCCAGATCTACAACGCCATGGGCTGGGACCTGCCGGAGTTCGGCCACATCCCGCTGATCCACGGGCCGGACGGCGCCAAGCTGTCCAAGCGCCACGGCGCGCTGGGCGTGGACGCCTACCGCGACATGGGCTACCTGCCGGAGGCGATCCGCAACTATCTGCTGCGGCTCGGCTGGGCGCACGGCGACGACGAGATCATTTCGACCGAGCAGGCCGTGGAGTGGTTCAACCTGGAGGGCATCGGGCGCTCCCCCTCTCGCTTCGATTTCGCCAAGCTGGAGAACCTGAACGCCCACTACATGCGGCAGGCCGACGACGCCCGTCTGGTGGGTCTGGCCGCTCCGCGGCTGGAGGCCGAGCTTGGCCGCGCCCTCACCGATTCGGAACGCGCTCTGCTGACCCGCGCCATGAACGGACTGAAGCAGCGCGCCCGCACCGTCGTCGATCTGGCGCAGAGCGCCCGTTTCTACGTCGCCGCCCGCCCGCTGCCGATGGATGAGAAGGCCGCCGCGCTGCTGGACGAAAAGGGCTGCGGCATTCTGACCGACCTCGCCGCCCGGTTCGCGGCGGAAACGGACTTCACCGCCGCCGCCCTGGAGGCGCTGGTGCGCCGTTTCGCGGAGGAACGTGGGGAGAAACTGGGCAAGATCGCCCAGCCTCTGCGCGCCGCCCTGACCGGTTCCACCGTGTCGCCGCCGATCTTCGAGGTCGCGGAACTTTTGGGGCGCGCGGAGACGCTGGCCCGGATGAACGATGCCGCAGTTGCAGCACGAGGATAACTTCCGTGCGTTGATATCCGCCCGGCATAGAACTATGCTGCGCCGATTCGAAAAGGGCGTTAAGCCCCAACCCTAATAGATAAGGACGTGCCGAGATGACCCAAACCGCGGACAAGGCCGATACCTTCACCCTGACCGACAACCGGACCGGCAAGCAGGTCACCCTGCCCGTGCTGAAGGGAACCACCGGTCCGGATGTGATCGACATCCGCAAGCTCTACGCCGAGACGGGTTGTTTCACCTACGATCCGGGCTTCACCTCGACGGGCAGCTGCGAATCTCAGATCACCTACATCGACGGTGATGAGGGTGTCCTGCTGCACCGCGGTTACGCCATCGACGACCTGGCCGAGCACGCGACCTTCCCGGAGGTCTGCTTCCTCCTCCTCAACAACCATCTGCCGAACGCCGCCGAGAAGGAAGAGTTCGAGGGCATCCTGCGCAGCCACTCGATGGTGCATGAGCAGCTGACCCGCTTCTACAGCGGCTTCCGCCGCGACGCGCACCCGATGGCGGTTCTCTGCGGCGTGACCGGCGCCCTGTCGGCCTTCTACCATGATTCGACGGACATCGAAGATCCGGTGCAGCGCAAGATCGCCGCGCACCGCCTGATCGCCAAGATCCCGGCGATCGCCGCGATGGCCTACAAGTACTCGGTCGGCCAGCCGTTCATGTACCCGCGCAACGACCTGTCGTATGCCGAGAACTTCCTCTACATGACCTTCGGCACGCCCTGCGAGCCGTACAAGGTCAACCCGGTCCTGTCCAAGGCCATGGACAAGATCTTCATCCTGCACGCCGCCCACGAGCAGACCGCGTCGACCTCGACCGTCCGTCTGGCCGGTTCGTCGGGCGCCAACCCGTTCGCCTGCATCGCCGCCGGCATCGCCTCCCTGTGGGGTCCGGCCCATGGCGGCGCCAACGAGGCCGTGCTGAAGATGCTGGAGGAGATCGGCTCCGTCGATCGCATTCCGGAGATCGTCCGCCGCGCCAAGGACAAGAACGACAACTTCCGCCTGATGGGCTTCGGTCACCGGGTCTACAAGAACTACGACCCGCGCGCCCAGGTCATGCGCAAGACCTGCCATGAGGTGCTGGCCGAGCTGGGCATCAAGGACGAGCCGCTCCTCGACATCGCCATGGAGCTGGAGAAGATCGCCCTCGAGGACCCGTACTTCGTCGAGAAGAAGCTGTACCCGAACGTCGACTTCTACTCGGGCATCATCCTGAAGGCGATGGGCTTCCCGACCAGCATGTTCACCGTGCTGTTCGCCGTGGCCCGCACCGTCGGCTGGATCTCCCAGTGGAAGGAAATGATCGAGGACCCGGTCCAGAAGATCGGCCGTCCGCGTCAGCTCTACACCGGCGAGACCAAGCGGGCCTTCATCCCGCTGGCCGAGCGTGGCTAACCGGCCAACAGCGCACATCGGGATGGGCGGCTCCGACGGAGCCGCCCGCAGCCCGGCTGCGTTCATCGTTCCGGCACGGCGGGCCCGCCTGGGCCTGCCGGCCGCGAACGACAACAAGCCGCCGCTGTCGCAGCGGCTGCGCCGCATCGTCTTTTATGCGGTGATTTTGGCGATGATCGCAGCGGTGGTGCTGATCTGACAATTAGCCCTGGGTAATGGGAATGTGCGGCCCTTCCGCCGCCACATGGTCCATCCATGCCCGCACGGCCGGATAGCCCGACAGGTCGAACCCACCCTCTTCCGCCACATGGGTGTAGGCGTACAGCGCAATGTCCGCGATGCTGAAGCGGTCGCCCACGAAGAAGCGGCGCTCCGCCAGATGCCCTTCCATGACGCCCAGCGCGTCATAGCCGAGCCGGCGCTTGGTCACCAGCCCCAGCTTGCGCTCCTCCGTCATTTCCACATGGTGGGTGATCCAGAAACGCACGGTCGCGACGTTCGGTTCGTGGCTGTACTGCTCGAAGAACATCCATTGCAAGACCCGCGCACGTCCCTCCCGATCGTCGGGCAGATAGGGCGTGCCCTCCGCCAGATACCAGAGGATCGCATTGGATTCGGGCAGGTAGCTTCCGTCTTCCAATTGCAGCGTCGGGATGCGTCCGTTCGGATTCTTGACCAGGAACTCCGGGGTGCGGGTTTCCGCCCGGTCGATGTCCAGTTCCACCCGTTCATAGGGGATGCCGAGCTTGTGAAGCAGCAGCCGGCACTTGTAGCCGTTTCCGGAAGAGAGATTGTCGTAAAGGCGCAGCATGGCAGCGTGTCTCCGCTCCAAATACATCCGATGACGGATACAACCACAAAATCGGATTAGAGACCAGCGCCACTACCGAGAACAGGCACTCCCAACCGCATCAACCGCGCGTGGTCTCCGGCAGCCTCCTCCAGAAGCCAATGTCGGAACGCGCGGAGCACGCGGCGCCCCCTCCCCTCCGCGGGAGCCGTAAGCACATAGCGGTCGCCGCAGGGTACCGCGGGTCCAAAGGGGCTGACGAGCCGTCCGGCCTCCAACGCCCCCAGCACCAGCGACGGGCGCCCCAGAGCGACACCCTGCCCGGCTATGGCCGCCTGGATGACCATCACCGATTCCGAAAAGCTCAGGCTGCGCGCCCCGTCCAACTCCGCCCCGGTGGCGGCCCGCCAAAGGCTCCAATCCGGGGACGCCCGATAATGCAGAAGCGTCTGGCGGCGCAGATCCTCCGGGCCGGTCAAACGCTCGGCCAGAGACGGCGCACAGACCGGAAACAGTGGCTCCTCCGACAAAAGCGCCCCATCCGGGCCGGGATCTCCCCCGCGCACGTAGCGGATGACCGCCCAGCCCGCCTCGGCCTCCGCCGCGCGGTCGGTGTTTCCGCCCTCGATATCCAGGCACAGATCCGGCCATCCGGCGAGAAAGCGCCCCAGCCGCGGCACGAGCCACAGAGCCGCCCAGGTTCGCGGCGCGGCCACGCGCAGCCGTTCCGGCCCACTTCCGGCGATACGATCCCAGCTTTCCTGAAGACGACCGAACCCGGCGGTGCAAGCCTGCGCGAGGTCACGGCCGGCATCGGTCAGGTGAAGTCCCTGCGGCGTGCGGTCGAACAGCCTGACCTTCAGGCGCCTTTCCAGATCCCCCACCTGCCGGCTGACCGCCCCGTGCGTCAACCCAAGCTCGTCCGCCGCGCGGGTCATGCTGCCGTGGCGGGACGCCGCCTCAAAGGCGGCCAGGGCGGTGAAAGGAAGGCGCGGCATCGGCGATGCTGAAGGCTGTTCAGTGTGAGGAATCCTCACACCCATCCCTTGCGAAGTCAATTGCGGGCCGTTGAAGCGGCGGGCAGGCTTTGAGGCATGGACCGGCTCATCACGGCGAAGCCCATGACGACGATTTCTTCGATCACACACATTTCCGACCTCGTCGACGACGGCCTGAGGGCGGACCTGGAAGCTCTCTTGGAGGACGTGGTGAACAGCGGCGCGTCGGTCGGCTATCACGCCCCTCTGGCGCCGCATTGGAAGCGGGCTTTCTGGGATGGGGTGGCCGGGCTGCTGTCCGGCGGCGCCCATCGCCTGCTGATCGCGCGTGGGCCGGAGGGGGAACTGCTGGGAAGTGTGCAGTTGTCGCTCTGCACCAAGCCGAACGGCACGCACCGCGCCGAAGTGCAGAAACTGCTGGTCTTCGCGCGCCATCGGCGGAACGGTGTCGCGCGGCGGCTGATGGAGGCCCTGGAGGAGACGGCCCGCGGGCTGGGACGGTCCCTGCTGGTGCTCGACACGCTGAAGGGGGACAGCGGAGAGCCCTTCTACGAGGCGACGGGCTGGCGCCGGGCGGGACAGATCCCCGGCTACACGGTGGAAGCGGACGGCGCCTTTCACGACACCGTCCTCTTCTACAAGACGCTGTGACGGCCCTTACTTCGTCTCGATCAGTTCGACCTTGTAGCCGTCCGGGTCCTCGATGAAGGCGATCACGGTGGTGCCGTGCTTCATCGGACCGGGCGGACGCGGAATCTTCACGCCTTCCTTGGCGAGTTGCTCGCAGGTGGCGTAGATGTCCGGCACGCCCAGAGCGATATGGCCGTAGGCGGTGCCGATGTCATAGGGCTCCGCCTGATCCCAATTGTGGGTCAGTTCGAGAACCGCGGTGTCCTTCTCATCGCCGTAGCCGACGAAGGCCAGCGTAAAGCGCCCGCCCTCATAATCGTTGCGGCGCAGCAGCTTCATGCCGAGAAGACGGGTGTAGAAGTCCAACGACTTTTCCAGATCGTAGACCCGGAGCATCGTGTGCAGCAGGCGGAATTGGCTCATGGTCTCTTCTCCCAAGCGGGTTCTTGCATTTTGGCGGCCACGTCCAGGACCACGCGCGCGGCGCGCTCACTGGGCGGCGTTCCGCCCTGCCCCAGCCAGCGCGCAACCTCGGCCACCCCTTCGACCTGCGCAGCGCGGGCGGCGGGATCGTCGAGCAAGCGGCCCAGTTCCAACGCCAGCCGGTCGGGCCGGCAGTCTTCCTGAAGCAGTTCCGGCACCAGCATGCGGTCAAGCATCAGATTGACCAGATTGACGTATTTGACCCGGATCAGCCGCCGGTACAAGGCCACCGTAACCGGATTGAGACGGTAGGCGATCACCGTCGGCAGACGCGCCAGAGCCAGTTCCAGCGCCACCGTTCCGGACGCCGCCAGCGCGGCCTCCGCCGCTGCGAAGGCGTCGTATTTCGGCCCGTCGCCCTCAACGAGAATGGTGCGCAGCGGCCAGCCCGCCACCTCCGCCGCCACACGGTCGCGCACCGTCGCGACGGTCGGCACCACGGCGACCAGCCCCGGATGGCTGGGCAACAGCCGCTCCAGCGTCGCACGGAAGTCGGGCAGCAGGCGCGAAACCTCCCCCTTCCGGCTGCCCGGCAGAATGGCGACGATCCGCGCGTCGGAGGCCAACCCGTGGGCCTCGCGGAAGCGGGCCGCATCGCCACGCCCTGCCCCGCTCTCCACCACCGAATGGCCGACAAAGGTGCAAGCCAGCCCTTCCTTCTCGAAATAGGGCGGCTCGAAAGGCAGGATCGCCAGCAGATGGTCGTAGATGGCCGCGTACTTGGCGGCGCGCTTCGGCTTCCAGGCCCAGACGGTGGGCGCCACGTAATGGATCAGCGGAATGTCCGGCGCCTGCGCCTTCACGCGCTTGGACACGCGCACCGTGAAGCCCGGCGAGTCGATCCCCACCACCGCGTCGGGCCGCAGCCGCAGGATCTCCGCCACCGTCTGGTCCATGCGGCGCAGCAGGTTCGGCAGATGGGGCAGCAGTTCGAACACGCCGAACAGCGTCAGCTCGCCCATGGGAAACAGGCTTTCCAACCCTTCCGCGATCATCTTCTCGCCACCGATGCCGGCAAAGCGCACCCGCCCGCCGGTCAGCCGCTTGCAGGCGGCCATCAGCCGGGCGCCCAGAGCGTCGCCGGAAGGCTCCCCGGCGATGAGGAAAAGCAGAGGATCGCTCACGCCCGGTTCTCCGATGGAACGGCAATGCCGACCACGAACAGGCCCAGCCGGTCGGCGGCTTCCGCCACCGCGTCCCGGTCCACCAGAAGGCTGCCGCCGGCCTCCACCGCGATGCCGCGCAAACCGGCGCGGGCGGCGTTCTCAACGGTCGTCACGCCCATGGTGGGAAGGTCCAGCCGGCGGTCCTGCTGCGGCTTCTTCACCTTGACCAGAACCCCGCCCGGCCCAGGCCGCGCCAGGGCGGCGCAACGGGCCAGCATGGCGTCGGTGCCCTCGATGGCCTCCACGGCGAGCACGATGCCCTGCTGAACGACCGCGCCCTGTCCGACATCCAGCGCCCCGAGCTTGCTGGCGACTTCGACGGCGCGGGCAATGTCGCGTTCAGCCTCGGCGTCGGGGCGCAGCCGGCCCACCGGGCCTGCCGGGGTCAAAAGCTCGCCGAGGAGTTCGTGCAACCCGACCACGCGAAACCCCTCCCCCTCCAGCTCCCGCGCGACGGAGCGCAGCAGCCCGTCGTCGCCCAGCGCGCGGGTACCGACCTTGGCGAGGAACTTGGTGGTGTACCAGTCGGGAAGAAGCTCGGTAAAGGAGGGCCGCCGCACCGGACCGGCGAAGACCAGATCCCCCACGCCTTCCTGCTTCAGACGGGCGATGATGCCGCCCGCCGCACCGAAGCGGCTCCACATATGGGGAAGCCCCTCGACGGTGGCGGGGTCGGTCTGGCCGTCGAAGGCCACCACGAAGACCTCGCGCCCCTGGCCGCGCACCGCGGCGGCAATGCGGGCCGGCAAGGTACCGCCGCCCGCCAGGATGCCGAGCTTGGGAAGAGGCTGCGCCATGGCCGGGACTTTCCCAAAGAAAACAGAAGAAGCCAACAGGCCCCTCAGCCCTCGCGCGGCTGGCAGAGGGAACGTGACCCCCGGGCGAAGGCCAGCACGTCGGCGACCAGGGCCTGCTGTCCCATATCGCGGCCCACCTCCTCCATGCGCTCGGCGAAGGTGCCTTCGTTGCCGAACAGCAGGCGGTAGGCGGCGCGCAGAGCGTGGATGTCGTCCTTCTGGAAACCGCGGCGCTCCAGCCCGACGAGATTCAAGCCGGCCAGACGCGCCCGGTCGCCCATGACGAGGCCATAGGGGATCACGTCCTTTTCCACGCCGGACATGCCGCCGATCATGGCGTGCGAGCCGATGCGGACGAACTGCCGGACCGCCGACAGGCCACCGATGGTCACGAAATCGCCCAGTTCCACATGGCCGGCCAGCGTGGCGTTGTTCGCCAGCACCGCATGATCGCCGACGACGCAGTCGTGAGCGATGTGCACGCCGACCATGAACAGGCCGTTGTCGCCGACCCGCGTGACCATGCCGCCGCCCTCGGTGCCGGGGCTCATGGTGACGTGCTCGCGGATCTGGTTGTTGCGCCCGATGATCAGTTCGGACGGCTCGCCCTTGAACTTCAGGTCCTGCGGACGGTGGCCGATGGACGCGAAGGGAAAGATGACCGTGTCCGCGCCGATCCTGGTGCGGCCTTCGACCACCACGTGGGAGGTCAGCCGCACCCGGTCGCCCAGTTCGACGTCCGGCCCGACCACGCAGAAGGGACCGATGAAAACGCCTTCGCCCAGCCTGGCGGCCGGATCGACGACCGCCGTCGGGTGAATGGAAACGCTCATTTCTCGTCCAGGATCATGGCGGAATAGACGGCTTCGGCGACCAGGACACCGTTGACCTTCGCTTCACCCTTGAACTTCCACACATTGGCGCGCTGGCGCTGCTTGGAAACATGGATGTGGATGGTGTCGCCGGGCGTGACCGGGCGGCGGAAGCGCGCCTCGTCCACGGTCATGAAATAAACCAGCTTCCCCTCGGACTCCTTGCCCAGCGTGGCGACCACCAGCACGGCGGAGGTCTGGGCCATCGCCTCGATGATCAGCACGCCCGGCATGACGGGGCGGGACGGGAAATGCCCCTGGAAGTAAGGCTCGTTGATGGTGACGTTCTTCACGCCGGTGGCGCTTTCGCCCAGCGTGATGTCGATCA
>JAEYPE010000187.1 GCA_023411035.1 Pseudomonadota bacterium
GCGGGATGGGGGCGTTGGCGAGCATCGTCATGCCCGCCTCCGCTGGGCGATCAGCCCCTCGATCGTGGGCAGCAGGCCCTTGGGCATGAAGACCATGGTGAACATCAGGATCGCCCCCAGCACGATCTGCGAGTAGTCCTGGAACACGGTCAGCGCCTGCGGCAGCACCGTCAGCACGACGGCGCCGATCACCGCCCCGAAGGTCGAGGCCATGCCGCCGAACACCACCATGGTGACCAGCTCGATGGACTTGAAGAAATCGGCCTTGGCCGGCGTGATCAGTCCCGTGTAGTGGGCGAACAGGCTGCCCGCCACGCTGGCGAACACGGCCGACACGACGAAGACCATGACCTTGTAGCGGGTGGTGTCCACGCCGACGACCTCGGCGGCCACCTCCGACCCGTGCACCGCGCGCAGCGCGCGGCCGACCGGGCTGTCGATCAGGTTCAGGCTCAGCCACACGGCGATGAACAGCATCGCGCCGACCACCCAGTACCAGTTCTTCTCGCCGTACAGCTCCAGCCCGAAGATCTTGAAGCTGTCCACCATCATGCCGTCCGGCCCGCCGGTCAGGCCGGTCTCGGTGCGCAGCACGATGGACACGATGATGCCGATGCCCAGCGTCGCCATCGCCAGATAGTGGCCCTTCAGCCGCAGAATCGGCTTGGCGAGCAGAAAGGCGAGGATGCCCACGGACACGGCGCCGACCAGCAGCGCCGCGATGGGCGGCCAGCCGTACGTCGTGACCAGGATGCCCGACACGTACGCCCCGATGCCGAAGAAGCCCGCGTGTCCCAGGCTGATCTGCCCGGCATAGCCGATCAGCAGGTTCAGCCCGACGCAGACGATGGCGTTGAAGCCGGCCAGGATGGCGATGTCGAGATAGAAGTTGTTGGTCAGCGCAAGCGGCAGCGTGGCGATGACGGCGGCCAGCACCGCAAGGCTGATCAGCCGCGTGTTGATCGGCGGCGATGCGGTCGTGCGCGTGGCGGCGATTTGGACCATGGCGGTGTACGTCTCCTCACACGCGCTCGGTGCCGCGCTTGCCGAACAGACCGCTCGGCATGAACAGCAGCACCAGAAGGATGATGACGAAGGCGACGGCGTCCTTGTAGGCCGACGAGATGTAGCCGGCGCCCAGCGCCTCGGCGACGCCGACGATCAGGCCGCCCGCGACCGCGCCCGGCCCGTTGCCGAGGCCGCCCAGCACCGCCGCCGTGAAGCCCTTCAGCCCCAGCATGATGCCCATCTCCGTGTAGGAGAAGGTGATCGGCGCCACGACCGAACCGCCGATGGCGCCCAGTGCCGCCGACAGCGCGAAGGAGATCAGCACGACCCGCTTCACGTTGATGCCGACCAATTGTGCGGCCAGCCGGTTGTGCGAGGTGGCGAGCATCGCCTTGCCGGCCAGCGTCCTGTTGAAGAAGACGGCAATGGCGACGATCAGCACGGCTGCGCAGCCGATGACCCACAGCGACTGCGGCTGCATCGATGCGCCCATGATGTTGATCGGAGTCTCGCCCGAGAAGGCGTCCAGCCGCTTGAAGTCCTTGCCCCACACCACCTCCGCCAGACCGCGCAGGAAGATGGAGGCGCCGATGGTGATGATGATGAGCGTCGCGACCGAGGCGTTGCGCGCCCGCTCCACCGTGAACTTGGCGACCAGCACGCCGACGATCATCGCCCCGCCGCAGCCCATCAGGATGGCGAGCGGCAGCGGCACGCCCGAGGCGGTCAGGGTCGCGGCGGCCATGCCACCGATCATGATGAATTCGCCCTGGGCGAAGTTGATGACGTGGCTGGCGTTGTAGATGATCGAGAAGCCGAGCCCGGCCAGCGCGTAGATCGCGCCGATCGTCAGCCCCGACAACAGGTATTGCAGGAATTCGGCGAACATTCTTCTGGTTTCCTCCCGTGCCGCCTTCATCTCCTCGCGCGCCTCCCGGCGGATGCCTTCGGGCATCCGCCTGACGCCGTCAGCGCTGGCCAAGGCCGGCGCGAGAGGCCCTTCGGGCCACCCTCTCCCGCTGGGGGCGGGAGAGGGGAGAACGGCCTTACTTCACCAGCGTCCAGTCGCCCTGCTTGATCTCCACCATGTGGAAGGCGTCGAGGCCCAGGCCCATGTGGTCCTTGGCGGTCATGTTCACGACGCCGCCGGTGCCGACATAGCCCGCGGTCTGCTCGATGGCGTCGCGCAGCTTGGCCTTGTCGGTACCGCCCGCGCGCTTCACCGCGTCCAGCGCGATCATCAGACCGTCGTAGGCGTGGCCGGCGAAGGTCGAAACCTCCGACTTGAAGCTGTCCTCGTAGACCTTGGTGAATTCGGTCACGACCTTCTTTTGCGGGTCGCTGTCGGACAGTTGGTTGGCGACGACCAGACCGGCCGCCGGCAGACGCACGCCCTCGGCGGCACCGCCGGCGAGACGGATGTATTCCTTCGACGCGACGCCGTGCGCCTGATAGAGCGGCAGGTTGATGCCCAACTGGCGGTAGTTCTTGGTCACCACCGCCGGTCCCTGGCCGAGGCCGAAGACCAGCACGGCCTGGGCGTTCGGGTTGCTCTTGATCTTGGTGAGCTGCGCGGTGACGTCGGTGTCCTTGGCGCCGTAGGTTTCGTCGGCGACGATCTCGATCCCACTCGCCTTGGCGGCCTTCAGCGTCTCGTCACGGCCGGACTTGCCGAAGCCGGAATCCTCCGACACCAGCGCCAGCCTGGTCAGCTTGCGCTTCTTCAGGTCCTCCATGACCTTGTCGGCGGCCATGCGGTCAGTGTGCGGGGTCTTGAACACCCACTTCTTCACCGGGTCCACGATCACGACCGCGCCGGCCAGCGAAATGAAGGGCACTTCGCCGCGCTCCACCAGCGGGACGGCGGCCATGGTGGCGGCGGTGGTGGTGCCGCCGACGATCACGTCCACCTTGTCGCTTTCGATCAGGCGCTTGGTGAAGGAGGCCGCCTTGTCCGCCGCACCGCCGTCGTCGTAGAGGAACAGCTGTATCGGGCGCCCATCGACGCCGCCGGCCTTGTTGATCCGGTCAACATACAGCTCCAGCACGCGCTTTTCCGGCTCGCCCAGGAAGGAGGCCGGACCGGTCGCGGAAAGGAAGGAACCAACCTTGATCGGCTCGGCGGCGACAGCCGTACCGGCCATCATGCCGAAGGTAACGGTCCCGAGGACCGCGGCCGCAGCGGCGGCCTTGTGCAGCAAGCGCTTTCCCATACGTTTCTCTCCCATTTGGATCGCCTGTTCAGTCGGCGGTTCGACAACCATAATGTTTCAAACGAAATTATTTCACCAGTAATAATTTAGGCAAGCGGCATCGGACCGCACCAGGCTGCGGCCCGACCCGTGCGTCTCAGTGCGGAATGAGAAGTCCGGCCAGCCGCAAACGCGCGGCGCCGAAGGCCTCCACGCTGTCCTCGTAGGCGTCGCGTGCGACGGCGTACGCTTCCACCCCATTGGTGCAGATGCCGCGCGCGAAGAGGTCGCGGTGCAGTTCCTCGCACCGGCCCAGCGTCACGTCGCTGATCAGCCGCTGGCGGATATAGGCCCGCGCCGCTTCCCGCGCCGCCGGGGACAGGTCGTCGAAGGCCGGCACGTGGGGCAGCGCCTGCGTGGCGAAATCACCGCGCAGTTCGTCCCACAGAGCCACCCAGTTGATGAACTCGTCGGTGGGTAGGTGATCGAGCGTCCTGGACCCGAAACGGGCCAGCACCCGCCGGCCGGCGGACAGCAGGCGGTCGGGCGTCGCGTGCGTGTGGGCCATGGTTTCCTCCCCCATGCTGACCAAAGCCATGCTGACCAAAGCTGGATCCAGAGCGCAAAAGCCGGCGCGCGGATTTTTCCGTCGCGCCGGGCGGGCACCGTCAGGCCACGGCGTGGGCCGGGACGTCGGTGGCCTCGTAACTGACGCGCATATCATAATCCGGATCTACGCCGGTGGGCATTGGAATCCCGACTTCCCGAAGCCGGTCTTCGAGCAGTTGCAGGTACTCCGCCTGCAATTCCTCCGGCTTCTTCACCTTCAGCCCATACTCGTAATACAGTTCGAAGTTCGCGGAGCGAGCCTCGCCGAGCGACGGGCGGCCGAAGAAGCCCAGGCCCATGCGCATGAACTTCGGAATGCGGGCCGCCATGTCCTCCCGCGCGGCGTCGCCGCCGAATTCCAGCACGCGCTTGGCCGCCCAGACGCCGAAGGCGAGGTGGCCGAACTCCTCCTTGTGGATGCGGGCGTTGACCCGCGCCCACGGCAGGTAGGAACAGTCGCGGTACTGGCCGAGGAAGGCGACGGCGGCGGGCGTCACCACCGTGGAGAACAGCGCCACGTCGGTCCATCCGTCGAAGAACCGCTCCCAGTTCTGCCGGCGGAAGCCGTTGATGACGTTGACCTTGCCGGGGTCGGGATCGTCCGGATGGGCGACCAGTTCCTGCAGCCGCGCGTCCACGTCCACGCCCAGATCCTGCATCAGATTCCAGACGTAGTAGGCGTGGCCCATCTCCTCCATGACTTTCTTGGAGAGGCGGTAGGCTTCCTCCGGCCGGGGGGCGAAGCGCATGTTTTCCGCCACGCGCTGGGCGCCGGCGTATTCGGAATCCCCCTGGAACGACATCAGATGCAGCAGCGCCTTCCGATAGTCGTCGGGAAGCGAATCCCCCTTGTCGTAGGTCTTCCGCGTCGTGGGCATGTTTCCTCCGTCCTCGCCGGTTCACCCCATCGGCGGCCGCGTTTTTCGGGCTCGCGGGAGGTGTCGACGTTATGACACAAACTGTATTGTTGAATGGACGGTAGTGTATCACATTGATGCTTGTCAAACGGAAATTCGGTCTTCTCTAATGTCGGAACCGGCAAGGATGAAAGAAAATCTTCGTTTTTCCTCAATGGATTAAAATTGGCGTTCGAGGAACCGCCGCGACGCGGCCCGTATAGCCAGACAGGAGGCATATCCTGTATAAAGTCGGTATCACGCCGATGCGCTTAGCCCCGCCCGCCAATCGGAAGAGACCCTCACCATGCCCCGTCCGCGCCGCCCCGAAGATCTGGTCGCCCCGCTGATCGAAACCATCGCCCCGCGGGCCAAGTCGCTCATCATCACGGTCTACGGCGATGCGATCCTGCCGCACGGCGGCTCTGCCTGGCTGGGCAGCCTGATCGACCTGATGGCGCATTTCGGGCTCAGCGAGCGCATCGTCCGCACCTCGGTCTTCCGGCTGTGCAAGGACGACTGGCTGACCAATACCCAGATCGGCCGGCGCAGCTTCTACCGCGTCACCGAAAGCGGACACGAGCGTTTCGCCGCGGCGGAGCGGCGCATCTACGCGCCGCTGGTGCGCGGCTGGGATCGGGGCTGGCACCTGCTGCTGGTCGCGCCCAACGCGCTCGACGTCGAGACGCGCGAGAAGCTGCGGCGGGAACTGGTCTGGCAGGGTTTCGGCGCCGCCGCCAACAACGTCTTCGCCCACCCCAACTGCGACGAGGCGGCGATGCGCCGCCTGCTCGCCGAACTGGGCATCGCCGATAAGGTCGTGCACATGAAGGCGACGCACGACCGTGCGTCCGGCTACGGCCCCTTGCGCGAACTGGTGCGCGGATTCTGGGACGTCGATCAGTTGGAACGCGACTACGCCGGCTTCCTGGATCGCTTCCGCCCGGTGTGGCAGGCGCTGGATTCCGCCGATTCGCCCGATCCGCGTCTGTGCTGCGTGCTGCGAACGCTGATGATCCACGACTTCCGCCGCATCCTGTTGCGCGACCCGATGCTGCCGCCCGATCTGCTGCCGCCGGACTGGTCGGGGCAGGAGGCGCGCATGCTGACGCGCAACATCTATCGCCTCGTCCGCCAGCCGGCGGAATCCTTCCTGATGTCCGCCCTGACCACCGCCAACGGCCCCTTGCCCGAGGCGCAACCCGCCTTCAACGCCCGTTTCGGCGGCCTGCTGGACGGCGAGCCGGACGGCATCCGCGCACTGCCCCAGCACGGCGCGGTCGGGTAACTCCTCCGAAAAAAAGCGATACACCCAACTCTGATTATGGAGATCATTCGCATCGCTACGCGCCGCGAAACGCTCATGCATGCCAAAACTCATTAAGATGACAGTGACTTAGTGCGATCCTCACCCCACCGCGAAAGCGATACAGATTCCTGTTGATGATCGCAAATCACTGTGTCACGTTATTGAGCATACGGAGCGCCGCTGCCGCGCTCCATGCGCATGAACCGGGCACACAAGAAAGAACGGCCCGGCCCGCAAAACCTCAGGAGGAAATGCCGGATGGCCAAGGATTACACCCCGATCGCGAACACCATGGAGTTCCCGCCGGACACGCCGCAACCCAACGTCTATCCGCTGTCCTGGGAATCCCACACCAAGAAGCTGGAAGAGGTGTGGAACTCGGCGCAGCGCGAGAACTGGGACCCGGCCAAGCTGCCGTGGGACAGCTTCGACGTGTCGAAGTATTCGTGGGAGGAGCGCGAGGCGATCGCCTACTGGTGGACGATCCTGTCGGTGTTCGACGCGTCGGCCCCGCCGGTTTTCGCCCACGCTCTGATCAAGACCTACGAGGTCCACGAGGAAGATCCCGTCCGCCGCTGCTTCTTCTCCGTCACCCGTGACGAGCAGAACCATGAGCAGATGTGCGGCCTGGCCATCACCAAGCTGCTGGAGGCCACCAGCCCGCTGACCTACGTGCCGAAGACCGAGCTCGGCAAGCGGTTGCAGCGCAACGCCCAATGGCTCTACTACAACGGCGGCCGCTACTGGGACGGCTACAAGAAGGCGGTGCCGAAATACTCGCTGGCCGTCCTCTTCAGTTCCTTCCTGATGGGCGAGATCGCGGCGGCGACCATCTTCCACCAGATGGCGGCGGGCTGCACCGAGCCGGTCTTCAAGGAGGCCTTCCGCAACATCGGCCGCGACGAAGGCCGCCACATGGCGATCTGCATGTCGGTGATGGAGCGCGACTATCCGCATCTGGAGGTCGAGGACCGCGCCATCATCACCAAGCAGATCCGCGCCGGCTACCTGTTCCTGTCGGCCGTGCTGTTCGAGCCGCCGCCGCAGTTCTGGGACCTGCCGGACGACTTCATCGCCACCCAGCGCGAGGCCGAGGAGGTCGCCCGCAAGGCCGGCTTCCACATCCCGACCTACGAGGCGAAGAAGGAAAACTGGCGCAACGCAATGCTGAACCTGAAGGGCGTTCTCGACCGCTACAACATTCCCTTCCCGGCGATCCCCGAGGTCGGCATCACCGGCGAGGAAGTCCGCGACGTCGATATGGACGAGATCATTCCCGTCTTCTAAGCGTTCTCAGCGTATCGGCACGAACTGACGCACGGCCGGCAGGGCTCCGCTCTCGCCGGCCGTATCTTCCGAACAAGAATCATCCAAGAGTCTAGGGAGGACTCGCCCGTGAGCCGCATCCGCCTCCATCCCTCGGGCCGCGAAGTCGAGTGCCGCGAGGGCGAGACCGTGCTTTCGGCGCTGGAGCAGGCCGGCTACGCCCTGCCCAACAACTGCCGCGCCGGAGCCTGCGGGGAATGCAAGGTCAAGGTGCTGAGCGGCCAATTCGACCAGGGCATGGTGCTGGACATGGCGCTGTCCCAGGCCGAGCGGAAGGACGGGTACGGCCTGATGTGCATGGCCAAGCCCATCTCCGAGGAACTGGTCATCGAGTACGGCACCGCCGACGCGAAGCCCAAGCTGTTCCCGCCGCGCGAAAACGTGCTGTTCATTGTCACCGACCGCATCCAGCGCACACCGCGCATCGTGGAGCTTCTCCTGCGCCCGTTGGGCCAGCCGCTGCGCTATTGGCCCGGCCAATACGTGATGCTGGGCGACGAGTCCGCCGGCATCCCGCCGCGCTGCTACTCCATCGCCAACGCACCGCGCGCCGATGGGGAGATCGTCCTGCAGATCACCCGCGCCGAGGGTGGGGTGACGAGCATGTGGGTCCACGATACGCTGAAAGGCGGGGACATGGTGAAGCTGTCCGGCCCCTATGGCACCTTCATCGGCGATCCGTCGGTGGACACGCCGGTTCTGTGCATGGCCGCCGGCTCCGGCCTCGCGCCCATCCTGGCACTGGCCGACGCCGCGCTTCGGCGTGGCTACCGTCAGCCGGTGACGCTGCTGTTCTCCGCTTGCACCGACGACGACGTCTACGACTGCGGCCTGATGGCCTACTGGCAGGCCAAGCACCGGAACTTCAAGTTCCTGACCACGCTGACCCGCGAGCCGCAGGACCGCCCTAGTAGAGAAGGACTGCGCGGGCGCATCCCGGTCGTCCTGCCCACCCTGTTCAAGGATCTGTCAGCGCACAGCGTGTTCATCGCCGGCAGCCCCGCCTTCGTCGAAGACTGCGCCCACGCCGCCAAGGCGCTGGGCGCGCGGGACGAGCTGATCCACAGGGAAGGCTACGTCTCGCAAGCCATCCCAGAGGCCCCGCCAGCCGAGCGGCTCGTGGCCAACGGGTGAAGGGGCGTCCCCTCATTCGGACGCGATACACCCCACTGAACGCCCGGACTGCAAGGTCCGGGCATTTTTTCTAGATCGGCAAAGCTTGCTGTCAGGCTCGGGCTTCGAGGTCAGCGAGGTAGGTGACCTGGTCGCGACGAAAGCGCGTCCGGGACACTCGGGCTTGGCGCCGCATGTCCAGGGCTCCTCTGATCTTGAGCCATCGCGCGTGGTCGGTGGCGAGATCGCGGGCGGTGAAGGGGGCGATGCGGGTCGCCGTGGCGGCGACGATGCGCACGGAGCCGCGCAGCACCAAGGACGGCGAGGCGACCTTTCGCCCGGTGGCGCGGCGCTCATGGTGGCGATGGCTGCCGAACAGATGTTCGAGGTCGTTGTCGGTGCGCGGCAGGTCGGGCACGGCGTAGCATTGGAACAGACCGGGCCGATAGCCGGCGGTGACCTTCACGACGTGATCGACCGCCGCGGTCAGGGCGCCCGCGCGGTCGCGCCGCGTGCTCCACGCCGCGATCAAGCGGTCGTAGCGCGCCTGCACCACGGCGGCGGGATGGCCGGCGGCGTTGGCCAGGATGTGGGCCGCCGCGTGCAGCCAACGGTGGGTTTCGCGGACGTCCGGCCACAGCGCCGCGGTGCGCTTCAGGCCGCGCCGAAGCAGGGCGCGCGGCCGTCGCAACGGCCGGCTCAGCCCCCTTTTTGCTCGACCCGGTCGAGACTGTGGGCAATCGCCTCCAAGCGGCCCTTCAGTTTCAGGCCGGGGGCGGCCAGCGGCGGGCGGGCGTCGTCGGTGAGTGCCGAGCGCACGGCGGCGCACCACCGTCCTCGTGCCCTTCGGTCCGGCGCTCGATCGGCCGCACGCCGCGCACGGTTTTCTTGAGTTCCTTCTTGGCGTGGCGGTCGGCCTCGAAGAGGGGGCGCGCCGCCTCGCGCAGGGAATGGAACTGGCACAATTGATGCGGCACGCCGGGCTGTAAAGGCCGGATGACATTTCCTCAGTTCGGGCGGGCGAAGAATCCCCAGACGGTTCGTGTGCTTATGGATTGGTTTCGGGGTCGGCGGGCCTCGCTTTCGGTGGTCGGCCCCGGCGACGCGGCGCCGGTGGCGGGGTGTTGATCGGGCGGATTCGGGTGTTTTCCGGGATCAACTCGGCGTGGCGGCGCAAGCGGTAACTGGCGCCTTCGATCTGGACGACGACGGCGTGGTGAAGCAGGCGATCCAGCAGCGCCGAGGCGACGACGGTGCCGCCGAAGACGTCGCCCCATTCGGAAAAGCCGCGGTTGGAGGTCAGGATCATGGCGCCGCGCTCGTAACGGGCGCTACATCGGCCAACAAACTGCGTCAGACGATTCCGCTCAGGTCCAATGGATTCGGGTGAACGCGCCGCACCATCCGTGGCTGGGGCGGGTTGTTCGAGTGGTGCGGCGGCTGCGCCGCGACGACGGTACGGATCTGGTCGTCGAAGGGGAGGATGGCCACCGGCAGATGATGCCGCTGGCGTGGACCGAAGCCGCCCGTGTCGAGGAACCCGTCATGCCGGTTCTGCGCTTCACGCCTGGAAGCCTGCGCGCCCTCGTCAGGTTGGTCGAAGCCTGCCGCACATCCCCGCCCGCGGAGGCTCGCCATGCCAACCCCGACCCCGATCTTGTGGAGCATTCTGCCGCCGGAGGCGCAGAGGCCGATGGTCGCGCTGTGGAGCGATCTGTTGCGGCGTCGGCTGACGGGCCGGATGGCCCGCAAGGAGACGCGCCATGACCCTCTCGCCCAAGATCGACCCTCGTCATCAGCGGCTGCAGGCGATCGTCTACATCCGCCAGTCCACGCCCAAGCAGGTGCAGACCAACCAGGAGAGCACCCGTCGCCAATACCAACTGGCCGAGCGCGCCCGGCAGATGGGTTGGGCGCCTTCCCAGGTCCGGGTCATTGACGAGGATCTTGGCCTGTCCGGCGCCAGCAGCCGTCAGCGGACCGGCTTTCAGAAGCTGGTCGCCGCCATCGGCCTGGGCGAGGTCGGCATCATCCTCGTCACCGAGGTGTCACGCCTGTCCCGGTGCAACAGCGACTGGCATCGCGTCATCGAGCTGTGCGGCGTCTTCCGCACCCTCATCGCCGACGAGGATGGCGTTTACGACGCGCGGGATCCCAACGATCTGCTCCTGCTGGGCGTCAAGGGCACCCTGTTCGCGGCGGAACTGCACATCCTGCGTGGCCGCATGCGGGGCAACCTGCTGAACAAAGCGCGCCGTGGTGAATTGGCCCTACGCCTGCCGGTCGGCTTCCGACGACGGCCCGACGGGGTCGTCGTGCAAGACCCGGACGACGCCGTCCGTCTGGCGATCGCCACAGTGTTCGAGCGCTTCTCCGTGCTGCGCTGCGCGCGGGGCGTCCATCGCCATTTCCTGGAAAACCGGCTGTCCCTGCCGCGTTGTGCGCAGACCGGCGCCACCGCCGGCAGCATCACCTGGGTGCGGCCGACCTACCAGATGATCCAGCAGATCCTCACCAATCCGGCCTACGCCGGTGTCTTCGTCTACGGCCGGCGGCGGCGCCAAGCCGTGCCCGGGGATCCGCCGGCGGTGATCGATCACCGGGTCGCCTTGACCGAGTGGGACATCGTGGTGCCCGACGTCTACCCAGGCTATCTGACCTACGACGCCTACCTCGCCAATCGCCGGTCGCTGCGGGACAACCTCTACAACTTCGCCAATAAGGGCCGCGGCGCCCCGCGGGAGGGGCTTGCCTTGCTGACCGGCGTGGTCATCTGCGGCCGCTGTGGCCGCCGGATGGCCGTGAACTACGGCTCCGTGTCCCACAGCTATCATTGTCGTCGCGCCCAGGTCGATTATGGCGAGCCGCAGTGCCAGTCCTGTCCGGTGGGCGTTCTGGACGGCCTTGTGACCACCGCTTTCCTGGAGGCGGTGGCGCCGGTCGGCCTCGAGGCCACCCTGGCTGCCCTGGAAGCGTTAGAGCGCGAGCAGGAGGTCATCGACCGGCACTGGCAGCTACGCCTGGAGCGCGCCCGCTACGAGGTGGCGTTGGCACAGCGCCAATACGACGCCGTCGATCCGGACAACCGCTTGGTCGCCCGGGAACTGGAACGGCGCTGGAACACGGCGTTGAGCGCCTTGGAAACGCTGGACAGTGAATACGCGCAGATGCGGCGGACCGATCTGATGCCGCTGACGGCTGCCGAGCGGGAGGAGGTGCGGCGGATCGCCGCCGATTTGCCCGGTCTGTGGCGGGCGGAAACGACGGCGGCCGTTGATCGCAAGCGGCTACTGCGCCTGGCGGTTGCCGCCGTAACCGTGACGGTGGACCGCACCGCACGTCGCGTCGATGTGGTCCTCCTGTGGACTGGCGGCGTCACCTCGACGCACACGGTGTCTCTGCCGCCGATCGGTCTGCACGCCACCACGGACTCCGCAGTGATCGCCCGCATCCGGGAATTGGCTGCGGGGCTGCCCGACCACGCGATCGCGAGCGAACTCAATGCATTGGGTCGGCGCACTCAAACCGGGAAAGAGTGGACCTACAAGCGCGTCTTCACAATGCGCAAGCAGTACGGCATTCTGACCGGTTGCCCGGTCCGAACCGGCTCGATGGAGCCTCGAGGGGACGGGTGCTTCTCCGCCAAAGCAACGGCGAAGCGGCTGGGTGTGTCGCCGTCGCTGGTACAGGTCTGGGTGCAGCACGGCGTCATCGCGTGCGATCAACGCTGCTCCTGCTCCAAGCAGTGGATCCGGTTGACGGAAGCAGACATCGCGCGCCTCGACGGCTCCGCCGACGTCAGCGGGTTACCGACCCTCACCGAGGTGGCCGCGGAAGTCGGATTGGAGCGCGATGCCGTCTGGGAGAGCGTCCGGCGGGGCGACTACATCGCCTTCCGAACCCCGCGCGGCCGCGGCCAGTGGGAGTGGCGCCTGAAGGAACGACCGGCCGCCAAGGAGTTCGTTCAGTCCTGCGCCGTTGGCGGAGATCACCATGGAGAAGAGCAGTATGGATAACGATATTTCACGAGCTGGAAGAACAGGTTGCCGCCGCCGGCGATGACCGGCAGATAGCCGATCTCGTCGACGATCAGCAACTGCGGCCGGCACAGGAAGCGCAGGCGCTCACGCAGGGTTCCCTCGCGCTCGGCCTTGGCCAGCGAACCGACGATGTCGGCCAGGGTGGCGAAGTAGACCGAGCGCCCAGCCTTGACCGCCTCACCCCCCAGCGCGATCGCCAGATGCGTCTTGCCGCAGCCGGGCTGGCCGAGGAAGTGGACCACCTCGTGCCGGTCGACGAAGTCGAGCTGCGCCAGGGTCATGATGCGGTCGCGGTCGAGCGAGGGCTGGAAGGAGAAGTCGAAGCTGGTCAGCGTCTTGATGGTGGTCAGCCGGCCGATCTTCAGCGCCGCCTTGACGCGGCGCCCCTCGCGCAAGGTCAGCTCCTCGCCGAGCAGGGCGTCGATGGCCTCCAGGGCGGAGATCTCGCCGCGCTCCAGGCGGCGCAGGATGTGCTCCAGTGCCTCGAGCGCGCGCGGCATCTTCAGCCCGACCAGATACTGGCGGATGCGGTCGAGAGTGGCCGGGCCGCCGTCCAGGGTTGCGGCGCTCATTGGACGCGCTCCGGCTGGCCGGCGAGGCGGCGGCCGATGGCGTCGTAGATGCTCAGCGAGCGCGGCGTGACGGTGTCGCCCGGCAGCGGCGGCGCAGCGGCGGCGCCATCCCGGGGTGTCTGGCTGTTGGGCGGAGGGGGCTGGGTGCGGTGCCCGGCGGCGATGAGCCGCTGACCGTGGCCGTCCAGCGCCGGGTGGGTGGCGATGGGCGCGCCGTCCTCCAGGATGGTCACCGTGTCGGCGGTAAGTTGCACCTCCACGGCCCGCCGGCGGGTGCTGTCCGGCACGGAGTAGAGGTTGCCGCCCACCGACACCATGCCGTCGCGGGTGACCCGGCGCTCCAGGGCCAGCACGCTGGTGAAGGGGCCGGCTGGCAGCGGCTTGAGATGCGCCTTCTCCTCGGCGAAATGCTCGACGACGACGCGCTGGGTGGTGGCGTGCGATCGTGTCCCCGGCCGTGGTGTAGGAACGGAGAGGCGCTCATGGTCTCCGGCTGGCCTGGCCGGGATTGTCAGGCGGCCACGGCGGGCAGGCTGACGAGGGGATCATCGCCGAGTGGGGCGATGGATCCCAGCGTCATATAGCGTGCCCTCTGGACAGCCCATTCGTCGTTCTGTTCCAAGAGGATGGCACCGATGAGGCGCGTAATAGCCTCCTCGTTCGGAAATATGCCGACAACCTCGGTGCGTCGCTTGATCTCACCATTGAGACGTTCAATGGTGTTGGTCGAGTGGAGCTTGGCCCGATGCTCCTTGGGAAAGGTCATGTAGGCCAGGACGTCTTCTTCCGCCTCGTCCATCAAGGTGGCTAGCTTCGGC
>JAEYPE010000078.1 GCA_023411035.1 Pseudomonadota bacterium
GTGCGATGCCGCGCGCCGACCTCGCGACGGCGCTCGGCGCCCACGCGGCACCGCTGACCGAAACGCGGACGTCGGGCCGCGGCTGGGTGGTGTCCCATTTGCCGACCGGCCTGCCCCTCGTCACGGCCGCTCACGCCGTTCCGACGAAGAACGAATGCCGGAGGGTCGTGGACGCCATCGGGACGGGCTGGCCCTGGGCGGAGGTCACCTTCGGCCGCCTGCCCGATCTGCTGCGCAGCCCCGCCTACCGCGCCGCCGCCGACCGCTGGGGCGAGGCCGGTGCGGCGATCCACGCCGTCGGGCAGGCTCGCAAAGCCGTGCGGCAGGCCCAGGCCGCCGTGATCAAGGCGCAGACCATCCTGGTCCAAGTTCAGGACAAGGAAACCGCCGCTATCGAGAAGCGGAACGGCATCCTGGGGTATGCCCCTTCTGCCGACATTCCTGCTGCGGGACTTCGTCAATATGCTATGAGATCGGATGCTATGGACGCGCAAAGCGGTCCGGTGCGTGCTATCCGGCAGGATGAAGCCTGTGGTAAATTGCTGTCTGTCCGGGACCGAGACACGGGCGCCGGACTTGCTTTGGAGACTCATCGGATGTCCACACTGACCGCCGCCACCGTCGCGGAACCCTCGCCTTTGCCCGAGCCCTTGTCCGGCAAGAGCTTTCCCCTTTCCGATCCGGCCCTGCGCGCCGCCTACGCCGACGCGGCCCAGACGGCGGCTGATGGCGATGAAGGAGCGCTGACCGTCGCCCGTTTCGCGCAGGGCGACGACGTCGCATTGTTCGCCGCCGGGGTCGCGGCGGACGAACTGCGCGCCCTCGCGCGGATCGCCAACCTTCCCCTGACCGATCATGGGCCCGAAGGCGTCGCCGTCCCGGTCTCTGCCCTGCCCGTCCTGCGCGGGTTCAGCGCGGTCCCGATTGTCGAGGCCGATCTGACCGCCACCGCGGAGTCGCGGAACTGGTCGCGCGCCGCGCTTGCCGGCGCCGGTGCCGCCGCTGGAGTGGCGGCCGCGGCCGGAGCCGTCCACCTCGCCGGCCGCGACGATGTTCCGGCGCCGCTCGCCGCGGCCGAAGCCGTCGATGAACCGATTCGGAACGCGCGCGAGCTGGCCGAAGCCGCGCTCGCCGATGCCGGCCAGATCGCCGAACGGCTGACCCGGAACGCGGCCGACGTCGGCGCGTCCCTCGCCGAAACCCGCCGGATGATCGAGGAAGCGTTGGCCGGCACCGCGCCATCCGCTGCGGTCGGCCCACCCGCCGTCACGGCCGAATCGCCCAAGGTCGATCCGTCTGACCTGGCCAGGGTCAGCGAGGCCGAAGCCGCGATCCGGGATGGCAGCGTCGGCGCGTTGCTGACTCCGGCCGACCCTGCTGAACCGCAGACCGTCGCGGACATACTGGCCCGAATCGACGCGGTGCGGGCCGGGATCGCCGCTCCCGTCCAGGAAGTGCCCGAGTCCGCACCGGTGGAAACCGGCCCACTCCTGGCCGGAGTGATCGCCGAAGTGGACGCCAGGGCCACCGAGACGATCCGAAGCGCGCTCGAGCCCGGCAACGGTGGGACGGGCTGGTACGAGGGCGCCCTCGATGCCGCGCGCGCCGTGGCGGACAGCATCGGCGGTCTGCAGTTCTCCACCGGTGGCGGCACGGCGTCCACCTCCACCCCGGCACCCGCGGCGATCCAGCCCTTCTACGCCCGCAACGACGAGCAAGGCCTTGCCGAGGCCCGCGTCCGCGCGCAGGGCATCCCGTCGGACGACCTTGCCAACCGGGCCGCCGTGACCGCGGCCCTGCTGGTCCGCCGCGAGGCCGACCCGGCCGCCAACCCGGCGACGCTGGAGGCGCTGCGCGCCGGCAAGGCGGTGCTCGAGGAAGAGGTCCGGCGCCGCGAGGCGGGGCTTCAGGCGATCCAACCCTTCTTCGTCGCCGAGGGCGCGGCCGGCCGCAACGAAGCGGTTCTGCGCGCCAGCCGAATCCCGGCTCCCGATCTGGCGAACCGGCTGGCCATGACCAAGGCCATGCTGGCCGCCAAACCGTCGGAGGCAGGGAGCTCGGCCGGTGTGCGCGGCTCGCTGGAGCGCGGCGTGGCGGTCCTCGAAGGCGAAACGTCGCGCCGGGCCGCTCTCGACCGGCCTCAGGACATCACCAGGAAGCCGACGAGGCGTGGGGGGATGGAAAGATGATGCGTCATGCGACCTGACCAGCGATCCGGCGGCGGCCCGCCGCCTGCGGTCGACGCGAACGCCCTGCTGGAGCGGATGCGCCTCGAGGCTCCCTTCACCTACGGGTCCGGGCTCATCCACGCCTACACCGCCATCCGCAACCGCGGCGAGGACCCCTATCCGGTCCGCGAACGCCTCGCTGCGCATGTGCGCCAGTTGGAGGAGGAAGGCAAGATCCGCCCGAAGGGCGGCCGCCAGGACCCCACGCCGCTGGAGCAATACGCCGACACCGTTGACGCGATGCGCGCCCACGTCGATGCCATGGCGCGCCTTCCCAAAGGCTCTCAGGCCTACATCGACGAGGGCAAGCTGTTCCGGGCGGCGGAGATCAACCTGAAGCGCGTCCACATGACGATGCTCGAGGAGGCCAACCGGCGCGAAACCCCTGTTCAGGCGGCGCCGCCGGCGGCGCGGCAGAGGCGCTCGGCGCGCGGCGGCGCCGAGCGCTGAGGACGCCGGTGCTCGATTTCCCGACCATGCCGCCGTCACACTGGCGGCATGGTCGAAGAAATCGAACGTCAGAAAGCGATCGCCTGGTTCGTCATGAGCGCCCTGATCGGCCTTCTGGCCGCGGCGGCGCTCCTGACCTGCGCCTTCCCGCTCTACAAGCTGTTCAACGGGCTCGACTTCTCCCGGTCGACAGCAACCTGGCCGGCGCTGGGTGCGCTGCACGATCCGGGCTGGCGGCCCGGTTTCTCCCTCCGCTGGCTGCGCGACACCGGTGCCTACTACGCCATCGGGCTCTGGCAATACCCGACCCTCTGGGCCAAGCCCCTGTGGGTGCTGCTCGTGCAGGCGCCCCTGGAGGTCTGGGGCATGCCGCACTGGAGCGTGATGGTGTCCCTGGCCGTTGGGCTCCTCGTGGCGCTGCGCGTGGCCGAGCGTTGCCCCTACGAGCTGCAGCGCAAGAGTCACGGCAGCGCCCGTTTCGCCACCGACCGCGACATCCGGAAGGCCGCCTGGGATGCCAAGGACCGCTACGTCAAGAAGCGCGGGCTCTACTCGCCGACGGGCATCGTGCTGGGACGGGCGCCCAACGGCCGCCTGCTGCGGATGCCGGAGACGCTGTCGGCGATCCTCATCGCGCCACCCGGCTCCGGCAAGTCCGCCGGCATCATCCTCCCCAACCTGCTGGCCGACTGGCCCGAATACCAGCCGATCCTGGGCTTCGAGACCTTCGGCTGGGCGCTGGGACGCAGGACCTACTGCCCGAAGCCCACCTTCGTGGTCAACGACCCGAAGGGGGAGCTGTACGCCAAGGCCCTCAAATGGCTGATCAAGGCCGGCTACAAGGTCATCAAGCTGAGCCTCGGATCGATGGACGGCGACCGCTGGAACCCGCTGGGGTTCGACAGCCTGCCCGGCGGCCGCGAGGTGCCGCGGACCCGCACCCGCATCCTCGACGCCCTGGGCCGGGTCTACGCCGATCCCATCCGCGCCTTGGAGATCCTGATGGTCGAGGTCCGCGACCGGACGGACTGGGTCGCCGCTCTGGGAGCCGACCCGACGCTCGGCGGCCGCCTGGTGATCCGCGATGAGGTGATCGCGCTCGAAGCCAACGCCCTTGCCACCTGGACGTCGCCGGCCCGCGCCACTCTGAAGGACGTGCTGGGCGACATCATGAAGCTGTTCACCTGGCAGGCGCAGCGCGAGCAGTACGTCAAGCGTCTGGCGACCATGGCCATCGACGAGAAGATCGAGCCGCATTGGCGCGACAAGGGCCGGGCTGCCCTCCAGGGCTTCTCTCTGTTCACCATCTACCGCTGCGAGGCCGATCCCCAGCTCGGCGAACCCTCCTTCGGTCGCCTCATCGACTTCATGACGGAGGCGACGAAGAACTTCCAGCCTGATCCCACCGCCGGCGAGGACCAGGACGCGGTCGCCTCCATGCTCCAGGCCTGGATCGCCGAGGCCGAACAGCGGGGCTACCCGGCGCGCGTCATCACCGAGCTGGCCTCGCTGTCCCGCACGCCGTCGAAGGAGCGCGGGTCCGTTCTGTCGACCATGGAAGGCGGCATCGACATCTTCAAGGTGGCCACCGTGCGCAGCCGCACGTCGGCCTCCGATTTCGGGCTGGACGAGCTGCGCTTCTCCAAGAAGCCCGTGGCCCTGTTCATCGTGACGCCGCTGGAAGACGCCGTGGCGCTCGGCAAGATCACCGGCATGTTCTTCGAGAGCAGCGCCGCGCGTTTCATCAGTCAGGACGAGAAGGACATCAAGAGCAAGGGACGCCCGATCATCTACCTCGCCGACGAGTTCTGGACCCTGCCCACCGGTATGGAGAGCTTCCTGCAGATCCCGGCGCTCGGTCGCGGCCAGTGGGTGCAGCTCCTGCTGGTCGGCCAGAGCTACGGCCAGATCGCGCTCAAGATCAACAAGGAGGCCGTCGGCATCCTCAAATCGGCGGTCGGCGCGCAGATCCTCCTGCAGCAGAACGACAGCGAGACCGCGGAAGCCGTCAGCAAGGCGGTCGGCAACTACACGGCGATCACCGCCAACGTCAGCCAGACGGAGGGCGCCGGCAAGGAGGTCAAGATGTTCCAGTGGAACACCTCGCGGTCGGCCACCGGGCTTCCGCTCCTGCCCGCGCAGCGGCTGCTCACCATGCGCAAGCTGGAAGAGCAGTACGTCCTCTATCAGGGCATGATGAGCCGGCCGATCGAATGTTCGTCGCCGGCGTGGTTCAACGACCCGGTGATGACCGAGCGGCTTACCGGCGAGCGGCCCGGCGGCCTCGCCCGGTTCGGCCGGTTCGTCGCGGCTATGCTGCCGCGCACCGCCTCTCCGGCCCCGCTGGTCGGCGCCGCGCGCACCGACGACGAGTTCGAGCGCGCCGCCGCCGCGGCGATCGCGGCCGCGGTGGCCGCCCAGGACCAGAAGGTGGCCAACCAGAACGCCGTCCTGGGCCAGGCTCCGGCCGGCGCCGCGCCACCCTCGCAGGGCTCGACCTTCCAACCCGCGAGCGGCGCCGACTTCGTCGCCGGCGACGATCAGAGCAAAGCCGCGTGACCCTGCTCATCCCACAACGCCGGCGGCGCGCCGGCACGCAGACGACCCGCCGAGAATTGATGTCCGGAAATGCGTGGCCCATCGATCAGATCGCCGCACTCGACGGCGGTTTGGACATACTGCGCCAGGTTGCCCGCGGCCGCGGCCTCGATGTTCCTGTTCTCCCTCCCGCGTCGCGCGACAACGTCCAGCGGATGGGGCCAGGTCTTCGAACCGGCGGCCTCGAACTCTGACCATAGCTTCGGCCGATCGAATGTTCGTCGCCGGCTCGGTTCGATTTCCGTTGCGATGCACCAGGTATCGCTGTTTGGTGATGGCCTCCGCAGTCTGGTTTGCCCGTTGTCGCTCAAAGCGCATACTTCAGGGAGTAGGATACCATGCAGCCGATCGCCGGGAATTCTGAGACCGAAGCTTCGTCGGCACCCCCGTTCGACAACGGCACGGCCGCGACCGATACGACCCTTGCCAGCATGGCCGAGCCGAGGAGACGGCCATCCATCAATGTGGCGAAGATTGTAAAGGTGACGCCGGAGATGGTGCGGAACTTCAAGCCGGTGGACGTCACGCATCGTTTCTTCGGGCCTGATAAGCTTCAGAAGCCCCAGCCGTAGGCAAACTTCCTGCCGCCGCCGACCTTGAGCGATCGGGGCCGACGGCTAGCCTGCTGAGGACGCCAAGCCCGCAGTTGTGTGTCCGACGCCGCGACGAGTTCTCCAGTGCCGGACTAATTGCTATGGTCTGGAGGAAGGTTCAGCACCACCCGCTTCCCGAGCCGGAATCGCACAGCAAACCAGGAGAGCCATTCGCCGGGGTTGCCGACCGAATGGAGTTCCGCAGTGTGCGCAAGGTTGCCATTGCCAGTCCATCCTGTGGCAACGCCTTGGCCATCCGTTCCAACTCGGTCGTGAACACGCCGCGATACGGTATGCTCCAGCATGAGATCGCGTGATGCCGATCATGATCGTTCATGTTCAGCAGCCTGACGGCTTCCAGCGTCCAAGGGTCCGTAGGAGCAACGCGCACGAATGCCGCCAGCCCTTCGGGAAGCCGGGAACTCACGCGTCCATGCATTGGCCTGTCTCCGCTCCGGTCTGGCCGCGCCCTGCAGCGCGGCTTCACTCCGATCATTCTACGGGAAGGTTGGAACCGATTTCGCGCACCGGCGGAATTCACGTACCAGGCGGTTACTGGACAGGCAGAAGGGTGTCAGTTGTTGCTCCAGGGGTTGAGCAACGGAACGCCCATCGGCTCGAAATCACGCACGTTGCGGGTCACGACGGTTAAGCGATGAACCAGCGCGGTGGCCGCGATCAGGCTGTCGCCCTGTGGCCGTGGGTCAGGAACGTGGAGCGTCGCACAGCGCTGCGCGACTTCTGCATCCACCGGCAGGATGCGGCCTCTGAAGGCCGGCATTACCTGGGTGTCGATCCAGCTGCGCAGCACCGCCCCTTGCGCGGCGTCCCTGCGGCCAACCTGGCCGGCACCCAGCTCGATCTCGAACAGGGTGATGGCGGAGATGAATAGGTCGGCCGGCGGCACGCCGCCCGCCCAGGCAAGGAGACCGGGGTTAGCCCGCGCCGGCCGCCGCAGTTCAGAAATGGCGTTGGTGTCGAGCAGGAACATCAGTCCAGCACCGCCGGTCGGGCGATGTCGCCGATCCGCGGCGGCTCGAAGTCGAAATCGGCCCCGGCGTCGTCCTGGCGCAGCAGCTCGACGATGGAGCCACCCTGTTCACCCGACAAGCGTTGATAGGTGTCGTAGCGCAACAGCACGAAGGCCGGTTCGCCGCGATCGGTGACGATCACCGGACCATCCTCGGCTGCTCGCTTCGCTTCGCTTGGGTTCTGATTGAACTCTCTGCTCGACATCATTCGGCCCATGCTATCCACCCCAGCCATTATGATGATGCTACGATACTACAACAGAGCGGGAGCCACCAGACGAAATGTAGGCACAATCCTACAAAGTGGGGCTTACTGGATGGCGGCGCGGTCGCGGTAGATCAGGCCCGGCGCGATGACGGACTCGCCGTCCGCCAGCGTGTCCAGGTCGGCCGCGGGCGTGATGGTGCCAACGTAATCGGCGACCCGGCCGGACGCGGTCTTGATCCACGCCGGGATGTCGCGCTCCAGGTAAGTGCCGACGGAGGGGCCGTGCTCGACGATGTGCCGGTCGGGATGTGGGGTGAAGGCCATGGCAGCGATCCTCGGTGTGTCGGGTGTTATCTGGATCAGCCGGACGTGCGGACGTGCCGCACGCGGCAGGTGGCGCCGGATGCTGGTGGAGCTCGGGTGGATCTGCGAGCGGCTGGTGCAAGAGACAGGGCTGAGCGAGGCGACGATCAGTCGTGCCTGCAGGCCTGAAGGCGTGCCCGATGTCTGGGCCTCCACGATCGCCAAAAATCAGGAGACGATGGACACGGCTGGGGTAACGTTCATCGGAAAAAATGCACACGGAGGACCTGGGGGTCGTCGTCGCTGACGACTCCGACAAATCCTCCAGCAACTGGCCGGTCAGAAGTCCGTTCGAGACCCGCAATTTGGCGCTCTGAGAGGGGCAAAACGCGATGGGAACCCGCTCAAATCGTCCGAAAAGTCTTCCAGAAATCGGTGTCGCTGGTGTCGCCGGCGGGTGTGTGTCACAGATTGTGGCACAATTCCGACTTCTCGGGTGGCGGGTCATGCTCATAGGCTATGCTCGAATTTCGACCGGAGACCAAAGTATCGATCTCCAGCGCAATGCGCTGCAGGGGGCCGGGTGCGAACGCATTTGCGAACCGCCTCATGCCGCGCAGACGGCGTGAGCGGTCCGCAAAATTGGAGAGACTGGGATCTGAGGCCTACCGTCCCGCTGCGTTGAAGATAAATCCGGAGATACGAATGCCCTACTACAAGCGCGAAGAAGTTTTGATGGGAACCAAGTGCAGCAATTTTGACATGATTTCCAATTACGGAAGGATGATTCAGGAAGAGGTCGATAAACTGCCATCAAATCAAGTTGTTTCTTCTCCGATGGAAGATTTAGTGAATTATTTCAACGAGAAATACAAGCTTGATGTTCCGGTCGTTGACCCGGATGCCGTGTTTGTTGAAAGCCAGGGCGAGGCCAAAATTGATGTCAGCCACCGCTTCGACTACGGCTTCCGCCGGGGAGAAAGGGCGGAAGTGAGCGGACAGCAGATCATAGTTGCAGCGCCTTTCACCGGCGATCCAGATCTCTTTCACGTCCGGGCATCTAGGTTCACCATGAGCCCGCCGCGGATTATGATTGGTAGCGACCACATCTATCTTCGATTCGCCGATGTCCAGTTAGATGGCGAACGCATCCGGGCAGAAATAAATAGGCGACTGTCCGAAGTTGCGGAACACCTTCAATGGCTTCGGAGCGATTTTGCCAATTGGAATGAGCAATTGCCGGGTTTGGTCCGCCAGAAGATTTCGGCGCGCAAGGATCGTCTTCTCGCGCAGGCGAATGTTGTGGCATCAATTGGCATCCCGATGAAGCGTCGGCCGGACGAAGCTTTGACTTATGCAGCACCCGAGGTCCGGCGGAGGATGGAGGTCAAGCCACCTCCCGCCCCGAAGGCGTCCTTCAAACCAGAGCCTGCGTTGGATGCCAATGAGTTCGAGCACATTCTCAGTATCATTGGCAAGGTCGCCGTAGTGTTTGAGCGTAGTCCTGCATCCTTCGCGCGAATGGGGGAGGAGGCGCTGCGTGACCACATTCTGGTTCATCTAAACGGGCATTATGATTCTGCGACAGGAGAGACGTTCAACGCAGCCGGGAAGACCGACATCCTTATCCGGTCCGGCGAGAGGAACGTCTTCATCGCAGAGTGCAAATTTTGGCATGGACAAAAAGGATACGATGGCACGATCGACCAGCTGCTCTCGTATCTGACGTGGCGGGACACCAAGGCAGCTGTGATCATCTTCAACCGGAACAGAAACTTCTCCGGGGTCCTTCAGTCCGTTCAGGAGCAGACAGGAAAACATCCCAACTTCAAGCGCAAGCTCGCAGCTGCTTCGGAAACGTCATTCCGGTATGTTTTCCGGCAAAACTCTGACGAGGCTCGCGAGATGCACCTTGCGGTTCTGGTCTTTGATATCCCTTCCCCTGAGGCCTGATCCGCAGGTCCTCAACGACTTTTAAGGCATTTTATCAAAGGAGGCCCGGCCAAAGGAGGCCCGGCTCGCCGGCCGCCGCGGTGAGCGTGGATCTCGGCACCGCTCGCAGGTCCCGCGCGCCGACGGCGCCGACCGGCAGCAGGATCAGCACCGCCCGCCCGGTCGGCCGCCGCGGTGGTGGAACTGGACGAGCACCCGGCAGGTGCCGGTCACCAGCTGCAGGGCCTGCGCGCCAACGGCGCCGGCCAGCAGCAGGATC
>JAEYPE010000088.1 GCA_023411035.1 Pseudomonadota bacterium
CTGTCGGCCCCGATCTCCGCCTTCGAGACGGTGGTCGGCTATGTCGGGGCGGCGGCGACCAAGTCGATGATCCTCGGCGTGCTGATCCTGCTGACCGCCCGGCTGTTCGTCGACTACTCGATCCAGCATCCGTTCTGGATGGTCGCCTTCCTGGTGCTGACCTCGGTCACCTTCAGCCTGTTGGGCTTCATCCTGGGCGTCTGGGCGGACGGCTGGGAGAAGCTGCAGATCGTGCCGATCCTGGTGATCACGCCGCTGGCCTTCCTCGGCGGCAGCTTCTACTCGATCAGCATGCTGCCGCCGCTGTGGCAGAAGATCACCCTGTTCAACCCGGTCGTCTATCTGGTCAGCGGCTTCCGCTGGAGCTTCTACGGCAGCGCCGACGTGCCGGTGGGGATCAGCCTCGCCATGACCGCCCTGTTCCTGGCGATCTGCCTGGCTGCGGTCTGGTGGATCTTCCGGACGGGCTACCGGCTGAAGGCGTAACGAACGGCTACGGGCGGCGGGATCACGGCCCGCCGTCCAGCATCCCATGCGCCCGGTGCCAATCCTCCAGCGATTCCTGCGGATAGTCGTCGCTGCGTTCGTCCTCCGGCCCGGCGTGAACCGGCACCCAGCCGGCCTTGGACCCCAGCATCATGTGGACGTGGGACGGCGCCTCCGGCAGCGGCGTGTCGATGGCGCTGGCGAAGGGGTGCACAAGCTCCGGCCAGCGCGGGTCGCTCACCCACAAGGCGGAGCCGCAGCGGGAGCAGAAGCGCCGCTCGCCGGGGCTTTCCTGCCCGTCGATGCGGGCGTGGAAGACGGTGACATGCTCCGCCCCCGTCACGGACAGCGTGTCGGCCTTGGCCCCCAGATTGATGGCATAGCCACCCCCGCCCGCCGTCTTGCGGCAGATCGAGCAGTAGCAGCGCAGATAGGGGACCGGCGCGTAGGCGTCCACCGAGAAACGCACCGCGCCGCAGTGACAGGACCCGTCGAGCTTCATCCGTCCTTCTCCTCCGATCCTCGGGCGCCCGGCTGCGTGCGCCCTGTTCCTGAACAGGCGAAAGCCCATTCCGGCCCGCCAAAAACAGGCCCGCCGGATGCCCGGTCTATACGTGCCGTATATGCCGGACCGCCTTTTGCCCCCCTCGAATCTATACGCGCTTCGGGCGCAGGCTGATCGTGCCGGGCATTCCGGCGCCTGATCCCGTGTCACAGCGCGCACGACCCCACAGTTTCGGGCCCGCAGGATCGGGAACCAGGGCCACCCAGGAGGGCAACCATGCTGGACATCATCGTCCTGGCGATCACCGCGGCCTTCTTCGCCGCGTCCATCGCTTATGTGCACGCCTGCGACCGATTGTGAGGGGGCAGGGCCATGGTCGTCGAATACGCTCTCGGCGGGCTCGTCGCCACCGGGCTGCTGGGCTACCTCGTGTACGCCCTGATCCGCCCCGAACGGTTCTGAGGAGGCATCCATGACCGTCAGCGGCTGGATACACATCCTGATCTTCGCCGCCCTCGTGGCCGCCGTGGCGCGACCGCTCGGCGGCTACATGACACGGCTGTTCAACGGGGAGCGCACGCTGCTGTCGCCGCTGCTCGGCCCCGTCGAGCGCGGGCTCTACCGCCTTGCCGGCGTGGACCCGAAGGCCGAACAGCATTGGGTGACCTACGCCGTCGCCATGCTGCTGTTCAACGTCGCCGGGCTTCTGCTGCTCTACGCCTTGCAGCGCGTGCAGGGGATTCTGCCCCTGAACCCCACGGGCGTGGGGGCGGTGCCCGCCGATCTGGCCTTCAACACCGCCGCCAGCTTCGTCACCAACACGAACTGGCAGAATTACGGCGGCGAAAGCACGATGAGCCACGTCGTGCAGATGGCCGGGCTGACCGTGCAGAACTTCGTGTCGGCGGCGACGGGCATCGCGCTGGCCGTGGCGCTGGTCCGCGGCTTCACACGCGCCGGGGCGCGGACGGTCGGCAATTTCTGGACCGACATGACGCGCGGCACCCTCTACCTGCTGTTGCCGCTCAGCCTGTTCTACGCGCTGTTCCTGGTGTGGCAGGGCGTGCCGCAGACCCTTGCGGGGACGGTGGACGCCACCACGCTGGAGGGGGCGCGGCAGACCATCGCGCTCGGCCCCGTCGCCTCGCAGGAGGCGATCAAGATGCTGGGCACCAACGGCGGCGGCTTCTTCAACGCCAACTCCGCCCACCCCTTCGAGAATCCGAACGCCCTGACCAATCTGGTGCAGATGCTGTCCATCTTCGCCATCGGGGCGGGGCTGACCAACCTGTTCGGGCGCATGGCGGGGGACGAGCGGCAGGGCTGGGCCATCCTGGCCGCCATGGGCCTGCTGTTCGCCATCGGCGTGGCCGCCGTCTATTGGGCGGAAGCCCAGGGCAACCCGGCCTTCGCCGCCCTCGGCCTGGACGGCGGCGCCGGCGACATGGCCGGCAACATGGAGGGCAAGGAGACCCGCTTCGGCATCGCCATGAGCGCCCTGTTCGCCGCGGTGACCACGGCGGCGTCCTGCGGCGCGGTCAACGCCATGCACGACAGCTTCATGCCGCTGGGCGGCATGGTGCCGATGGTCAACATGATGCTGGGCGAGATCATCGTCGGCGGCGTCGGGGCCGGGCTCTACGGGATGCTGCTGTTCGCCGTCATCACCCTGTTCGTCGCCGGGCTGATGGTCGGGCGCACGCCGGAGTATCTCGGCAAGAAGCTTGAGGCGAAGGAGGTCAAGATGACCATGCTCGCCGTGCTCTGCCTGCCGCTGATGATGCTGGGCGGGACGGCCTTCGCCGTGGTGCTGGACACCGGCACCGCCTCCCTTGCCAACGCCGGTCCGCACGGCTTTTCGGAGGCGCTCTACGCCTACGTCTCGGCGGCGGCCAACAACGGCAGCGCCTTCGGCGGGCTGTCGGGCAACACGCTCTGGTACAACCTGACGCTCGCCGCCGGGATGCTGGTGGGCCGCTTCATGGTCATCGTGCCGATGCTGGCGGTCGCCGGGTCGCTCGCCGCCAAGACGCGCACGGCGGCGTCCGCCGGGACCTTCCCGACGCATGGCGGCCTGTTCGTCGGCCTGCTGGCCGGCGTCATCCTGATCGTCGGCGGACTGACCTTCTTCCCGGCCCTCGCCCTCGGCCCGGTGGCCGAGCATCTGGCGATGCGCGCGGGCATCCTCTTCTGAGCGGGGACCATCCATGGACACCCATTCGAAAACCGCCGCCCGGTCGTCCGCGAATCCGGCGGCCACCGCGCTGCTGGACCCGGCCATCCTCCTGCCCGCCGTCGCCGGCTCCTTCCGGAAGCTCGATCCGCGGCTGATGGCCCGCAACCCGGTGATGTTCTGCGTGGAGGTGGTCGCGGCCCTGACGACGCTGCTGTTCCTGCGCGATCTCGTCACCGGAGCAGGGGGCACCGGGGCAGGGGGCACCGGCTTCGCCTTCCAGATCGTGCTGTGGCTGTGGTTCACCCTGCTTTTCGCCAACTTCGCGGAGGCGGTGGCGGAGGGCCGGGGCAAGGCCCAGGCGGCCAGCCTGCGCCGCACCCGCACGGAAACCGGCGCCAAGCGGCTGTCCGGCGATGGCTGGGAGAGCGTTCCGGCCACGGCCCTGAAGCCCGGCGACCTCGTGCTGGTGGAGGCCGGCGACCTCATCCCCTCCGACGGCGAAGTGGTGGAGGGTGTCGCCAGCGTCAACGAGGCGGCGATCACCGGCGAATCCGCCCCGGTCGTCCGCGAATCCGGCGGCGACCGCTCCGCGGTGACCGGCGGGACGCAGGTGATCTCCGACTGGATCAAGGTGCGCATCACCGCGGCCCAGGGCAACACCTTCCTCGACCGCATGATCGGGCTGGTGGAGGGCGCGCAGCGGCAGAAGACGCCCAACGAGATCGCCCTGAACATCCTGCTGGCCGGCATGACCATCATCTTCGTCATCGCCGTGGCGACCATCCCCAGCTTCGCCGCCTATGCGGGCGGCTCGGTCAGCGTGCTGGTGCTGGCGGCGCTGTTCGTCACGCTGATCCCCACCACCATCGGGGCGCTGCTGTCGGCGATCGGCATTGCCGGCATGGACCGTCTGGTGCGCTTCAACGTGCTCGCCATGTCGGGCAGGGCGGTGGAGGCGGCGGGCGACGTGGACACGCTGCTGCTCGACAAGACCGGCACCATCACGCTCGGCAACCGTCAGGCGTCGGAGTTCCTGCCGGTGGCCGGCGTGTCCGACCGCGATCTGGCCGACGCCGCCCAACTCGCCTCGCTGGCCGACGAGACACCGGAGGGCCGCTCCATCACCGTGCTCGCCAAGGAGAAATACGGCATCCGCGCCCGCGACATGGCCGGGCTGCACGCCCATTTCGTCCCCTTCACCGCCCAGACGCGGCTGAGCGGCATCGACAGCGACGGCGTGACGATCCGCAAGGGTGCGGTGGACGCCGTGCTGGCCCATGTGCGGACCCTCGGGCAGGGCGTCGCCAGCCAAGGCAACACGGTGACCGCGTTGCG
>JAEYPE010000096.1 GCA_023411035.1 Pseudomonadota bacterium
CAGGCGTGGTTCGCCGACGTGCTGACCAAACTCGCCGGCGGTCACCCGATCACCAAGCTCGATGAGCTCCTTCCCTGGGTCTATGCCCGGCAGGCGGAACCCGCCGTGGCCTGAGAACATCGCTTACAGAAAACCGCCCCCCACCCTAATACCACAGCCGGTGTTCATCGGTTCGGGTGCGGCGTTTCCAATGGGAGCGCCGCGCCCGCTGTTGGGTAAGCGGAGCGCGATCGCACGGAATCAGGCGTTTGACGGCAGGCGTCCAATTCCAGGGGAGGTTTAAGCCGCTTGAGTGATCCAAGCATCGTGGGCGGCGCCCAACATTCCTCCATGGCGGTGCGCGACCGCGATCCATGGGGGTGTGACGATGGCCAGGGAAAGCCCGCCGCGTGCCGTGACGTTCCTGACCGCCGCCACTCTCGCCCTTCTCCTTGCGGCGGCACCGGCCCATCCGACCGCCGCAGCGACCGCGCTGGACCGCTTGGCGGCAGCCGGCACGCGGGTTTCCACCAGCGCCGGGAACCGGAGCTGCGCGCTCCGCTGCGAACAGACCAGCCAGGAATGCGCGTTGTCCTGCGACTCCCAGGCGTCGCAATGCAACGCCCAAGTCTACAACTTATCCAGTTGCGTCTCGCTCGGCCGCTATTGCCGCGTGTCCTGCTACGACACGAAAACGCTGTGCCTGCAAACCTGCCGGTGACGGGACCTGCCCGTCAGATCCAGGCCCATCAAATCCAAAAGGTCAGGCGGATGTAGTCGAACAGGCGGTGCGTGGCGATCCAGAACAGGCTGCGCCAGCCCACTTCGATCTTGGCGACGCCGCTCATGCCGGGCCGCCACCAGTCGGGATAGCCGCCGGTCGGCTCCGCGCGGGCCGGGAACATGTTGGCCCCGTCCTTGGCCGCGGCGGAGGGGATCAGGCGCTTGATCTCCATCGTCCAGTTGCCGTTGGGGTTGGCGATCAGCGCGACCGAGGCCGTCTGGCCCGGCGCCACCAGATGGACGTCGCTTTCGTCGATGGTGAACTCCGCGAACAGGTCATTCACCGCGGCGATCTTCACCACCATCTCGCCCCGCTTCACCGCGCCGCCGAGATTCTTGCCCGGCTCGCCATCCACGACGATGCCGGCGATGGGGGCTTTGGCCTCCGCATGGGCGAGGCGGTATTCGGCTTGCTCCAGCTTCGCCTGGGTCTGCGCCACCTGCGCCTCGGCGATGCGCATCTCGACGAGCTGGTTGGCGGCCATGCGCTTCTCCGCCTCGCGGCTGTACTGGGCGAGGTCGGCGAGGTTGGCGACGCGCTCCAGCATCAATTCCTGCGTGGCGAGACGGAACAGCGGATCGCCTTCCCGGACGGTGTCGCCCAACTTCACGAAGCTGGCTTCGATGTAGCCGTCGAACGGCGCGCCGACGAAGGCCGTGGAGTCCGTCTTGATGACGACGCCCGCGTCCACGCGGTAGGGCACGGGGATGAACAGCGCCCCGACCAGGGCCGCCGCCAGTCCCCAGGCGAGCAGCCTGCCCTCCCGCGTCGTGTAGGTCAGCCGCGCCGGAATGCTGCGGCCGATCTCCCGCGGCAGGCGCCGGTACAGCGGACGCTGCTGCAACTCCAGGTCGCGCAGCGGGCGGGCGACCTGATCGCAGAGCACGCGCAGCGCCCATTGCTCGGACTGCGTGAAGGCCGCCGACCGCCGTTCGCAGACCACCGCCCCCAGGGCCTGCTCCCCCAGCAGCAGGGGAAGGGTCAGCAGGTGTCCCGGACGGGCCGCGTCGGCGTAGGCGCGGTGCGCCCGCGTCACCGCCTTGCCGGCGTCGGGCCAGACGATCTCGCGCGATTGGCTGACCGCCTCCTGCCCCGCCTCCTCCAGCAGTTCGGTCAGTTCCGTGCGCTGGTCCAGCTTCTCGCCGTGGCTGACGGCGCGCAGCTTCAGACCCGTGCGCGAGGTCCACACGATGGACACCTGCTCGCAGCCGAAGCGCGCACACAGCTCGTTGGCGAAGGCGAGCGCCGCCTGATCGAACCGCTCCGCCTCCAGGATGCGCCAGAGCACCTCCAGCATCTCGGCGTGCCGCGCGGCATCCCGCTGCGCCCGGCGGCGGTCGCGCGCCAGCTCGTAGCAGCGGGGCACCAGGGACAGCAGGCCGAGCCACGACGACGCCCGCCCGTTCATGGCACCGTGCGGGACGTGGATGCAGAGCATCAACTCGTGCTCACCCCCTTCCGGGCGCACGGCGATCAGGCAGACGGTCCAATTGCCGGCGCGCGCGGGGCCGGACGCCGTGCGCTGGGCCTGTGCCTCGCGCAGCAGCTCCTCGCCGACCGTGGCGGCGAGGGTCGGCAGCTTGTCCCGGCGCTCCTCCGCCGTGTGGGGCGCGGCGGCCAGGACCGTCCAGCCGGTGAAGGCCCCACCGTCGGTCCCACCATCGGCCCCACCGTCAGCCATGCCCGGCCTCCGGGCCGGACGGACGTAGAGGACCGCCAGGTCGCCGTGCAGCCGGGCGAGCGCCTTGCGCGTCCACTCCTTCCAGAAGTCGCCGGGCGCACCCTGGAAGTCCAGCAGATGCGCCAGGGTCGGGGCGGAGGAAAGCATCCTGTCCATGGGTCAGAACCCGGCCTTGTCGAGTTGAATGTCCTGCTCCAGGATCGTCTGGCGCTGGCGGTGACTGAACCGCTCCGCCCGGACCTGGGCCGAGCGCAGCAGGGCCGGGGCCACGCGCCGCGACAGCCGCGGCGTCAGCCGGTGCAGGCGGCGCCACAGCCCGTCCATGGAGCGCGGAAGGAAGCGGCGGACCACGTCGTCCTCCAGCCCTACGTAGCAGCGCACCGACCCCGGATCGCCCTGGCGGGAGCAGCGCCCGACCAACTGGCGGTCGATGCGGCGAAAGTCGTTGGGTTCCCCGATGATGACGTGCAGCCCGCCCCGTTCCTTCACCGCGGGGTCCAGCGCGATGTCGGTGCCGCGCCCGGCCATGTTGGTGGCGACGGTGATCGCCCCGGCCTGCCCGGCCTTCGCCACGATGGCGCTTTCCTGCGCGTGGTTCACCGCGTGCAGCAGCCGGATGTCGGGCGCCCGCGCCGGGTCGAGGGCGTCGAAGCGCCGGAGCAACGCCTCGCTGCTGCGCACGCTGCGCATCCCGACCAGCACGGCGCGCCCGGAATCCGCCATGGCCAGCGCGTCGCGCGCGATGGCGTCCAGCTTTTCCTCCTCCGTCCGGAAGACCAGGATCGGAAGGTGGGCGCGCCGCACCGGGCGGTGGGTGGGGATCGGCACCGTGCGCAGACGGTAGACGCCGGTCAGCTCGTCGCGCGCCTCGCGCGCCGTGCCGGTCGTGCCGCCCACGCGCGGGAACAGCCGGAAGAAGCGCTGGAAGCTGAGCCGCGCCGACACCTCGGTCGGCGGGGAGATGTCCAGCCCCTCCGCCGCGTCCAGCACCTGCTGGAGCCCCACGGGCAGGGTCCGCTGGTCGGCCAGCCGCCCGGTCAGCTCATCGACCAGCACGATCTTGTCGTCCTTGACCACGTAATGCTGGTCGCGGACGAGCAGGTGCAGGGCGTAGAGGGCGTGGACCACCAGCTCCTGCGCGCGGTCGGGGCTCTGCCAGAAGGCGGAGAAGCCGCCGGTCAGCGCCGCCAGATGCTCCTTGCCGGCGGGCGTCAGCTCAACGTGCCGCAGGGAGCGGTTCAGCGTGTAGTGGGTCTCCGCCACCAGCTCCCGCGCCAGCCGGACCGCATCGCGCGCCGCGTCGTCGAGCGAACCGTCGGGCCGCGGCGTGGAAATGATCAGCGGCGTTACCGCCTCGTCGATCAGCACGCTGTCGGCTTCGTCCACGATGACCTGATGCAGGCCGCGCATGACGACCTGCCCACCACCGGATTGCCCACCGCCGCGCGGCCTGCCGCCGCCCAGCGCCCGCAGGGCCAGTTCGACCCGCGACGGCTGGGCGCCGAGCGCCAGACGATCGCGCAGGAAGTCGCCGAGCAGTTCCTTCGCCGTCGTGTAGACCACGTCGTGGTTGTAGGCGGCGGCCCGCCCGCCGGGCGGCGTGTCGCCGCCGATGTGGGCGACGCTCAGCCCGCAATAGGCATAGAGCGCGGTGAACAGCTCCGCGTCGCGCTTGGCGAGATAGTCGTTGGCGGTCACCACATGGCAGGGCCGGCCGTTCCAGGCGGCTGTGACCGCGGCCAGCGCCGTCGTCAGCGTCTTGCCCTCGCCCGTCGCCATTTCCGCGATGTTGCAGTCCAGCAGCGCCAGGGCGCCCATGACCTGCTCCGGATGGGGTGTCAGGCCGGTCACGCGCCGGATCGCCGCGACGACGCCGGCCACGGTCGCGTCGGGGACGGCGGCGGTGGGCGACGCCCCGCGCGCCGCGTCCGCCAGCGCCCGCAAGTGGTCGCGCAGGCTCGCGTCGTCGCTATCGAACAGCGGCGTGGCGAGCGCCAGGATGCGCAGCGCCCGCCGGCGCAGCCCCGCCGCCGGGCGGTGAAGGAGACGGCGCAGGCGGACGGCGATGCCGTAACCGGCGCGGTCGAGCCAGGGCAGCGCGGGCTTCTCGCGGTGGGCGTCCAGCACGAACAGGCGCGTCAGCGGCGGCACGTCGCCCCGCGCACCCGGCGGTCGCTCTCCCCCCTCCCCCGCGAGGCTGCGCAGGCCCATTCCGGCGTTCATGCCCGTGTTGCCGTCCATCAATTGCGGTCCATCAGATGCGGTACCGCCGCTGGAAGAACTGCTGGGTCCAGGTCCAGACCTGCTCGGCGAGAGGCCGCCAGGGCAGCGGAACGCGAATCCACCCCGCCCGCCCGTTGCGGACCCCGGCGCCATCCATGGACGGCACGGCACCGTCGATGCGCGCCTCCAGCAGGAAGTAGGGCTCGACGCTCTGCCGCCCGGTGGGATCGGCGGTGGTCACCGGCACCTCGCCGCCGGCCGCTGGACCCAGCGCCGCCGACGGCAGCCGGTCGCGGGAATAGGGGACGAGCGTCATGCCGCTCGCCGCCAGGGACCGCCCGCGTTCCCCCTCCAGCCGGACCTCCACCACACGCCGATCCGCCGACCGCGGGTCGCCCGCAACCAGAACCGCGGCCTCCTCCTGCCGGATGACGCCGCGGAAGACGTGCGACCGGTCGTCGATCAGCTTGCCGAGTTCGGTCCCGCGCCCGACCCAGGCGCCTTGCTTGTGGGCAAGGTCCGGCGCAACCCAGGTGCCGGCCTGCGCGGCGCGGACCTGAAGCGCCGCCCGCTGCTGCGCCAGCGTCTCCCGGATCGTCGCCAAGGTGCGCAGCCGCTCCTCGATGGGAGCCAGATCGACGGCCCCCTCCTCGACCGACTTGGCGGCCATCAGTTCCGCCCGGACGGCCTGGGCCTCCGTGCCGCGGATCTCCGCCTCCAGCTCCGGGTTGACCAGATCGACCAGCGGCGTGCCGGCCTCCACCCAGGTGCCCGACGGCACATGGACCGCCGCGACGAGGCCGGACGCCTCGGTGAAGACGGGCGCCTGCGATGCCGCCTCCGCCACGCCGCGCAGGACGCGGTTGTCGGGGACCGGAACGAGCAGGAAGGCCAGGACCAGAAGGGCCGCGACGGCGCACGCCCGCCGCAGGAAGGTCCGATGCCGATGGCGGAAAACCGGGTCGCGCACCGTCTTCACATACTCCTTCAAGGGCAGGACGAAGGACGTCAGGCCGAGCGCCACGGCGACGACGAGGCCGACGCCGAAATAGGCATCGGCGATGAAGAACACGATGCCGGCCATGACGAACAGCCGGTAGAGGTTGGAGGCCAGAAAGAACCCCACCAGACCGGCGGCGACGCCCGGGCTGTGCGGCGGCTCCTCGTCCGAAGGCCCTTCGCGCAGCAGGCGTGCGCGGAACAGGCGCCGGAAGGCCTGCTTGCTCTGTTCGTGCAGGTTCGGGATGCCGACGAGGTCCGACAGGATGTAATAGCCGTCGAACCGCATCAGCGGGTTCAGGTTGAACAGGACGGTGTAGATCGCCGTCGTGAACATCAGGTTGTAGGCAAGATCGTTGACCTGCCCGTAAGGCGTGTGCGCCCAGACGATGGAGGCGACCGCCGCGACCACGATGTCCACCATCATGCCCGCGGCCCCGATGGCCGCCCGCTGCCAGCGGTCGCGCAGCGCCCAGCTTGAGCTGACGTCCACATAGGGCAGCGGCGTGAACATCAGCAGCATGACGCCGATGGTCCGCACCTCGCACCCGAAGCGCTTGCTCACGACGGCGTGGCCAAGCTCGTGCAGGCCCTTGGCGACGAAGATCGCGAGGTAGAGCAGCACGATGTTGTGGCCCTGGAGCAGCTCCGTCGCCTGAACGAAGGCGCGGTTGCCGGCCATAACCAGCTCCGCCGCGCCCCAGCCCACCAGCGCCAGGGCGACGAGCGCGCCCGGCAGGCTGATGAGCCCGCGAATCCAGGGTTGGGCGGCGCGCAGCCAGGGCTCCGGATCGAGCAGCGGTATCCGCATGAACATCAATTGGGACAGGCGGTTCAGGAAGGGCTTGCGCTTCTTCGCCTCACCGCGCTCCAGCAGGCGCCGCTCGTCGGCGGAGCCGTCCAGGTAGAGGAGGTTGCTGCCGTAGAGCTGCATCAGCAGCTGGAAGACCTCCTCCTGACCGGGCGTTCCGGCCGGATCGTCCTCGATGGCCCTGCGCCAGACCTCATCGACCGTGGCGCTCACGTCCAGCCGCGCGATGAAGCGCCAGGTGACCGGGTTGACGCGGAAGAAACCGTTGCGCAAGCGCTCGTGCAGCACGTACCAGGGCTCGCCCCGGTAGTGATGCAGGCGCACGAGAACCGTGGGGCGCAGGCCGAGGCGCAGCGACGCGACCCGGTGCCAGTTCTCGGAAAAGGTCTTTCCCATGGCGGCGATGTCCCCGGGCGCGTCGGCGGGAGCCCGGTTATTTCCCGAGCATCAGCCGCGCCTGCAGGCCCGGACGGACGCGGTCCCCCGACGGCAGCAGTTCGACCTTGACCTCGGTGAGCCCGCTCGCCGCGTCCACGACGGGCGACACGAACAGAACCTTGCCGTCCACCGGCACGGTCTCGTTGCCGGCGGTCACCTGCACGCGCACCGTGTCATGCGGCGCCAGGGTTCCGATGGACGCCACGGGAACGTTGGCGACGAACAGAACCTTGGACAGATCGCACATCTTGATCGCCGGCTCGTTCGCCTGGACGCTTTCGCCGACGTTCCTGACGACCTTCGTGACGATGCCCGGCGAGGGCGCGCGCAGGGTCCGGCGCGCCAGGTTCTCCTCCGCGGCCAGATAGTCGAGGCGCTCGATCTGCTTGGCGTTCTTCAGCCGCTCGTGTTCGGCGACGGCGAGGGTATGGGCGAGGACCTTGTTCTCCATCTCCTCGCGGCTGATGCCGGCGCTGGCCTCGAAGATGCGGCGGGCGGCGGCCATCTGCTTTTCCGTGGTCTGGCGGCGGGCGGCGGCGGCGGTCAACTCCGCGTTGCTTTCCCATTGCAGCTTGCGCCGCTGCGCCTCCAGCGACTCCGCAACGAGGTCGAGACGGCCCAGCGTGTCGCCGGCCTTCACCACGGTCCCTTCGGTCACCGCCGTCTCGGCGACGCGTCCGGCGACCGGAAAGCCGAGACCGAGATCCTTCAGGCACTGCGTCACGCCCTTCACCGACGGGGCGTCGGGAAGGCCCGGCATGCCCGTGGAGACCGGACGGGGCACCGTGGTTTCCGCAGCGAAGACCGGCGGGCACAGCAGCGCGGCGGACAGCGCCGCCCCAAGCGCGAACCGGAGCCTCGGAGCCGTCCTCATGCCAGCCTTCATTCCAGCCATCACTCCAGATCGAACCGCGAGAGGAGCCGGCCCTGCGCCTGCGAGGCGATCAGGCTTGCCCGGTTCGCCAGCACGATGCTGTCGCCGAGCGCCTCCTCTGCCGTCAGGGCGTCGAGGCGGCGCTTCATAAGGTCGACGGAAGACTTGCGCCCCTGGCGCACCAGCCCCTCCTCCATCGCCACCAGCCGGCGCTGCGTGTCGACGGTCGCCGTCTGGCGCTCCACGACCTCCAGGATGCGGTCCAGCACGTTGGCGCTGCTGACGATCTCGTTGACGATGCGCTGCTGAAGGGCCATCTGCGCCAGCTCCGCCTGCTGGCGGCGGGTCTTGGCGGCGTTCAGGTCGCTCTTCTTCTTCTCGTCGCCGTACAGCCCGACCTTGAAGGTCAGGCCGACCGTCCAACTATTGTAGGGAATGCTGGAGCCGAGATAGCTGGTGACGGGCCGGTAGCGCGCCTCGGTGTTCAGATCCTCGATGCCGTAGCGGGCCACGACGTTCAACTCGGGAAGCGTCTGGTTTTCCGCATATTGCACATCGACGTTCTCGCGGGCGATGCGGTTCTGGATCACCTTGCTTTCCGGCCGGCGCGCCAGACCGTCGGCGAGCACGGGCGGCAGCCCGTTCGCCGCGTCGGGGCGGTCCGGCATCGGCACGTTGCCGGCCTCGGGCCGTCCGGTCCACTCATGTCCGGCCGGCTCGTGTCCGGTCAACTCGGCCGGCAGGGCGATGCGCTCGGCCTGCAGGGTCAGCCGGTCCGCCGCGACGTAGCGGCGGGGGCGCAGCAGCCCCGCGTCCCGCGTCCGCGCGGACACCCGGGCCTGCAATTCGTTGATCTGCTCTTCGAGGTCCTGCTGCGCCTGCTCCAACTGGGCCTGGCGCTGCGAGGTGGCGGACTCGACGTCGAGCGCTTCACCCGCGGAGCGCAAACCGTTGCGTTCCTGCGACCGCATTTCCTGCAGCAGACGGCGGGAGATCTCCAGCGCCTCACGGCGAAGGCGCACGCGCTGCTGCGCCCGCTGGACGTTGAAGTAAACGGTGATGCCCTCGACGAGACGCTGCGCCTCGACCTGCCGGACCGCCTCGCGCGCCATCTCGCGCTCGTATTCCGCGATGCGGATGGCGCTGTTGGTGGCGTCCAGACCGGCGCCGCGCAGCAGCGGCTGCGTCAGCTTCAGGCCCAGATAGGCCTTGTATTCCGGACTGATCGACCCGACCGTGTTCTGCAGGCTGTTCTTGAGCCGCGCCACGTTGTACGACACCTCGACGTCGGCGCCGGTCGGGATCTTCACCCCGATTGTGTTGTTCACCTGCGCGACCTTGGACCGGTATTCGGCCTGACTGGCGCGCTGCAGGATTTCGTTCGCCGTGTTGAGGATGTAGCTGTTGTCGTAGCTGGCGTTCGCCGTGAAGAACGGCTCGTAGACGGCCTCCGCCGCCTTCACTTTCTGGCTGGCGATCTCCTCTTCGAGGCGCTGCACCAGGATGGTCTCGTCCGACCCGTGGATCAGGTCGATGAAAGCGGAGAGCGTCAGCGGCTCCGCCCTCTCGGGCCGAACCGCCGGCGCGGCGGCTCGGTCCTTCTTCTGGTCGGCATGGGCTTGAGTGGTCAGCAGTCCCGATGAGGAACCAAGCACCACGGACATCAGGATTGCGCGCCACATCAGCGCCGGCCCTTCTAATTTGGTCTTGCCGTTCAGACGATCTTGCCGACCTTCTCTTCGTACTCGGCCAGGACGCGCTGCAGCGTTTCCGCCAGGTTCTTGGCAACCGAAGGTGTCATGATGATGCGGGACGAAAGCTTGATCTGGATTTCCGCACCGACGCTGCCCCAGGTCTGGTTGGTGCCGAACAGCAGCGTAAGTTCGTCCTTGCTCATACCGACGTTGGCGACGTTCGCGTAATGGGTCGCCATGTTGCTGTCGTCGAAGTGAACGCGGACGGTCTGCTCTGCGCCGTTGACAACCTGTTCCACTTCGGCATTTTCGCCGTTTTTACGCACGTCGCTCATGAACAAGCCCCTTGCTCAGCATGGAATGCTTAACGGAAGTTTCTGGTGATTTTTGATGGTTACGTTCTTTTGCAGAGCGCCACGGCGTTACAATAATCACGCACATCAATCGTCACAGTTTTTAGCAGCTTTTTCGGAAGAATAAAACCTTCTTTTCATGACGAAAGTAATAACGATTCATTTACACGCGAACGGCTTCGAGATTGATCAACCATTGCGCGCGCAATGCGTGCATGTCCCGAGGGGAGGAGCGATCCCCCCTCCCCTCGCCCGTCCGCGTCATTCGGCGGCCGGAAGGAAGGTTTCCACCTCCGGCTTCCATGCGTTCGCCGTCCGCCGGGGATCGGCCGGGACCAGCGGCGCGTCGAGGTCGTCCAGCCGGGCCTCCCGGTCGCGCGTTCCGCCGCCATGGACCTCCGGCACCGGATCATTGGCCGGAGTCCCTGCCGGTCCACCGGTCGCCGGCACCTCCATCGCGGCGATCGCCTCCAGGATGCTGTCCAGCGACCGCCGCAGGTCCGAAGCCGGCAGGATGTCCTGGTCCTGCGCCGATGCCGCAGGCCCAGCCGCCAGCGCGTCCAGCATCGCCTCCAGATCGACCGGACGTCCTCCCGTCCGGCCGGCCGGCTCGAAGCGCCCAAGCTCATGCCGCAGGGCGGCGATTTCCGGGATGATCGGCCGGGCCGCTTCGCCGAGCCCGAGGGCTTGCAGGATCGAGCCCGCGCCGGTCTCCACCGGCTCCGCCGCGATGCGGATCGGACGGCTGGCCAGTTGGATGACCTTGGACAGCGCCGATGGGGTCTCGGCCTTCTCCGTCGCCGACGTTTCCGGGACGGACCGGCCGGCCAGGGCGGCGGCGGCGATCTCGGTCGGAATGCGCTCCGGATCGGCGAGGTAGGCCATCGCGACGACGGGGATCGTGCTGAGTCCGACCTGAAAGCCCGGCGCGCCGCCGTTGATGACATGGATGCCCTGGCGCGGGCCGTTGATCACCTGCATCGGGAAATCGCCCCGGCGATCGGCCTGGAACCCGATGCGGTTGTAGAGGATACGCCCCTCGCTGAAGAGCAGGATGTCCCCGCTTCCTCGGTTGACGACGCCCTTGTCGCCGACCTTGAAGCCGTTGCGCATGCTGATGTTGATGCCGCCGCTGCGCTCCGCGCTGGCGTTCAGCACCGCGGCGCTGACGTTCAGGTTGCTGGCGGTCTGCCCCACCCCGTCCCGCGCCACCATCGACAGCGTGCCGGTGACGATCAGTTCCTCCTCCGCCGCGGTGTTGTCGAGGATCGCTCCCGACCGCGACGTCAGGGTCACGGCCTTGGTCGCCGTGATCCGATCCAGGCGGATGTCGCCCTCTGCCGTCACCGCCACGCGGTCGGACGCGATGATCCGGGTGTCGGCGTCCGCCATGGTCAGGGCACCGCGCGCGATGTCGAGCACGAACCGGCCCGCGATCACCGCGGACTGGTCGGCCATCGCAACGCTGCCCCGGACGACATCGACGGCCAAGTCGCCCCCGGCCACCGACAGCTGGGACTGGCCGCTGAGCGCGACGTTCCCGACCACGTTGGCGAGCAGCACGCCCTCCCCGTCGCCGACCACGACGCTCGCCCGATCGGACAGCCGCAGGTCGCCGACAACCGCCAGGGCGCCGCTCCGCCCGATGTGGATAACCGTGTCGCCCGACAGGGTGACGGTGCCACTGCTGTGCAGCCCGGAGAGCACGTTGCCGACGAGAACCGACGTCCGTCCGGCCAGCCGGACGTCGCCGGTCACCCGCAGATCCGCCACGTCGGTCGCGGTGATGGTGACATCCCCCTCCGTCGAGAGGTTGCCCGCGGCGATGTCGAGCAGCAGCGTACGGCCGGCCATGGACGCGCCGGACGCCATCGACAGGTTGCCAACCCCCATGCCGAGCACCAGGGCCGTCCCCGCCGACAGCGAAGCCGCGGTGTCCAGCCGGACCTCACCCTTGGCGACGGTCAGGCTCAGATCCTTGCCGGCGGTCATCGCCGCGGCGTTGGACAGGGTGACCGCCTCCTGGACCTGGGCGGCCAGGCTGCCGGTCACCGCCGCGGTGGCCCCGTCGGCCAGCGTCAGCGTGCCGGTGCGGACGCCGAGGTCAAGGCTGGCGGCGCGCAGCGTGGCGCCGCTGCCGAAGCCGACGTTACCGTCCGCCGCAACCAGCGTCATCGCCCCGCCGGAGATCAGCGCCGCGGCGTCGGCGAAGCTCACGTCGCCCGCGCCGACGGTCAGGACGAGCGACGAGGCCGCCGTCATCCCGGCCCGCTCGGCGAAGCGGACGTTGCCGGTCGTCACCGTCGCGGTGAGCGCGCCGCCCGCGGCCAGCGCCGCATCGCGCGCCTCCGTCAGGTCACCGCGGCCCAGGCTCATCACCAGCGCCTGTCCGGCCCGCACCGCGGCGCGGTCGGCGATGCCGACCGAGCCCGCGGCCACGGTCAGGGAC
>JAEYPE010000126.1 GCA_023411035.1 Pseudomonadota bacterium
GGCCATGCCGGCGGGCGCCCCCCCGGTCCCGGCATCCACGAGGCCGGCTGCGCCGCCGCCTGACCGGACGCAGACCGCAGCCCTGCCGCCGCCGTCCCCCAAGGCGCCGCAGCCGCCCACCCTTCCCCGGATGGAACCGCTGACCGTCCTGTTCGACGGCGCCGCCACCGCCCTGCCCGAGCAGGCGCAGGAGCGGCTGGACGCCATCGCGGAGCGGATGCGCGCCAACGGCCAGTTGCGGCTTCAGATCCGGTCCTACGCCAGCGGCACGCCCGACACGGCGCGCGAGGCGCGGCAATTGTCGCTGGCCCGCGCCCTGTCCGTCCGCGAGAAGCTGGGGACCGCCGGCATCGCCAGCACCCGCGTGGACATCCGCGCCTTGGGGATGGAGGCGGGCGGCGGCGCACCGGACCGATTGGACGTGGAGTTCCTGAATCAGTGACCGCCTGACGCCAATCCGGCCCGCCGCCTGACCTTCCCCTCGACGAGAGTGCCCATGGCCGCCATCGCCCCGTCGTCCCACCCTCTGGAGGAGCCTTCCCCGATGACGCGCCCGGAGCGCTTCCTGACACGGATGATCCTCTTCCTGGTGGTCGTGGGAAGCGTGACGGCGTTGCTGTTCCCGGCCCTGCGCGCCGCCTTCATGAACAACCCGGCGCTGAACGGGCTGATCCTGGGCACGCTGCTGGCCGGCATCCTGTTCATCTTCCGGCAAGTTCTGATGCTGCGGCCCGAGGTGGCGTGGCTGGAGCATTTCCAGTCCGGCAGCCCCGCCGTGGGCGAGCCGGAACCGGTGCTGCTCGCCCCCATGGCGCGCATGCTGCGGGAACGGCGCGGGCGGCTGACCCTGTCGGCGCTGTCCATGCGCTCGCTGCTCGACGGCATCGCCTCCCGCCTGGACGAGTCGCGGGAACTGTCGCGCTACCTGATCGGGCTGCTGATCTTCCTCGGCCTGCTGGGCACCTTCTGGGGCCTGCTGCACACGGTGCAGTCGGTCGGCTCGGTCATCGGCGGGCTGTCGGTGCAGGGCGGCGACGTGGGGACAATGTTCAACAACCTCCAGCAAGGGCTTGAGGCGCCGCTGACCGGCATGGGCACGGCCTTCAGTTCCTCCCTGTTCGGTCTGGCCGGATCGCTGGTGCTGGGTTTCCTGGAGCTTCAGGCGAGCCAGGCGCACAACCGCTTCTTCCAGGACGTGGAGGACTGGCTGTCGGGCGCCACCCGCCTTTCCAGCGGGGCCGGGGGCGGTCTGGAAACCGGCGACCAGTCGATGCCCGCCTATCTGACGGCGCTTCTGGAACAGACGGCGGAGAATCTCGACTCGCTCCAGCGCACCGTCGCCACCGCCGAGGAGGGCCGCCGGTCCGCCAACGCCAACCTGATGGCGCTGACCGAGCGGCTGAGCACGCTGACCGACCAGATGCGCGCCGAACAGCAGCTTCTCCTGCGGCTGGGCGAGAGTCAGATCGAGATGAAGGGGCTGCTCGACCGGCTGTCGGACGCGGCCATCGGCGGATTCGACGACGCCTCGCGCCAGCATCTGCGCAACATGGACATCTACCTCGCCCGCATGGTGGAGGAAACCTCCTCGGGCCGGGTCCAGGCGGTGCAGGACATCCGCAGCGAGATCAAGCTGCTTGCCCGCACCATCGCCGCCCTGGCCGAGGAATCGGAACAACGCTGACGTTTTTCCCCCTGTCCGCCGGAGGAACGCCCCGCCATGCCCAGCATCAGCCGCCGCAACGGCCACCGCGAGGCCAGCGCATGGCCCGGATGGGTGGACGCGCTGTCGTCCCTCGTCATGGTGGTCATCTTCCTGCTGATGATCTTCGTCGTTGCCCAGTTCTACATGGCGACCGCGCTGACCGGGCGCGACGAGCAGCTCAACAGCCTGAACCGCAAGGTGGCGGAGTTGAACGATCTGCTGGCGTTGGAGCGCGACGCCAACGCCGACCTGCGCATCAACGTCGCCCAGCTTTCGGCGGAGCTTCAGGGCTCCGTCGCGGCGCGGGACACCATGACCAGCCGCATCGCCACGCTCCAGGGCGACCTCGACCACGCCACCCGAGCGGCGGAGGAGTTGCAGCGCAGCATCCGCGCCGACAGGGAAACCATCGAACTGAAGCTGGCCGAGGCCGCCAGCCTCCAGGCCGACCTGAAGGCGTTGCGTGAGGCCCGCACCAAGCTGGAAGGCGAACTGGCCGCCGCCGCCGCGCAGCAGCGCCTGACGGAGGAACAGCGCCAAGCCCTCCTGGCCGAGCTTGGTGGAGAGCGTGACCGCAGCAAGGCGCTGGAATCGCGGCTCGCCACGGCGGACGAGAAGACGATGCTCGCGCAGAAGGACATCGAGAAGCGCGACATCCGCATCACCGAGCTGATGGCCTCCCTCTCCACCAAGCAGGACGAGACCGGCAAGGCGAACGAGCAGGTGGACCTGCTGAACCGGCAGATCGCCGCCCTGCGCGAGCAGTTGGCCCGCATCGGCGCCGCGCTGGAGATATCGGAGAAGAAGGCGGAGGAGCAGCAGGTCCAGATCGCCGAACTCGGTTCGCGGCTGAATCAGGCGCTGGCCGCCAAGGTGCAGGACCTCGCCCGCTACCGCTCCGAATTCTTCGGGCGCGTGCGCGAAGCGCTGGGCAACCGGCCCGACGTGCGCATTGTCGGCGACCGCTTCGTCTTCCAGTCGGAGCTTCTCTTCCCCTCCGGCTCCGCGACGCTGGAGGAGGCGGGCAAGCAGCGCCTCGCCGCGCTGGCGCGCACGCTGATCGAGATCGGCCGGACGATCCCGCCGGACATCAATTGGGTGCTGCGCGTGGACGGACACACCGACGTGCGCCCGGTGCGCATCCAGTTCGCCTCGAACTGGGAACTGTCGGCGGCGCGCGCGATTTCGGTCGTCAAGTTCCTGATCGACCAGGGCATTCCGGCGGACCGTCTGGCCGCCGCCGGCTTCGGCGAGTATCAGCCGCTCGATTCCGGCACCAGCGACGAAGCGTTGGCACGGAACCGGCGGATCGAGGTGAAGCTGGATCAGCGGTAGAAGCGTACTGCCCCCTCCCTTCCCTCCCCCGCTTCGCAAGGGAGGGAATTTAGTCCCCTCCCCTGCGCAGCGGGGGAGGGTTAGGGAGGGGGCAAGAGCCTACTCCGCCGCGACCTTCTCTTCCGCCGCCGGGGTCCAGCGCAGCACCGGCTTTCTCGCCGCCGCCGTCTCGTCCAACCGGCGGCGCGGGGTCAGGCGGGGGGCGCCCTGGAAATACGCCACATCGCCGGACTTGGCCCGCTCGGCCAAAGCGCGCAGGGCGGTGATGAACTGATCCAGGCTGGCCTTCGACTCCGTCTCGGTCGGCTCGATCAGCAGGGCGCCATGCACGACCAGCGGGAAGTACATGGTCATCGGGTGGAAGCCCTCGTCGATCAGCGCCTTGGCGATGTCGAGCGTGGTCACCCCCGTGCCCTTCAGGAAGCGGTCGTCGAACAGGCATTCGTGCATGCACGGCCCCTCGAAGGAGGGCGTCATCACGTCCTGAAGGTTGGCCAGCAGGTAGTTCGCGTTCAGCACCGCGTCGTTGGCGGCCTGCCGCAGCCCGTCGGCACCGTGGCTCATCATGTAGGCGAGCGCACGGACGAACATGCCCATCTGCCCGTGGAAGGCCTTCATGCGCCCGAAGGCCGGGCCGTCGCCGGCCTGCTCCACCAGACGGAAGGCGCCGTCCTTGTCCTGAACCACATAGGGCACCGGGACATAGGGGGCCAGCGACTCCGCGAAGACCACCGGGCCGGAACCCGGACCGCCGCCGCCGTGCGGGGTGGAGAAGGTCTTGTGCAGGTTGATGTGCATCACGTCGATGCCGAGGTCCGCCGGACGCACCCGCCCGACGATGGCGTTGAAGTTGGCACCGTCGCAGTAGAAATAGGCGCCCGCCGCATGCACCGCCTCGGCGATGGTGATGATGTCCCGCTCGAACAGGCCGCAGGTGTTCGGGTTGGTCAGCATCAGACCGGCCACGTCGGGGCCGAGCTTGGCCTTCAGCGCCTCCAGATCGACGCGCCCATCCGCGGTCGCCGGAATCGCCTCGACCGCGTAGCCACAGGCGGCGGCGGTCGCCGGGTTGGTGCCGTGGGCGCTTTCCGGCACCAGGATCTTGGTACGGCCCTTGTCGCCCTTGGCGTCATGGGCGGCGCGGATCGCCATGATGCCGCACATCTCGCCATGGGCGCCCGCCGCCGGGGCCAGCGTCACCGCCGCCATGCCGGTCAGCGTGGCGAGCCAGCGGCCCAGTTCCGCCATCAGCTCCAGCGCGCCCTGCACCGTGCTTTCGGGCTGGAGAGGGTGCACGTCGGCGAAGCCCGGAAGCCGCGCCATCTTCTCGTTCAGGCGCGGGTTGTGCTTCATCGTGCAGGAGCCGAGCGGATACAGGCCGCTGTCGATGGCGTAGTTCTTCTGCGACAGGCGGGTGTAGTGGCGGACCACCTGCGGCTCGGCAAGGCCCGGCAGGCCGATCCGGCCGCGCGGCTTCACCGCACCCAGGCGCGGCGCCACCGCCGGAATCTCCGGCAGATCCACGCCGCAACGTCCGGCGCTGTCCTGTTCGAAGATCAGCGGCTCTTCGATCTGAAGGCCGCGGTTGCCGGTGACGGTCTCCGGAACGGCGCTGTCGGTGCTCTGGATGCCCCCGGAGATGTGTGTCGGGCGACCTTGGTTGTTCATGCTCATCACAGAACCTCGGCGAGGGCGGTGGCGAAGGCGTCCATGTCGGACTCGGTGTTGGTCTCGGTGGCGGCCACGATCAGCAGATCGTCAAGCCCGCCCCCGAACAGGCGGGAGGCCGGAACGCCGCCCAGGATGCCGCGCCGCGCCAGCGCTTCCACCACCTCGGCGGCGGGCTTCGGCAGCTTCACGGTGAACTCGTTGAAGAAGCTGCCGTTGACGATCTCCACACCCTTCACCGCGGCCAGCTTGTCGGCCAATTGAACGGCCTTGGCGTGGTTCAGGCGGGCGAGCTGGGCGAAACCCTCCTCTCCCAGCAGGCTGAGATGGATGGAGAAGGCCAGAGCGCACAGGCCGGCGTTTGTGCAGATGTTGGAGGTCGCCTTCTCGCGGCGGATGTGCTGCTCGCGGGTGGAGAGCGTCAGCACGAAGCCGCGGCGCCCATCGGCGTCCACCGTCTGGCCGCAGAGACGGCCCGGCATCTGGCGGACCAGCTTTTCCTTCACCGCGAACAACCCGACATAGGGGCCGCCGAAGTTCAGCGCGTTGCCCAGCGACTGGCCTTCCGCCGCCACGATGTCGGCGCCCATCTCGCCCGGCGGGGTCAGCAGGCCGAGCGACACCGCCTCCGTCACCACGACGATCAGCAGGGCGCCCTTGGCCTGGCAGGCCCGGCCCAGCTCCGTGTAGTCGCGGACATGGCCGAACACGTCCGGGTTCTGAACGACGACGCAGGAGGTGTCTCCATCAACCTCGGCCAGCAGGTCCTCGCCGCCGTTCGGGGCCGGCGGCATCACCACCGTCTCGAAGCCGATGAAGCGGGCGTCGGTCGTGGTGGTGTCGCGGTAATGCGGGTGCAGGCCGCCGGACAGAACGGCCTTCTTCCGGCGGGTGACGCGGTTGGCCATCATCACGGCTTCCGCGCAGGCGGTGGCGCCGTCGTACATGGAGGCGTTGGCGACGTCCATGCCGGTCAGCAGCGAAACCTGGGTCTGGAATTCGAACAGGACCTGAAGCGTGCCCTGGCTCACCTCCGGCTGGTACGGGGTATAGGCGGTCAGGAACTCGCCGCGCTGCACCAGATGGTCCACCGTCGCCGGGATGTGGTGGCGGTAGGCACCGGCGCCAAGGAAGCTCGGCACGCTGCCGGCGGGCAGGTTCTTCCCCGCCATCGCCGACAGGGCGCGCTCGACCTCAAGCTCGCCCAGGTGATTGGGCAGCCCCTCGATCGGGCCGGAGAGGCGGGCCGCCTCGGGCACGTCGCGGAACAGTTCGTCCACTGACGACACGCGGATGGCCTCCAGCATGGACCGCCGGTCGGCCTCGGTCAGGGGCAGGTAGCGCATGTCAGGCTTGTCCTTCCACGAAGGCCTTGTAGGCGGCTTCGTCCATCAGCCCGTCCAGCTCCGCCGGGTTGGTGAGGCGCAGCTTGAAGAACCAGCCCTCGGCTTCCGCACCGGCGTTCACGAGCGACGGGTCGTTCTCCAGATCGACGTTGACCTCGATCACCTCGCCGGAGACGGGGGCGAACACGTCGCTCGCGGCCTTCACCGACTCCACGACGGCGGCTTCCTTGCCCTGGGCGAGCTGACGGCCCACGTCCGGCAGTTCGACGAACACGACGTCGCCGAGCTGATGCTGGGCGTGATCGCTGACGCCGACGGTGCCGACATCGCCCTCGACGCGGACCCACTCATGGTCCTTGGTGTACTTGATGGTCATGATCTTCCCCTGTTCGAAACGGCTTTCTGGCCTTCAACGTGTGATTTTCAACCGCGGTAGTAGCGCTGCGGCACGAAGGGCATGGCAGCGACCTTGCCGACCAGCGGCTTGCCGCGGACCATGAGTTGCACCGGCGTGCCGACGGCGGCGTGGGCGCGGTCCACATAGCCCATGGCGACCGGGGCCGAGGCGGTGGGGCCGAAGCCGCCGCTGGTCACCTCGCCGATCTTTTGGCCGTCCGAGCCGCAAATGTCTGTGTGCTCGCGGGCCGGCTGGCGGCCTTCCGGCTGGATGCCGACCCGGCGGCGCGGCGCGCCGTTGGCGAGCTGGTCCTTGATGATCTCGTAGCCGGGGAAGCCCCCCTCTTCACGGCGGCGCTTGTGCAGCGCCCATTCCAGCCCGGCTTCGACCGGAGTCGTCGTCTCGTCGATGTCGTGGCCGTAGAGACAGAGCCCGGCCTCCAGGCGCAGCGAATCGCGCGCCCCCAGGCCGATGGCCTCGACCTCCTCCTCCGCCAGCAGGGCGCGGGCGATGGTTTCCGCGTCGGATTTGTCGCAGGAGATCTCGTAGCCGTCCTCGCCCGTGTAGCCGGAGCGGGTGACGATCACCGGGATGCCGTTGAAGGTGGCCGGCAGGTAGCTCATGAACTTCATGGTCACGGCTTCGGGGATGAAGCGCCCCAGCACCGCCGCGGCCTCCGGCCCCTGAAGGGCCATCAGGGCGAGGTCGTCCAGCAGTTCCACCTCGGCCTTGCCCTTCAGGCGCTCGCGCATGTGGGCGACGTCGTGGTCCTTGCGCGCGGCGTTGACGACCAGAAACAGGTGGTCGCCCGCGTTGGTGACCATCAGGTCGTCCAGGATGCCGCCCTGTTCGTTCAGGAACAGGGTGTAGCGCATACGCCCGCGGGCCAGCCCCTTGATGTCGCCGGGGACCAGCGACTCCAACGCCGCCGCCGGGTCGTCGCCGGTCAGGCGCACCTGGCCCATGTGCGACACGTCGAACAGCCCGGCCCTGGCGCGGGTGTGCTGGTGCTCCTTGAGGATGCCGAGCGGGTACTGCACCGGCATGTCGTAGCCGGCGAAGGGCACCATCTTGCCCTTCAGCTCCAGATGGAGGCTGTGCAGCGGCGTTTTCTTGAGGGACTCAGAAGCCTCGGTCACGCGGGTCCTCCGACATAGGGTCGCACAACCCGCGCCGGGATTGGCGCGAGTCCTGCCCCCTCTGTCCTGGACCTGAGAGATTCACCGGCGGGGTCCAACCCCGACAACCGGTTTACTCCTTCGGTGAGCCGTCGCCCGCAATGCGCGGACTGGGCTGCTTTCCAGAGTTGCCTTATCCCCCTTGCGGTCCTTTTGCCTGAGAGTTTCCGGGGCGGTTGCTCCTTCGGCGCCGCAGGCCGCCATCCGTTTCTCCGGTGGCCGGCCCGCGATCTCTCCCGCGAGGGATCGTCGGCTTGTGCGAACTAACCTACCGGGACCTTTGGGAATGTCAATCGGGGCTTCGCCGGCCACCGCCGTCCCCGCAACAAAAAAGGCGCCCACCAAGCCGGGGCGCCTTTCGGGAACGGTATCGCCTTACTGCTTCATCTGCGCCCGGTTGAAGGCCAACTGCTCCGGCGTCAACTGGAAGCCCAGAAAAATCTTCCAATCCTTGCCGTTGGCGTCCTTGGGCAGCGGAATCTTCGGCGCCAGTTCCTCGCGGCTGCCGGAGCGGAGCTTGCCCGCCTCGAAGGTGACGGAGGTGTCGAATTCCGTCTTGGCGCTCGGCGTCTCCTCGCCCGGCTTGGCGACGGCGACGAAATAGCGGTAATTCGCCGTATCGCCCTGCAACGCCGGACCGCGCTCCGCGATCAGGTAGACGTTCACGTTCACCGTGACGCCGTCGCTGGTGTA
>JAEYPE010000173.1 GCA_023411035.1 Pseudomonadota bacterium
GCAGGTCACGGGTCTTGTGAAGCATCAAGGCGGCCTGCTGATCGACGGTCTTGACCGCCACGAAGCGCATCGTCGGCCGGGTCACCGCTTCGCAGATCGCCTCGGCATCGGCGGCCTCAGCTTCACCGTATGGCCCAGCGCCGCGATTTCCCGCGCCCAGTGGTGCGCCGTTCCACACGCTTCCATCCCCACCAGGCATGCCGGCAGGCCTTGGAAGAACTTCAGCACTTCGCCCCGTCGCAACTGCCGACGGACCAGAACCTTCCCGTCTCCGTCGATGCCATGAACCTGGAAAACATTCTTCGCCAGATCCAGACCGATCGTCGTCACGCCCATCGCTGGCTCCCATGAGGTGGTGTCTTCGACATCCAACGCTTTTCACCGGCATTCGGGAAAAGGGCCGTCCACCACATCACCTCACTTGGCGCCGGCGGGCAAAGCGGAAAGATTCACCAGGGTGGGCGACGGCATCGGAGCCCCCATGTTCGCGGGCGTTTCCCCCTCAACGGCGCCCGGCGCTCTTCGTCTCACCTCGCGCCAGCCTGTCACCACCCCGGAACCCCGGAAGAGCCGAAAAGAATTTCTCCGCGCGAACCCGCGGTTTTTCTTTCAGATTCCCGCCAAATACGCGCAATCAGAGGCGCAGGCAGCGCATGATGTGAACCGCCACCCCGGCGACGTTTGCGCGCTCGATGGGCGTCGGTCGGCAACCGGGGTCGGTGCTGACCGGCAGCAGATGCGGAGGGAAGAAGCGATAGCCGCAGACCGTTCCGTCGCTCACCGTGACCACCACGTCCCCCGCCTGCGGCGGCAGCACGTCGAGCGGTTCCAGCACCACGCAATCGTCCGGCAGCACGCCCGCGGCGTTCAGGCTGGTGGAGGCGATCGTCAGCGCGAAGGCGCGGCGCGAGGCCGGACGGTCAAGCGCGATGCCGCGCGCCCCGCCGCGCAGGGCCATGGCGATGAAGGCTTCGCCCGCCCGCCGTCCCAGTTCCAGGAAGGCGCCCACCTGCTTCACCGACAGCAGTGGAACCCGCGCAACGGGCGGATAGGCGGACTCGTCCAGGAATCGCGGCTCGGAACCGGCGATGCGGGCCAGCCGCCCCAGGGTCTCCGCACTGGGAACGCTGCCCCGCGCCGGGTCGCGCAGGAAGCGGGTGATGTTGGTCGGCGTGACCTCCGCCAGCCTCGCCCAGGCCCCGGCGCTCCATCCCTGGGCCTCCATCACGCCGGTCATCCAGCGCAGGATTGCCCGCCGCGTGTCGTCCATCCCGCCGTCCTCTCCGCCGAAAGAGCGCCTTATAAGTGAGAACGTTGGAGGAACACGCAAGGTTTCTTCGCTTATGTCGCAATTTCGTCGAGGATGCGCTGCGATTACGCAGTATCGCGTCGGACTCCGTTCCGCTCCGCCTTTGCCCTTTCCTCCCCGATCGCGACCGCCCCTATTGCGGCCGGTGAAGCGCACCGCCATCTGGAAGGCGCCAGAACAAAATGGAGGAACCAATGATCGTCACCAGCACCGACACTGTCGAAGGCCGCCGCATCACCCAGTATCTGGGCATGGTCGCGGGGGAGGCGATCCTGGGCGTGAACATGTTCCGTGACCTGTTTTCCGGCATCCGCGACATCGTCGGCGGGCGCGCCGGCGGCTATCAGAACGCGCTGCGCGACGCCCGCGAGGCCGCCTTCGCCGATCTCCAGGACGCCGCGCGGGCGCTGGGGGCGGACGCCATCGTCGGTGTGGACATCGATTATGAGGTGCTGGGCAAGGAGAACGGCATGCTGATGGTGTCCATCAACGGAACCGCCGTCCGGCTGGGCTGAGGCCCTCCAACCGTCTAGGCCGATTGCCCGCCTGGACGGGCCGATGCGCACCCTTACACTCCCCCCGGCATGGAAAAGGGACAAACCGACCGGGAGGAATGACATGCGTGCACTGGCGAAGCGGCTCGGCGGCCTTGCTCTGGCCGCCGGGTTTTTCTGCACGGCGCCGTCCCTGGCCTTTGACGGCCTCGTGGAGAAGAAGGTGTTCGAGATTCCGTCCTACACCACGGTGGGCGGCGGCACGATCAAGAACGTCCGCATCGGCTGGGAAAGCTACGGCACGCTGAACGACGCCAAGGACAACGCCATCCTCGTCACCCATTTCTTCAGCGGCAGCAGCCACGCCGCCGGGAAGTACAAGGCGGAGGACCCGGCCCCCGGCTACTGGGATTCCATCATCGGGCCGGGCAAGCCGCTGGACACCGACAAGTACTTCATCGTCAGTTCCGACACGCTGGTGAACCTGTCGCCCAAGGACCCCAACGTCGTCACCACCGGCCCGGCCAGCGTCAATCCGGACACCGGAAAGCCCTACGGCATGAGTTTTCCGGTCGTCGCCATCCGCGATTTCGTCAATGTTCAGAAGGCGTTGCTGGACAGCCTGGGCGTGAAGTCCCTGCACGCCGTGATGGGCGGGTCCATGGGGTCGCTCCAGGCGCTGGAATGGGGCGCCTCCCATCCGGAGATGGTCAAGCGCGTCGTTGCGGCGATCGGCGGTGCGGAGGCCGATCCGTTCCTGATCGGCTGGCTGAACCTGTGGGCCGCTCCTATCCGCGTCGATCCGAACTGGCAGGGCGGCGACTATTACGGCAAGGCCGAACCGAAGGCCGGGCTGACCGAGGCGCTGAAGCTGGTGACCCTGCACGCCCGCCACTGGAAATGGGCCGACGCCACCTTCGGCCGCGGCTGGGCGGAAGAGGGCAAGGACCCTGCCGCCGGCATGAGCAACCAGTACGCCATCGAATCCTGGCTGGACAAGGCGGCGGCGGCCCGCGCCTCGGTCAGCGACGCCAACCACTTCCTGTATCTGGTGAAGGCCAACCAGACCTTCCTGGTCGGCGGCGGTGGATCGCTGGACGAAGGGCTGGCGAAGATCAAGGCGCCGGTCCTGCTGATCCCCTCCGCCGACGACCTCGTCTTCCCGCCGGAACGGGCCATGCGCACTCTGAAGGAGCGGTTGGAGAAGCAGGGCGTCGCCGTGACCTACACCGACGCGATCACCACCAGCCTCGGCCACCTGGACGGCATCGCCCACATCGCCAAGGCCGGAGACGTGATAACGGCGTTCATGGGGAAATAACGGCGAACGCGCCGAAGGTCCCGTTCACGGTCCCACATAATGGGGCATGAGCCTCGCCTGATCGCCGACATAGACGTCACAGCGGCTGTCCTGGCCATCGAAGAAATACACCTGACCGGTCTTGCGCTTGTTCTGCGGGTCCGACAGGTTCGCCCCGCCGGAGAAAGCGACGCCATAGCGTTTGTCCGGCGTCCGCGCCCAATAGAGTCCGTCCAGTTCCTGCACGAAGGCGCCGCGCTGGCAAAGGTGCGACAGGGTGGCGTCATAGCGGGTCAGCCCGTCCAGCCCCTTCGGCAGATTGTAGACCGCCTGACTTCGCACGAACCGGGTGCGGGGCGGGATCGTCTGCTTTGGAAAGTACGAACGGCTCAGGGCATGCAAATGGACGGGATCGGTCCGTTCCACCCGCATCGGCTCCGCCGCCGCAGGCAAGGCCAGCAGCATCAGCAACGGCGGAACGACGGCGGCGATTCTCATGACGGGAGCGGTGAAAACGGCAACGGTGGCAGAACCATAGCACAGAATGTTCACCGGCAAGGAGCGGTTGCGCCATCCAGATAACGGGTGATCGTCGAAAGGAAGTCCTTCGGATGAATTGGCTTGGGCACATGCCCGTCGAATCCGATGTCGGAAAAACGCAGTATGTCCGTGGGGGTCGACAGGTTGGTCACCGCGACCACCAGCGTCGGTGCAAGCTCCCGGTCGGCGCGGATCAGCCGGACAAGTTCCTCCCCGGACAGGACTGGCATGACGACGTCCATGATCACCAGATCGGGTTTCAGCCCGCGCATCAGTTCCAGAACGCCTCGCGGATCGTCCGCCTCCACGATGCGGTGGCCACCTTCTTCCAGGCAGCGGACGAGCAGCTTGCGCATCAGCGCGTTGTCATCGACGACAAGGATGGTCCGCGCCTTGTCCAACTGTTGAGCCTCCATGATGAGGTCCGTCCTTCCTGTCAGGGTGCCTTGCCGGTCCCGGCGGACGAGGCGTCCGACAGCCACCAGGAATCGAAGGAGAGCGAAAAGGGCGGCAGTGCGTCCGGACGCTTCAGCCTGTTCCAATAGGCGATGCGGTAGACGCCGGAATACCATTGCGGCACCACGTATTGCCCCCACAGCAGCACCCGGTCCAGCGCCGAGACGGCGTCCTTCAGTTCATCCAGGCTGTTGGCGCGGACGATCTCCCCGATCAGGTGGTCCACCGCCTCGCTGCGGATACCGGCCAGATTCTGGCTGCCCGGACGGTCGGCGGAGGCCGATCCCCAATAGCCGCTCTGCTCGTTCCCCGGCGACAGGGACTGCGGCCAGACATGGACCGTCATGTCGAAATCGAAGTCGCGGATGCGGTTCTGGTACTGGGTCGTGTCCACCGTACGGATGCTGGCCCGGATGCCCAGCCGCTTCAGATTCTCGACGAAGGGAAGGGTCACCCGCTCGAAGGTCGGGCTGTCCAGAAGGATTTCGAAGTCCAGCGGCTTGCCGGTCGCGACATCGACCCGCACCCCGTTGCGCACGTCGGTCCCCGCCTCGTCCAGCAGCCGCTTGGCCTCCAGCAGGTTGCGGCGCAGCCCGTTCTGGCCCTCCATGCTGGGAGCGCGGTAGGTCTTCTCAAACACTTCGGCGGGGATTTTCCCGCGCAGCGGCTCCAGGATCGCCAGTTCGCGCCCCTGCGGCAATCCATGGGACTGGAGCGGCGAATTCTCGAAATAGCTCTCCGTACGCTTGTAGGCTCCATAGAACAGGGTCTGGTTCGTCCATTCGAAGTCGAAGCCGTGGGCGATGGCCCAGCGCACCATGGGGTTCGCGAAGACCGGGCGGCGCGTGTTGAACACATAGCCCTGCATGCCCGCCGGCACCTCGTTCGGGATTTCCTCCTTCACCACCCTGCCGTCGCGCACGGCCTCGAAGTCGTAGCCGGTGGCCCAGGTCTTGGCGACGTTCTCCTGGCGGAAGTCGTACAGCCCGGCACGGAAAGCCTGAAGGGCGACGCTGGCGTCGCGGTAATACTCGTAGGCCATCGTGCCGAAGTTGTTCCGCCCGACATTCACCGGCAGATCCGCGCCCCAATAATCCGCGACCCGCTCATAGGCGATGCTGCGGCCCGGATCGAAGGCGGCGATGCGGTAGGGGCCGCTGCCCAGCGGCGGGTCCAGCGTGGTCGCCTGGAAGTCCCTGCCCTCCCAGTAATGCTTCGGCAACACCGGCAACTGCCCGACGATCATCGGAAGCTCGCGGTTGTCGCCCGGCTTGAAGGTGAAGCGGACACGGCGCTCCCCCTCCGCCGCCACCTTGTCCACGGCGCTGTAATAGCTGCGGTAGAAGGGATGGCTGTCCGTCAGGATGTGGAAGGAAAAGACCACGTCGTCGGCGGTGACCGGCTTGCCGTCGTGCCACCGCGCGCCGGAACGCAGGTTGAAGGCGATCGAAGACCGGTCCTCCGGCATGTCCACGCTTTCGGCGAGCAGGCCATATTCGGAAAAGGGCTCGTCCGCCGATCCGATCATCAGCGTATCATAGATCATGGTGGCCCCCGCCGCGGGCACGCCGCGCAGCGTGAAGGGATTCAGCGTGTCGAAGGACCCGATGGCCTGAAGCCTTACCTTCCCGCCCTTGGGAGCATTCGGGTTGACGTAATCGAAATGCCGGAAGTCAGGCCCGTATTTCGGCTCGCCATAGAGGGCCATGCCGTTGCGCGGTTGCGCTGCCGCCGGTCCGGCTACGGCGGCTGCGATCAGCCCGATCAACACACCAACGGCCACACGGCGCATGCCCAGTTCCCCCCGTTCGTTCGGTCCGGACCGCCCCAGGTCGCGGCGTCGGTCTGATAACATGTGGGAGAGGTGCGGCGGTACGAAACCCCTTCTTCGCCAGCGCCGGTCCGGACCCCGCGATTTGCTCTGGTGTCCCGGCGGGCTTGCGGTCATGGTTTTCGGCAATCCACGCCGATAAGCGCGACCAACCTGGAGGGTTATTCGATCGTGTCCGCCGAATTCACCGTTTACGGCAATTTCAATTCGCAACCCGCCGCCCGCGTGGTGCTGTTCCTGTCCATGGCCGGGGTGCCCTTCGCCTACCGCCATGTGGACCTGCGCGGCGGTCAGCAGAAATCGGCGGATTATCTCGCCATCAACCGCTTCGGCCGGGTGCCGACCCTGGTCCATGGCGACCTCAGCGTGTCCGAGTCGGGCGTGATCCTGACCTACCTTGCCGACAAGACCGGCCAGTTCGGGGGCCGGGACGAGCCGGAGAAGGTGAAGCTGGCCGAATGGCTGTCCTGGCTGGCCGACGTCCTGCTGCCGGTTCAGCGCGCCCGCGCGGTGCGCAAGTTCAACGGCGATCCCAACGCCCTGCCCTGGATCGACGCGGCGGCAGCCGGCGGCATGGCCCAGTTCGACCGCCATCTGGCGGGCCGCAGCTTCATCGAGGGCGAGCGGGTCACCATCGCCGACATCTTCGCCTTCCCATTGATCGACCTTGTGGACGAATCGAACATCGACATCGCCGCCTACCCCAACGTCCAGGCGTGGCACGCCCGCATGCTGGCCCAGCCCGGCGCAAAGCGTCTGATGGAGCTGGTGCCGCAGAAGGATGTCGGCTGACGTAAAAAAAGAAAGGCCCCCATCCGCGACGAACGGATGGGGGCCTTCTTCCGATGGAACGGCTTACTTCTTGGCGCCGGCCGTCGCCATGAAGCTGTCATAGGGCAGCTCGGCGACGCGGAACCAGAGCTGGGTCTCGTCCACGAACGGCTTCCAGCTCTCGTAGATGGTCTTGAAGTTCGGGTTGGTCTTCGCCAGCTCGTCGTAATACTCGAAGGCGAGCTTGTGCGCCTGCTCCATCAGGTCGCGCGGGTAGGCGCGCAGGATGGTGCCCTTGGCGACCAGACGCTTCAGGGCGCGGGCGTTCTCCGCGTCGTAGCGGGCGGTCATGTAGGTGTTCGCCTCGGCACAAGCCGCCGTCAGGATCGACTGGTAGGACTTGGGAAGCTTCTCCCACTCCTGCAGGTTGACGTAGAGCGAGACGTTCGGCCCGCCTTCCCACCAGCCCGGATAGTAGTAGTACTTGGCGACCTGATGGAAGCCCAGCTTCTCGTCGTCGTAGGGGCCGACGAACTCGGTCGCGTCGATGGTACCCTTTTCCAGCGCCGGATAGACGTCCGCACCGGCGATCTGCGTCGGGGTGGCGCCCATCTTCGTCATGATCTGGCCGGTGATGCCGGCGATGCGGATCTTCAGACCCTGGAAGTCGGCGGCGGTCTTGATTTCCTTGCGGTACCAGCCGCCCATCTGGGCGCCGGTGTTGCCCGCCGGGAACTGGATGACGTTGTGGTTCTTCATGAACGCGCGCATCAGGTCCAGGCCGCCGGCCTGGAACCAGGCGTTGGTCTGGCGCGCGTTCGGGCCGAAGGGAATGGCCGTGTCAAAGGCGAAGGTCGGGTCCTTGCCGACATAGTAATAGCCGCAGGTGTGGCCGCACTGGACCGAACCGTTCTGCACGGCGTCGAGCACCTGAAGGCCGGGCACCAGCTCACCGCCCGCGAAGACGCGGATCTGGAACTTGCCGTCCGTGCTCTCGGCGACGCGGCGGGCGATCAATTCCGAGGCGCCGACCAGGATGTCGGTGCTCTTCGGGAAGCTCGACGCCAGACGCCACTGGATTTCCGGCTGCGACTGCGCAATGGCCGGCGCGGCCACGCCCGACACCGCCAACCCCGCACCCGCGGCCGCAGCGCCCGCACCCGCCGACTTCAGAAACGCACGTCTTTTCACGATTCTTCTCCCATATACTCCGCCTTCCCTTTTCCGATTCAAGCAGCCCAAGGGACCACATGTTGCGAGGGAATTCTCATCAGTGTAACAAAGCAGCGTTTTCGTTCCGATTCATCGCATAAATGCGCATGACAGGTCTTCGCCGGGCCGGAACACCACGCAGCGCTTCAGCTTCGCCGCCCCAGAAAGGCGGAAAGCGGCGGCAGAACCAGCGTCCGCCCGTCCGCGGCGATCTCCGGAAGCGGCGCCCCCGGTGGGCGCGGCAGGTCAAGCGCGACCATCTGCGGCTTGCGTTTCAGCGCATATTCCGCCGGCTGGTCGGCGAGGTTGAAGACGGCCACCAGTTCTTCGCCGTCCGCCGCCCGTTCGAAGGCCAGGACGCTCCCGGCATCCTCCACCGCCTGCACCCCGCCCAGCGTCAGGGCCGGATGGCGGCGGCGCAGGCGCATGGCGTCCCGCCAGATGTCCAATGGGCTGCCGGGGCGCCGCTCCTGCTCGTCCACGGCCAGGGCGTGATGGGGCCGGGCCACCGGCAGCCAGGTCTCGGCGGCGGTGGAGAAGCCGGCGTTGGGCGCGCCGGCCCGCCAGGGCATCGGCGTGCGGCTGCCGTCCCGCCCCTGGAAGTCCGGCCAATAGGCGATGCCGAAGGGGTCGCGCAGATCGTCCAGTTCCAGCACGGCGTTGGGCAGCGCCAGTTCCTCTCCCTGATAGAGGCAGACGGTGCCCGGCAGCGTGGCGAACAGAGCGGCCAGCAGGGCGTTGAAACGCTCCGGATCGGCGCCGGGCGGCAGCCAGCGGCTCGCCGCGCGCTCCACGTCGTGGTTGGAGAAGCTCCAGCAGATTGTCTCGGGCCGCGGCGCGCCGTTCAGCGCCCCGGCGAAGTTCTTCGCGGTGAAGGGTTGCTTGGCCAGCGACAGAGTGTAGGCGGCGTGGAGCCCCTGCGGCCCGCAGTAGGAGGCGATGCGCCGCCCCGCCCCCGGCTGGCTGGACAATTCACCCAGCAGCACCCGGCCCGGATAGCGGTCCACCACGGCGCGCAGCCGGGCCAGCACGGTATGAACGGCGGGGTGCATCATGTCGAAGAGGTGCTGTTGCAGGGCGAACAGCTTGGCCGGCGGCTCCGGCGCGTTCCAGGCCGCCGCGGGGTTGGATCGGAGTTGCGGATCGTGCGCGAAGAAGTCCACCGCGTCGATGCGGAAGCCGTCCACCCCACGCTCCAGCCAGAAGGCCGCGGTATCGCCGAGCGCCTGGAGCACCGCCTCGTCATGAAGGTTCAGGGCGGGCTGGCTGGACAGGAAATGGTGCAGGTAATATTGGCGCCGCCGCGGCTCCCAGGTCCAGGCGGGGCCGCCGAACACCGACAGCCAGTTGTTGGGAGGCGTTCCGTCCGGGCGCGGGTCGGCCCAGACATACCAGTCCGCGAACTCGCCGCCACGCGACCGGCGGCTGGCGGTGAACCAGGAATGCGCGTCCGACGTGTGGCCGCAGACCAGATCCAGGATCACCTTCAGCCCGTGGCCGTGCGCCGCCTCGATGATGCGGTCCACCGTCTCCAGCCGGCCCATGCGCGGATCGACCGCCCGATGATCGGCGACGTCATAACCGAAATCCTTCTGCGGCGACGGGTAGAAGGGGCTGATCCACACCCCCTGCACACCGAGCAACGCCACATGGCCGATGCCTTCCAGCACGCCGTCCAGATCGCCCCAGCCATCGCCGTTCCGGTCGAGGAAGCTGAGGGGATAGATCTGGTACAGCGCCGCACCGTGCAGCCAGGACGTCGGCCGGGACATAGGCACCCTCCACACGAGACTCGTGGAAAGGGTCCGCCTTCAGTCCTAACGATCGGTTACCGTCCTTTATTGGTCACAGCTTCCTCTGCGGCGGCGGCGTCAGGCGCAGCCAGGGCGCCCAGACCTGCCGCATGGCGTCGGTCCACATCCGCATCGGCGCCGCCCAGAGAGCCAGCATCGGGTTGGCGCTGGCGGCAAAGGCCGGATTGAGCAGCGGGTTGGCCGCCCCCAGCAGCGCCGGTCCCATCATCCCGCGCAGCGCCTCGAAGGAAGGCGTGGCGGTGATCTGCACGGCGATCGTCTCGGCCCCGTGTTCCGGGTCGTCCCGGTGCAGGATCTGGATGTCCAGGTTCGGCAGGGCGGCGGTCAGCTTGGTTTCTTCCATCGTCCTATCCCCTTGATGCCCGCGTCATGGTCGCCGAACTAGGCGCCCACCGCAACCATGCAACCGACGCATCGGCGATCAGGCGTCTGAGGGCGCTGGAAGGGACAGGCCGTCGCCCCAGCCCAGCCGGCGGGCGGCCTTGAAGGCGGCTCCGTCGCGCTTGCCCAGAATCCGTTCCGTCCGGGTGCCGTCCCCGGTGCAGAGCTTGAAGCCGATGCGCCCGTTCCCGGCGTTCCAGGGCGGCGCGATGATGCGGGCCTCCGGACGCGCGCCGGGCC
>JAEYPE010000193.1 GCA_023411035.1 Pseudomonadota bacterium
CATCCGCAGGCTGAGCGGAAAGCGGAAGTCCAGCCAGACCGCCGCCGCAATGATCTCGGCGGGATGGCGGCAGCCGGCGTAGCGGGGATCGGGGCGCGTCGTCATGCCGTTCCATACCCCGCACGGCTCGGCAACTGGGTGGGCGACAAGTTGACGGTGCCCACGCCGGCCCACATCGAAACCGTGTGGACCGATATGCGCCCGCTCAGCCCGCGCCGTCGAATGGCGGAGCAGAACAACGGGCGAGCACGGCAAGGGGGCCGTCACGTTGTCGGCATGGGGGCGGTGGCGAATTCCGCCGTGAACAGCGCGGCCAGATGCTCGATCACCGCCCGGACCCTCGGCACGTCGCGCAGGTCCGGGTGCACCACCAGCCACGCTTCGCGCGTCAGCGGCGGCTCTCCGCCGGGCACCGGCAGCAGGTCCGGTTCCTCCGCGACGAGCCAGAGCGGCAACATCGCCACCCCGAACCCCGCCTTGGCCGCCGCGAGTTGCGCCTGCACGCTGTTGGAGCGGAAGGCGACGCGGCGCCCGGCCATGTGGCGGGCCAGCCAGACCGCCTCCGGCAGGTCGGCCAGCGCCTCGTCATAGCCGATCACCGTGTCGGGCGCCCCCGCCGCGGCGAACAGCCCATAGCCGATGGTGGCGAGCCGCCGCGCGATCAGGTCGCCGTGCCGTGGCCGGGCAAGCCGGATGGCGATGTCGGCCTCCCGCCGCGCGAGGCTGAGGGAGCGGTTGTCCACCGTCACCTCCAGGTCGATTCCCGGATGGCGGGCGCGGAACGGCCCCAGCCGGGGCGTCAGGAAGCGGTCGGCCAGCGCCTGCGTGGTGGTCAGCCGGACGGTACCGGTCAGTCCGGCCTCCCGCCCGTCCCGACTCGCGGCCCGGCGCAGGATGGCCAGGGCCCGCTCGTCCATGCCGTCGGCCAGCGCGAAGACCGCCTCGCCGTCCGTGGTCAGGCTGTAGCCGTCGGCGCGCCGCTCCACCAGACTGCGGCTCAAGGACTCCTCCAGCGCGGCGACCCGCCGACCGACCGTGGCGTGGCTGATCCGCAGCGCACGCGCCGCCGCCGACAGGCTGCCGGTGCGGGCCAGCTCCAGGAAGATCCGCAGATCGTCCCAATTGAGGGCGGCTGTCTGTTTTTGAACAGTCATTGCTCAAATCTAGCGAATGTCCGGTCAGAATCACACAGGGCACACTGCACCCCGGACCTTCCCTTTTCCGGAGCCGCAACCGCCATGAGCGCCATCCCGAAGACCCTGCTCGCCCTCGCCGGAGCCCCCGCCACGCCGAGCCCGCTCGACTCCGCGGCGCTGGTGCTGATCGACGCCCAGCGCGAATACACCGAAGGCGCCCTGCCCCTGGTCGGGGTGGAGGCCGCGGTGGCCGAGGCCGCCCGCCTGCTGGAGCTGGCACGCAAGGCCGGCGTCCCGGTCTTCCACATCGTCCACCACGGCAAGCCCGGCGGCGCCCTGTTCGACCCGGAAGGCCCGCTGTCCGGCATCGTCGCCCCGCTGATCCCCCGGGACGGGGAGGCGGTGGTGGTGAAGCACCTGCCCAACGCCTTCGCCGGCACGGACCTGGATGCCGGGATTCGTGCCACCGGGCGCAAGGAGCTGATCGTCGCGGGCTTCCAGACCCACATGTGCGTCAGCAGCACGGTGCGCGCCGCTCTCGACCTCGGCTGGCGGACCACGGTGGTGGGCGCGGCCAGCGCCACCCGCGACCTGCCGGACGGGGCAGGCGGGGTCGTCCCTGCGGAGGTTCTGCACCGCGCCACCCTCGCCGCCCTGGCCGACCGTTTCGCCGTGGTGGTCGGGGACAGCCGGGCCTGGGGGTAGGAGAAGGCGGACCGCAAGGTCAGATGATCGCCGGTTCCTTTTCCAGTTCCTCGCCGCTGGTGAAACGGGCCGGCGACAGGCGGGCGAACCAGTCCGGAACGGCCTGTCCGTCGATGAGGTGGGCGAGCAGCCGTCCCGCCGCCGGGGCGGTCATGAAGCCCTTCGCACCCGACAGCGCGACGAACAGGCCGGGCAGCGCCGTTTCGCCGAGCACCGCCAGCATGTCCGGCGTGATGGAATAGAGCCCGCCCCAGGAGCGCAGCAGCCGCGCCGTTCCCAGCGCCGGCAGCAGATCGATGGCGTGGGCGGCGGCGCGCGGGAACAGGTCGGCGGTCGGTCGGAAATCGGCGCCGAGCGCCCGCCGCCGGTCCGACGCCACGACGACCACGCTGCCCCTCACCGTCTGGTTCAGGAACATCTCGTGCGCGAAGGACACCACGCAGGGGCCGAGCCGCGGCGGCAGCGGTTCGGTGACGAACGCCTGGTTGGGATAAGGCTGCACCGGAATGTCGATGCCGAGCGGCCCGAGAAGCTGCGGAATCCGCGTGTCGGTGGCGACGACCACCCGCCCGGCCTCGATCTCCTCCCCGCCCGCGCGCAGGCGGAAGGCGCCGTTCAGCGGCTCCACGGACGAGACCGTCACGCCGTGGCGGATGGTCACCCCGGCGCGGGCGGCGGCGCGATGAAACCCATCCAGCACCCGGAACGGCGACAGGGACCCGTCGCGGGCGCAGAAGGAACCGCCGACCACCCCCGCCAGATTGAGGCCGGGGGCCAGCCGCGCCGCCTCCTCCGCCGTCAGCAGCGCGCTCTCCACCCCGAACCGGGCTTGGAGCGCGATGTTGCGGCGGAGCTGGGCGAGTTGCTCCTCGCCGTGGGCCAGGATCAGGTAGCCGTCCTGCTTGAACTCGATGCCCTCGGGATGGTCGAATTCATCGGCGAAGTTCTCATAGAAAGGCAGGCTTTCCTGGCAGAGCCGGATGTTGCCCACCGCCCCCCACTGCACGCGGAACCCGGCGCCGCAGCGCCCCGTCTCGTTGCCCGCGAAGTCAGACCGGTCGAGCAGCAGGACCGACAGGTCCGGACGCAGCCGGCGCAGCCACAGCGCGACCGACAGGCCATAGGCGCCGCCGCCGATCACGGCGATGTCGGTGGATTTTGATAGTGGGGCGCTCATGATCCTACGCTCTCGTCCTGAACCCGGTTCGCCAGCGCGGCAAGCGTGACGGGACGGATGCCGGGGCGCGCGTTGACCGCCTCCCCCTCCCCCCTCGGCCCGGCGAGCGCCGCCAGGGTGCGCAGGCAGGACCGCCCGCCGCAGGAGCCCATGCCGGCCCGCGTGTTGCGCTTCAGCCCGTTCAAGCCGTCATGCCCGTCGGCGATGGCGCGGTCGATCCGGGCGCGGGTGACGCCCTCGCAGCGGCAGACCACCGTGGGCGGAGTCACCAGTTCGTGAATGTCCGGCGGAAGCTCCCAGGAGGAGGCCAGCGCCGCCTGGAAGGTCCAATGGCGCGTCCGTTCGGTCCGGTCCGCGGCAGCCTGCGCCGCGAAGCGCCCGGCGTCGCGATGCAACGCCCATCCCGCCGCCGCCGCACCGACGACGGAACCGTCGCTGGCCGCCGCCAGCCCGCCGGCAAGGCCGCCCACATCCCCGGCGACGAAC
>JAEYPE010000267.1 GCA_023411035.1 Pseudomonadota bacterium
GCCGTGGCCTGGGACGGCGGGGCGGCGGCCTCGCGGGCGGTCGCGGCGGCGCTGCCGCTGCTGCAACGGGCCGGCAAGGTGGTCGTCCTGTCGGCGGAAGTCGCCGATCCCGGACGCGCCGCCGATCCCGGCCGCCTGTCCGCCTATCTGGCCCTGCACGGCGTCGCGGCGTCCATCCGCAAGGTCGCGGCGTCGGGCCGCGCGGTCGGGCGGGCCTTGCAGGACACGGCGAAGGAGGCCGGCTGCGACCTGCTGGTGATGGGCGCCTACGGCCACAGCCGGGTCCGGGAACGGGTGTGGGGCGGGGTGACGCTGGATGTCCTGCGCGAGCCGCCCGGCATCCCCATTTTCATGGCGCACTGATCGCGCGTGCCGGGTGAGGCACCTGGGAGACGGACCATGCGCATACTCGTCGTCGAGGACACCGAGGATCTGGCCGACGCCATCGTCCACCGGCTGCGCAAGCTGGGCTATGCCGTGGATTGGGCGCCGACCGGGGACGAGGCGGAGGAGCTGCTGCGCCAGGAGGCGTACCAGCTCGTCCTGCTCGACATCATGCTGCCGGGCGTGGACGGACAGACGTTGCTGAACCGCCTGCGCCAGCGCCGGGACGCCACGCCGGTGCTGGTGATGACCGCCCGGTCCCAGGTGAACGTGCGGGTCGATCTGCTGGACCTCGGCGCCGACGACTTCATCGTGAAGCCCTTCGATCTGCGCGAGCTGGAGGCCCGCTGCCGCGCCCTGCTGCGCCGCTCGCACGGCCTCGCCTCCTCCCGCACGCAGTTCGGCAATCTGGTCTTCGACTCCGCGGCCAAGAAGGTGCTGGTGGATGGCCGGTCCGTCGATCTGGGCGGGCGCGAGTTCCGGCTTCTGGAACTGTTCCTCAGCAACCTGAACACCGTCCTGTCGAAGGAGGAGCTGATGGACCGGCTGTTCAGCCTGGACCAGCCCACCGCGCTGAACGCCATCGAGTTGTATGTCTCCCGCCTCCGGCGCAAGCTGGAGGGCGCGTCGGTGGAAATCCGGACGGTTCGGGGGCTGGGCTATGTGGCGGAAGTGTGCACCGAAGGCTGAGGGATTCTCGCTGCGCCGGCGGCTGTTCATCCGGCTGCTCGGCATTCTGGCCGTCCTGACCGCCGGCCTGTTCCTGTTCGTCAGCGCCTATGCCCAGCGGGCCGCCGATGCCGCCTTCGACCGGCTTCTGCTGGCGTCGGCCCTGTCCATCTCCGACACCGTCCGGGTGGAGGACGGGCACTTTTCCGTCAACCTGCCCTATTCGTCGCTGGGCATCCTGGCCCAGGCCCGGCGCGACCGCGTGTTCTACCGGATCACCGCACCCGACGGCGAGCTGGTCACCGGCTACCACGACCTGCCGGTGATGCCCGCGAAGGCCGGGAGCGACGCCGCCCGCTTCGAGAACGCCGTCTATCGCGGCATGCCGGTGCGGGTCGCCATTCTCAAGCGGTTCGCCGCGCAACCCGATCTGAGCGGCTGGCTCACCATCGCCGTCGCCCAGACCCGCGAGGAGCGCGGCGCGCTGGCCCGCGACATCCTGGCGAACGCCTTCCTTCCGATCGCCGTCACCGTCCTGGCGGCGGGCGGGCTGATCTGGTTCGGGGTGCGGCAGGCGCTGGCCCCGCTGGGCTCGCTGGAACGGATGATCCGCGAGCGGCAACCCCACGACTTCTCCCCCATCGCCATGCCGCCGCCGCAGGAGGTGTCCCAGCTCGTCCAGGCGATCAACCAGCTGATGGCGCGGCTCAAATCCAACCTCGACACCATGCAGACCTTCCTGGCCGACGCCGCCCACCAGATCCGCACGCCGCTGGCCAGCCTGCGCCTGCAAGCCGAACTCGCCATCGACGAGGACGATCCGGACGCCCTGCACCGCATCGCCCAGCGCGTGCACCGCAACGCGGTGGAGGCCAGCCAGCTCACCAGCCAGCTTCTCAACCACGCCATGGTGATCCACCGCGGCGAGGCGCAGAAGCCCGAGGACGTCGATCTCGGCGCCCTGCTGGAGCAGGTGTTCCAGCGCGCCAGGGCGGTGGCCGGGGACACGCCGATCCGCCTGGACATCGACCGCGCGGCGGAGCCCGCCACCATCCCCGGCGACGCGATCAGCCTGCGCGAGGCGCTGACCAACCTGCTCGACAACGCGGTCAAATACGCCGGTCCGTCCGGCCCCATCGACCTGTCGCTGACGCCCGTGCCGGACCGACGGGGCCTGCGCGTGGAGATCGCCGACCGCGGCCCCGGCGTGCCGGACACGGAGAAGCGCCGCGTGCTGGAGCGGTTCGGGCGCGGCAGTTCCGCCGCGGGGGTGGCGGGCAGCGGTCTGGGCCTCGCCATCGTGACCTCGGTGGTGGAGGCGCACGGGGCGGACTTCACCCTGCTCGACCGCCCCGGCGGCGGGCTGATCGCGCGCATCGACTTTCCGGCGGCCAGCGGCGGCGGTGCGGCGGCGGGCGGAACCGCGGTGCGGGCCTTGCTGCCGCTGCTGGTTCTGTTCGTCCTGCTCTGGGCACCATGGGCGCAGGCGGCGCGGTTGCTCACCTACCCGGCGCCCGGCGACGAGCGGGAACGGCTGCGCATCCATTCGGCCACCGACCGGCAGGCTATCGAGCCGCTGGTCATCGACTTCCAGCGCATCCACCCGGACGTCACGGTCGAGTACCAGGACATGGACACCGCCGACCTCTACGCCGATGCGTTGGCCGGACCGGCCAGGGAGCCCGCGGCGGTGAAGCCCGACCTGCTCATCAGTTCCGCCGCCGATCTGCAGGTGAAGCTGGTCAACGACGGCTACACGCAGCCCCACCGCTCCGCCCTGACGGACGGCCTGCCGGACTGGGCGAACTGGCGGGACGAGGCGTTCGGCTTCACCTTCGAACCCGCGGTGATCGCCTACAACCGCGACCTTCTGCCCGCCGATCAGGTCCCCCGCTCCCGCCCCGCCCTGATCCGGCTGCTGAAGGAGAATCCGGCGCGATTCAGCCGGCGGGTCGCCACCTACGACACGGCCGCCAGCGGCATCGGCTATCTGCTGGCCGCCCACGACGACCTGCTGTTCAGCCAGTTCTGGCAGCTCGTGGCGGTGATGGGCAACGCCCAGGCGCGGCTGGCCTGCTGCTCCGGCGAGATCCTCGACATGGTGGAGCGGGGCGAGGTGCTGATCGCCTACAACGTGCTGGGCTCCTACGCGCGGGCGCGGGCCGCGGCGGGGGCGCCCATCGGCATCGTGGTGCCGGAGGACTACACGCTGGTCATCTCCCGCGTGGCGGTGATCCCCAGGACGGCGCCCCGCCCGCAGCTTGCCGGCCAGTTCATCGACTATCTGCTGTCCCCGCGGGGTCAGGAGGTGGTGGCCGGCCGCTCCGCCCTCTACGCCATCTCCTCCGGCATCAAGCGGGAGGCGTCGGCGTCGGGCCTGCGCTCCAGCACGGCGGCGCCGCTGCACCCCATCGCGCTCAGCCCGGCCCTTCTGGTGTTCCTGGACCGGCTGAAACGGGAGCGGTTCCTGCAGCAATGGCAGTCGGCCATCCTGCTGCCCTGAGCCGCCTCCCCCCGCGCGGCTCTCGCGCCAACCGGAGGATTGCGCCGACGCGGCGGGCGGACCTTTGGCATTCGACAATCAAAAGAATAAACATCCGTCACTTCGTGGATGGCAATGGAATCAAGTTAATCAAGAGGGAGGTTTTATCCGAATCCCTATCCACCAATGCGGAATTAACTACATACGCATGCCATTTTAGGGATGCATTCCAAACCAGTTGACTACAAATACGAGATATACGCTTGAGCATATATACAACCGGCACTATGATACACCCCGGTGTGCAGGAGGGGCGCATGGCGGGCCTGTTGCAGGAGCTTACGGGGCGCACTGCGCGCACGAACGCAGCCTTGGCGGTTTGCCCACGGCGGCATGCGGGTGGCATCCGGATCATGCCGAACGGCGCGGAGCACAGGCGCCGGCCGGCGGGACACCGCCAATCAGGACACCTCCCGCTTGAACCCGACCGGCCTCCCGGCGGCCGCCGTTTCGCTGCGGGGCACGGGCCGGCGTTTTCGGGCGGAGGCATTCGAGAACCGACGTGAAACCATCCCCTTTTGAAAAGGATCATTGAGAATGAACGACAATATCGAACGCGCCTCGACCGTGCAGCCGGCGAACCTCGACCTTTCCTTCATCAACAAGCGGCTCGAACTGGCCGGCTACACGGCGGATCAGGCCGCGGAGTCGGTCGAAGCCTACCGTCAGTTCCTCGTCGTGGTGGCGGCCAAGCCGAACCTGATCCTGGTGCCGACGAAGGCGGCGGATGCGGCGTGGCACGAGCACATCCTGTTCATGGACCGCTACGAGGCGGACATGATGCGGCTGGTCGGCGGCCGGGTCTGCCACCATCCGGACGCCCCCGACGCCGCGGTCTGGCAGAAGGCCGTCGCCAACACCCAGGACGCCTTCCGGACGACGCTCGGCGTGGAGCTTCAAATGGAAGAACTCGCCGGCTGCTTCCTCACGGTCGAGGCGGCCTGAGCGCCATACGATCGTATTGGACGTTGCATAATGCGGTCTGTTTGTTGCTAAATCCGTTCGAACAGCAGGTCGTTCCGAGGGTGCCCCTCCGGTCGGCGGTCCAGGCCGCGGGTCGGAGGGGCGGCCCGTCAACCTTGGCAACGGGAGGGAGGAGGGGTTGATGTCCGATCTGGTCCAAGATCTTTCCGGCCGCGCCAGGGACATGAACGCCGGGCTTGCCATCTTCGACAAGAGCGACACGCTCCTTGCGACCAACGACAAGCAGAAGACGATCTATCCCTTCATCGACTACTCACGCTCGGTCACGTTCCGCGACATCGTGTGGGAATGCGTGAAGCATAAGAAATTCGGATCGGACAGCATTTATTCCGACCCGGACCGGTGGATCGGCTATGCCGAAAATCTCCGCCGGTTCAACCGGTTCTGGCAGTCCTTCACGCTCCATTCCGATGGGCGGGTCATCGAGATCACGTATGAGAGGCTGGATGACACGGACGGCTGGTGGTACCAGATCCGCCGCGACGTCACCAGCAACTTCCTGGAGAGTTTCCGGGGCGGCTTCGACAGCCTGATCTCCCTGAACGGCAGCAGCGCCCTGCCGCAGCCGAGCCAGTCCGCCTTCGTCGTACGGCTTCTCGACGCCCTGCCCTACCCGGCGGCGTTGCTGACGCCGCGCTGCCAGGTCATCGACGGCAACCAGTCCTTCATCTCCATCCTGTCGCGGGGGGATGGGCTCGCCGTGGTCGGTGGACGGCTGTGCATCCCGGACGCGCCCACCGAACAGGCGGAACTGGCCAAGCGGGCCGCCGGCTTCTTCCGCCGCCGCGCCCGCACGCCGATCACGTTGCGCGTGTCGCGGATGGACCAGCCGGCCCCCTACTTCGCCACCCTGTCGGAGCCGCCGGCCCGCAGCATCGGAAGCGACGGCCCGATGAACGGCATCCTTCTTCTGACCCTCGTCGATCCGGACATGCTGCCCACGGTGTCGCCGCGCGCCGTCGCCGATCTTCTCCAGATCACCGGCTCGGAGGCCGAGATCGCGCTGGCCCTGTGTTCCGGGCGGAGCGTGGACGAAATCGCCGAAGACCGCGGGGTGGAACGGCGCACCGTGTACAATCAGGTTTCGTCCATCCTGGGCAAGACGGGGTTGCGCAACCAGGCGGGAATCGTGCGTCAGGTGACGACGATCTGCTGGCATTTCGGATCGCGCGCCTAATCGAATACAGGTATGGTGCCTGCCGCATCACCGATGGCGTGAATATCTGGATATGAGTGCACGCTTGTGCATACATATGGAGGAAGTCCGGCGCAGCTCCGGCTCCGCCCTGGCCCGAGGCCGTGAAGGAGGCAGGCTCGTCTGGTTTTCCCGCCACTCGGCCCCCGCCACTCGGCCAACATCCTGCAACGTCCCATGTCCCTGCCTTCGTTCCTTCGCCTGCTTCTGATCGCTCTGTCCATCGGCGCCGGCGCTTCCGGCGCCGCGCTTCCGGCGACGGCGGGAACATTGCGGGCGAGCCTTTCCGACGATTTGACGACCGTCGACCCGTTCGTCTTTCCCGGCCTCATCACCTCGGGGGTGCTGCGGCAGGTCTATGAGGGCTTCACCACCATCGACACCGCCGGCAACGCCGTTCCGGCACTGGCCACAGGCTGGGAGACGCCGGACGGCGGACGTACCTGGCGCATCACCCTGCGTCCGGGCGTGCATTTCCATTCGGGGCGGGAATTCACCGCCGCCGACGTCCTGTGGACCTGGGAACGCCATCTGACGCGCAAGCCCCAGCCCGGCTACAGCGCCTTCTACCTGCGCGGCATCGAAGGGGCGGCGGCGTTGCAGCAGGGAACCGCCGCATCGCTGTCCGGCGTGGCCATTCCCGATCCCCATACGCTGGTCGTGCGGCTGATCGAGCCGGACGCGCTGTTCCCGCTCTATCCGTTCCTGTTCGTCGACCGCGGAATGGAGGCCGAGTACGGTCCGGCGTGGCACGAGCAGGCGTCCGGCGGCACCGGGCCGTTCCGCCTCCTGTCCTGGCGCCGGGGCGAGTCGGTGCGCCTGGAGGCCCACGCCGGCCATTGGGGCGGCGCCCCCGCCGTGGACGGGGTGTCCCTGGCAGTGCTGCCCGACGCCAACACGCTGCTGGCGCGCTACGACGCCGGAGACCTCGACGTCGCGCCGCTTCCCGAGAATGTGGTGCGCACGGCGGTGCGCCAGCCGCGCTACGACGGGCAGATCCAGGCGTTTGCGCGCGCGCAGGTGCGCTACCTCGCCATGAACCAGGATTTGTACCCGCCCTTCCGCGACCGGCGGGTGCGCCAGGCGTTGTGGTACGCGCTCGACCGGGTTGCCACCGTGGATGGTCTGCACGCCGGGCGGGCGCTGCTGACGGACGGCTTCGTCACGCCCGGCCTGGGCGGCTACCGTCCCGACGCGGCGCCACTGACCCCGACCGATCCGCACCGGGCGAAGGCGCTGCTGGCGGAGGCCGGTTACGCCGGCGGCCACGGCCTGCCGCCGCTCCAGATCGCCGGTGGACCCAACTTGCGGGAGGAAGCGACCTATTTCGCCGCCCAGCTCGGCGCGGCACTGGGGATACCGGTCGGGGTGCGGATTCAAGACCGCGCCGCCTTTGTGGCGGCGATCAACGAGGGGCGCGAGGCGCTGTTCATCAACGGCTGGACGGTGGATTTCCCCGACCCCATGGACCAGCTTGCCAGCCAATGGCACAGCGCCAGCCCGACCAACCGCAGCCGCTGGCACAATCCGGATTTCGACCGGCTGATGGACCGGGCGCGCGGACTCGCCGACCCCGCGGCCCGCAACGCGCTGTACCGGGAAGCCGAAAGCCTGCTGCGGGATGAGGCCGTCGCGGTGCCGCTGCCGGTGCTGCAATTCGTGGCGCTGGTGCGGCCGGGCGTGACGGGGGTGGTCATCCGGCCGGACGGCACGCCGGACTACCGTTCCGCCCGGTTGCCCACCCGGTCGCCATGAGGGGGCGCCTGCCGGGGCTGCTTCTTCTGGCCGGAGCCGCGGTGGTGGCGAGCTTTCTGGCATCCCGCGCGCTGCCGGGCGATCCGGTCATGCTCATGGTGGACGGCCGGGCCGCAGACCCCGAGATGATCCGCCGGCTGCGCGAGAGCATGGGGCTGGACCAGCCGCTGGCCGTCCAATTCCTGTCTTATGTCCTTGCCTTGCTGCGGGGCGATCTCGGCCATTCGCTGCGGTACGGCGGGGTGCCGGTGACGCAGTTGTTGGGCGATGCTCTGCCGGTGACGCTGGGGCTACTGGCGGGCGCCGCCGCGCTGGCCCTGCCCTTCGGACTCGCCCTGGGCCTCGCCGCCGCCGATGACCGGCGGGCATGGCCGGGCACGGCCCTCACCATCGGATCGGTGCTGGCCTTGTCCGTGCCGCCGCTGGCGCTGGCGACCTGGCTGATGCTGGCGGGGTCCGGCACGGCGCCATGGGCGGTGGCGGCGCTGGCCCTGCCGGCGGCGGCGCTGATTGCCCGCCTGACGCGGACCCAGGTGATGGACGTGCTGGGGCGCGATTTCATCCGCACCGCACAGGCCAAGGGGCTTGGGCGGGCCGCCGTGCTGCTGCGCCATGCCCTGCCGAACGCGCTGGTGCCGTTGACGGCAGCGATCGGATCGGTGGCGGGAACGATCCTCACCACCACGGCGGCGGTGGAAACCGTCTTCGCCCTGCCGGGAATCGGACGCCTGACCGTCCAGGCGGTGCTGGCCCGCGACCACCCGGTGGCCGCCGCCGCCGTTCTGGTCTTCGTCCTGGCGCAGGTCGCTATCAGCCTGACCGCCGAACTGTTGATCGGCCTCGCCGATCCGCGGCTGCGCGGCGATGGGGAACCGCCATGAACGCGGCAGGCTCCCTCGCCGGGCGCGCCGGGCTTCTGCTCGCGGCGGCGCTTGCGGTCCCACTGGCCCTGGCTGCCCTTCTGCTTCCGCTCGACCCATCCGCCATGGATCTCGGGCGGGCCTGGGCCGGGCCGTCCGCCGCCCATCCGCTGGGGTGCGACGGGCTGGGCCGCGACGTCGCCGCCCGGCTGATCGCCGGGACGGGAACGTCCTTCTCCATCGCCGGTCTGGCGCTCGGCCTCGCGGTGGCTCTTGGCTTCGCGGTGGGCGGGGCCGCGGGATGGATCGGCGGACGGATGGACTCGGTGGTCCTGCGGCTGGCCGATCTGCTGCACGGCTTTCCCGAACTGTCGCTCGCCATCGTCGCCTCGGCGCTGCTGGGGCCGGGCACGGAGGCCATGGTGCTGACGCTCTCCCTGGCGGCGTGGCCTTCGCAGGTCCGCTGGTGCCGGGCGCTGGCCCTGTCGAACCGGATCGCCGAGCATGTGTCCGCCGCCACCGCCCTCGGCGCGGGGCCGCTGCATACGGTCCGCCATCATCTTCTGCCGGCGGTCGCGGGACCGGTCGCCATCCGCGCCGCCCTGTCCATCGGCCCCGTCATGGTGGCGGAGGCGACGCTGAGCGGCCTGGGGCTGGGCATCCAGGAGCCGGCGGTATCCCTCGGCACGCTGATCCGCGACGGGCTGGCCGACCTGCGCGGCGCCCCGCACCTGATCGCCGCGACGACCGTCACCGTGGCCGCCATCGCGCTTGCCATCAACCTGCTGGCCGAGGGTGTGCGCGGGAAGCCGTTCCGCCTCCGATGGTGGCGTGGGTAGCGTCCGGTCGGACGACACGCTGGCGCAAGGGTCCTATCGCATCCCGGCATTGGCCCGGCGGGCGGGAATGCGGTAGGCGGGAGATTGCCTGATCTAGCGCATTGCAATTCCTCCCCTTATTTGGACCCTCCATGCCGACCCACGAGACTCCGCCCGCCCCCTTCCCGCTCTTGCTGGCGGAGGTGACCGGCGTGCAGACCGTCGCCTCCCTGTCCGTCCTGACCCTGGCGACCGTCGCCCCGCTGGCCGCGGCGTCGCTGGGGGTGGGGGCGGAGGTCGTCGGCTATCAGATCAGCGTGATCTATGGGGCGGCGGCCCTGGTGTCGGCCTTCGCCGGGCTGGTCGTGCGGCGCTGGGGCGCCGGGACGGTGGGCATTCTGGCGATGCTGCTGGGAATGGTGGGATGCCTGGGGATCGCCACCGGGTGGCTGTGGGCCGCCGCCCTGGCGTCGGTGCTGATCGGCATCGGCTATGGGCTGGTGAACCCGTCCTCCTCCCATCTGCTGAACCGCTTCACCCCGCCGGCCCGGCGCAATCTGGTCTTTTCGCTGAAGCAGACCGGCGTGCCGCTGGCCGGCGTTCTGGCCGGGCTTCTGCTGCCGGGAATCGCGGAGTTCGCGGGCTGGCGCGGGGCGGCGTTGGCCGTGGCCGGGATGTTCGCGCTTCTGCTGGTCCTCTTCGCACCGGGGCGCCGGATGTGGGACGACGACCGCAGCCCCGGCCTGCCGATCCGCAGCAACCTGATGGAGGGGCCGCGGCTGGTCTGGCGGGTTCCCGCGCTCCGCGGATTCGCCCTGATGGGCTTCTGCTTCTCGGCGATCCAGCTTTCGCTGATGGCCTTCACGGTGAACATGCTGGTCCATGACCTGGACTGGTCCATCGTGTCCGCCGGCCTCGCCGTGTCGGCGATGCAGGCGGCGGGGGCGGCGGGGCGCATCGGCTGGGGGCTGCTGGCCGACCGGCTGCGCTCCGGCATCGCGGTTCTGGGCACGATCGGGGGGGTATCCGCCGCCGCCGCGCTCGCCGCCGCCTCCCTGGCGCCGAGTTGGCCGGTACCGGCGGTTCTCGCCGTGCTGATGGTGTTCGGGGGAGCGGCCATCGGCTGGAACGGCGTGTTCCTGGCCGAGGTGGCGCGGGTGTCTCCGCCGGGCACGGCCAGCACGGCGACCGGCGGGGCGCTGATGTTCACCTTTTCCGGGGTGGTCGTCGGGCCGTCGCTGTTCGCCGCCCTGTTCAACAGCGTGGGCAGCTACGGCGAGACCTTCGCCCTGATGACGGCCTTTCCACTGGCCGGTGCGGCGGCGGTGCTGTGGTGGTCCCGCCGGAAGGGGTGATGTCCGGGGGAAGCGGCGTTCCGGACCGGACACCGCCCGCCCCGTCTTTACGGGAGCCTACACCGACCGTGCCAGACCGCCGTCCACCCGGATGTTCTGCCCGGTGATGTAGCCGGCCCCGTCGGAGGCGAGGAAGGCGACGGTCGCCGCGATTTCCTCGCTCTTGCCATAGCGGCCCATCGGCACGCCCTTGCGCCGCTCCTCCGTCGCCGGAAGGCTGTCGATCCATCCGGGCAGCACGTTGTTCATCCGCACATTGTCGGCGGCGTACTGGTCCGCGAAAAGCTTGGTGAAGGAGGCCAGCCCGGCCCGCGCGACGGCGGAGGTCGGGAACATCGGGCTCGGCTCGAAGGCCCAGGCGGTGGAGATGTTGATGATCGAGCCGCCCTTCTGCCGCACCATGACCGGGGTCACCAGCCGGACCGCGCGGACCACGTTCAGGAAATAGACCTCGATCCCCTTGTGCCAGTCCTCGTCGGTCAGTTCCAGCAGCGGCTTGCGCGGGCCGTGGCCGGCGCTGTTCACCAGCGCGTCGATGCGGCCCCAGCGCTCCATCGTCCGGTCCACCAGACGCTCCAGATCCTCGGCGGACTGGTTCGATCCGGTCACACCGATCCCGCCCAGCTCCTCCGCCAGAGCCTCCCCCTTGCCCGAGGAGGACAGCACCGCGACCTTGAAACCGTCCGCCGCCAGCCGGCGCGCCGCCGCAGCCCCCATGCCGCTGCCGCCCGCGGTGATGATCGCAACCTTGTCGCCCATGATGTCCCTTCCCTTTCCTGCCCGAAACGGTTCGTCCGTTCCTTCCCCTCCTGTATGGCACCGGATGGAAGGCCGGACCAGGGGCAAGGGGACCGGTCAGAGGGTGAAGAGGAAAGCCAGCGAAGCGACCGGAGCCGCCGTGACGAAACCGACGGCGACAAGACGCTCGATCGGGCTCCAGGACGCCCAATCCCGCTGAAGCGAGGACAAGAACGACTTCATGTTCCCTCACGGCCCGATCGATGTTGCAGTGCAATTTAGATAGGGCTTTTCCGGGCGCCGGTGCCACTGGAGAGGCATCCGCAAAGCGGAAATCCGGCCAGTGATGCAGGGCCGCCACAGGCGGGGCCACCACGGACCGAAAAGCCGGACCAGGCCCTCTACCCGCCGAACAGGGCGAGGATGCGCGGCACCGCCTGCTCCGGCGGGATCGACGCGATGCAGTGCGCCTCCGCCGCCATGCAGCTTTCCGCCGGGCAAGGCGGCAGCGCCGCAGCGGGCCGCAGCACCAGTGATCGCGCGCACCAGGGGCGGAAGCGCTCCGGCGCGTGGTAGTGATTCGGGTCCCCGCCCTCCGGATGGCAGGAGAAGACGGCGACCGGCACGCCCACGGCGGCCCCCAGATGCGCCGGACCGGAATCCATGGCGATCAGCCCCGCCGTCCGTTCGATCACCGCCGCCGCCGGACGCAGCCCGGTCCGTCCGGTGAGGTCGAGCACCCGCCCCGGCAAGGCCGCGGCGATCCGCTCCGCCGCCGCCCGCTCCAGTCCGGTGCCGAGAACCGCCACCCGCGCGCCGAGCGCAACCGCCGCCACGGCAACCACCGCCGCCAGCCGTTCCGGCGGGTATTCGCGCCGCGAGGCGGCGGCCCCCGGCGCCACGGCGACGACCCGCTCTCCCTCCGCATCGGCAAGCAGGCGGGCGGCCTCCGCCCGGTCTTCCGCGGTCAGGTACAGCTCCACCCCGGCATCGTCCGGAACGCCGCCGGCGAAGCGCAGCAAATCGAGGTTCTGCTCCACCTCGTGACGGCCCGGCGGGGGCGTCAGCCGGTGGGTGTAGGCGCGGTCGAATCCCGCGTTGCCCGACGCCTTCCAGGGGGTGACCGTCTCCGAAAAGCCCAGAACGGCACGGGCGCGGCTGTTCGCGGCGAAGGAGGTGGCGCCGTGCCGGTCGAAGTCGTAGCGGGGAACCAGCGTCAGGTCGAAACCGGCGCGGAACGCCTCCGCGAAGGCCGCGGCGGCGCCGGGCGTGACGGCGCGCAGGTCGATGCCGCCCCCTGACTTCGGATGGGGCGCCACCACCGCGTCCACATGCGGGCAAGGGGCGGCGAGGTCGGCCACGGCGGGGCGCACCGCCAGCACGATGCGCGCCTGCGGCGCCGAGGCCCGCAGCCCGCGCAGGAACGGCGTGGCGAGCACGAAATCGCCCACCTCGTCCAGCTTCACGACCAGAATGCGCCGGGCGGATGCGAGGTCGAAGACGGGGAGATCGAAGACGGCGCCGGTCATGCCGCGCTCATGTCGATGCGGGCGGGCGGCAGGCCGGCGCACCAGCGGCGCCACGCCGCCCGGTAGCCGGCCTCCACCGCCGCGGTGTAGCCCGCCTCGTCCATCAGGGGGGAACGCGCCATCCGCTCCCGCAGCCCGGCGCGCTGCGCGTCCAGGAAGGCACGGTCGGTGGCCAGCCGGACGGCGAGCGCCACGTAATCCTCCTCCCGCTCCACCACCAGACCGCCCAGCCCGACGCTGCCGAGCATCGTGGCGCCCCAACGGGAGATCATCGCCTCCCCCGCCAGGGACAGCACGGGAACCCCCATCCACAGCGCGTCGCAGGTGGTCGTCCCGCCGTTGGCGAAAACGGGGTCCAGCGCGCAGTCCAGCCGCACGTAATCCTCATAGGGATCGGCTGTGGTGCCGCGCAGCAGCAGCCGCGACTCCTCCACACCATGGGCGGCGAAGGCGTCCAGCACCCGCCGCGCCACCCCGCCGCCGGTCAGCCCCCGCCATTTCAGCATCAGCCGCGCATCGGGCACCGCCGCCAGCACCCGCGCCCACAGCGCGAGGGTGGAGGCGTTCAGCTTCGTCAGGTTGTTGAAGGAGCCGAAGGTGAACACCCCCTCCCTCTCCACCGGGGGGCGGGCCGGCGGCGTGACGGCGGACTCCGCGGGGCGGTAGCACAGCACGCTTCCCGGCAGGCGGATCAGCTTCTCCGTATGGAGGGCGTCGGCGTCCTGGGCGGCGAAACGATGGTCGGAGAACTGGTGGTCCATCGCCGTCAGGCCCGTCGTGTTCGGGTAGAGCGGCAGGCTGACCTGGACCGGCGCCGGACGGCGGATGAACAGCGGCATGCGGTTGCGCGACATGTGCCCGCCGCAGTCCACCAGCACGTCGATCCCATCCGCCCGGATCAGCCCTTCCAGCTCCCCGTCCGGCAGGGCGGCGACGTCGCGCCAGCGGTCGGCCAGCGCCGCGAAGCGGGCCGTCGCGGCGTCCTTCCGGAGGTCGTTGTAATAGCAGGTCACCTCCACCGCCGAGCGGTCGTGGCGCTCGATCAGCGGCAGCAGGAAGTGATAGCCCGGCCCCGGATAGCGTTGGAAATCCGGCGACAGGTAGCCGACACGCAGCCGGCGGTCCGGGTCGCGGTCCGTGGCCGCGAAGCGCGGGGCGGCGGGCGGCACCGGCATGACGGCCCGTTCGAAGCGCCGATGCTCTTCGAACACCGCGCCGAGGTCCACCTCTTCGGCGAAGCACAGACAGAACAGCAGGTTGGAGCGCACCTCCGCGTCCTCCGGCGTCCGCTCCAGCGCGGCGCGCAGGGCGGCCACCGCCTCCCCATGGCGGCCCAGCGCCATCAGGGCAACGCCGAGGTTGGAGTTGGCCAGCGCCTCCCGCTCCGCAGCGCGCAGGACCAGCGCCCGGTGCAGCAGGACGACCGCCTCGTCGAAAGCGCCCGCCTCGATGGCATGGGTGCCGAGGTTGGTCCAGCCGGCGGCCCCGTCGGGCTGCAAGGCCACCGCGCGCCGGAACCAGGCCCGCGCCTCGTCGGGGCGCTTCGCCCGGTGCAGGACGGACCCGGCGTTGAGGGCGTGGCCCGCCTCTTCCGGCTCGATGCGGACGGCGCGCCGGGCGGCGGTCGCTGCCTCCTCCATCCGCCCCAGGGCGGACAGCGCCATGCCCAACCCGGTCAACGCCCGCGCGGACTCCGGCGCCAGCGCCAGCGCGCGGCGGTAGCAGCGCGGCGCCGCCGCGGGATGCCCCCGCTCCTGCCACAGGTTGCCGAGCACCAGCAGCGCGTCGGGTGCCGGAGCCAGCACCGCCGCCCGCCCCAGCCACGCCGCCCCCTCCGTCCAGGGACCCGCCGCGGCCAGCGCCTCCCCCAGGATCTTCGCCCCTTCGGCGTGGCCCGGCTCCAGCACCATCAGCCGGCGCCCGGCCTCCGCCGTGCCCTCCCTGTCGCCCAGCGCATGGCACAGGCC
>JAEYPE010000082.1 GCA_023411035.1 Pseudomonadota bacterium
TGACGACGCGGACGCCGCCCTTGCCCTCGGGGTTGTCCTTGAAGCGGCCGGCGCCGCGGCCACCCGCGTGGATCTGCGACTTCACGACCCACACCGGACCGCCCAGCTCGCGGGCGACGGTCTCGGCTTCCTGCGGGGTGTAGGCGACGCCGCCGCGGGGAACCGCGACGCCGTACTTCTTCAGCAGGCCCTTGGCCTGGTACTCATGGATGTTCATCGGGCGTCCATCTGTTTTTATGGTCGGCTGACAGATTTTGGTCGGCTGACGATGGGCGAAGATCGGGCAGACGTTTCCTGTTGGCGGGCGCGCCAGGGCGGAAGTCTTCGGGAGGGGTTTCCTTCAAGAAGCCTTACGCCGGCTGGCGCGCACGACCGCTGTTACTGTACCACCAGGGGCGGCGGGTTCAACCGTCCGCCCCGGGCGATAAAGCCGCAGGTTCCCGCGCAGGCAAAAAAACAGGCGGCCTTAGGAGGCGGCCTTCTCAGCCTGCTGCTTCTTGACCACCTCGACGAGCTGCTTCACAGCGTCGACCGAGTGATCGAACATCTTCTTCTCCTCATCGGAGAGATCGATCTCGATGATCTTCTCGACGCCACCGGCACCGATGATCGTCGGGACGCCGACGTAGAGGTCGTTCTGGCCGTACTGGCCGGTCAGGTAGGCGGCGACCGGAACGACGCGCTTCTGGTCCTTCAGGTAGGACTCGGCCATCTGGATGGCGGAAGCGGCCGGGGCGTAGAAGGCCGAGCCGGTCTTGAGGAGCTTGACGATCTCCGCGCCGCCGTCGCGGGTGCGCTGCACGATGGCGTCCAGCTTCTCCTGCGTGGTCCAGCCCATCTTGACCAGATCCGGCAGCGGAATGCCGGCGACGGTCGAGTAGCGGACGAGCGGGACCATCGTGTCGCCATGGCCGCCCAGAACGAAGGCGGTGACGTCCTCGACCGACACCTTGAACTCGTCGGCCAGGAAGTAGCGGAAGCGGGCGGAGTCGAGCACGCCGGCCATGCCGACCACGCGCTCCGGCGGGAGGCCGGAGGCCTGCTGAAGCACCCACACCATCACGTCCAGCGGGTTCGTGATGACGATGACGAAGGCGTTCGGGGCGTACTTCTTGATGTTCTCGCCGACGGTCTGGCAGACGCCGGTGTTGATGCCGATCAGGTCATCGCGGCTCATGCCCGGCTTGCGCGGCACGCCGGCGGTGACGATCACGACGTCGGCGCCTTCGATGACCGAATAGTCGTTGCCGCCGCTGAGCTTGGCGTTGAAGCCTTCGACCGGCGAAGTCTCAGCCAGGTCGAGGGCCTTGCCCTCCGGCATGCCTTCGGCGATGTCGAACAGGACGACGTCGCCGAGTTCCTTCTGGGCAGCGAGCAGAGCCAGCGTGCCGCCAATCTGGCCGGCGCCGACGAGCGCAATCTTCTTGCGAGCCATGGAGCGTTTCCCTAAGCGTGAGCGTCCCCCATTCAGCGGAGGACAGAACCGATTGAGTGTAGCGTCCTAGGGATCCAGCGCCCTGAGATTTCGAGGCCGGTTCCTAGCGCGATTCCGGCTCCAGAGCAAGCGCGACCGCAAGCATGGAGCGCGGAACTGCGCAATCGATTACGGCGAATGGGAGAAACGGCAAACAGGAATTTGGTGTTGCGGTGGCCGCGCACTATTTTTTGAAGGGCTTTCCAAGGCTGTTCCGGACGAGGGGAAGGGGCATGACTCGCTTTGCACCGGCATTTTGCCTGACCGTGACGCTGGCGCTGGGGAGCGGCGGCGCGGCGCTGGGACAAACCGTCGCAGACTATGAGGCGGCGCTGGCGCTGGCGCCGCTGAACGATGCGGCGACCGCAACGGGCGCCCCGTCGGCCATCGACGTGCTCTATTGCCGGCCCGTGGCGAATTATGTGTTCACCACCGTTCCGCCGGGAGACCGCAGCCGTATCGTGGTGCCCTTCGTCGCCTTCGACCGGGCCGGCGACCCGGCGATCCTGAACAAGCGGGACCTGTGCGAGCGGGTGCGCCGGATGGCGGTGATCCAGTTCGATTCCGGATCGGGCGAAGAGATCGTCACCCCGCCGCAGCTCATCGAATCCGACCCGACGCGGCCCGGTTACCAGGGTGACCCGATGATGGACCCGAACGCCCGGCGCGCGCCGGACCGCCGGCCCCTAGAAATCCAGTAAAGGAAATCCAGTAAAGGAAATCCGGTAACCGCGTCCGGCGTCCGGTCGCGTCAGAAGCGGACGCCGTAGAGCGCGAGGTGGCGGGCCATGTCCGCCGCGGGCAGCGGGTAGCCGGTGCCCCGGCGGGCGTTCAGCACGGCGCGCGGCGCGATGCCGGCGGCGCGGATCTGCACCCGCATGGCGCAGCGCATCGAATAGCCCGCCCGCCAGACCAGCGCGGTGACCGCGCGGGGATCGCCGGAGCGCAGGATGTCGTCCACGATCGCCGGATGAACGGCGGCGCGCAGGGCCAGGGCGGCGCGGACGAAATCCGTCTCCTCCCAGGACAGCGCATCGCCGAGCGCCGTTTCGTCGAGCGCGCCCTTCCGGTAGAGGCGGAGGGCGCGGCGTTCGGGTGATTCGGCGGGGTCGCGCGCCTCGATCCAGGCGACGCGGCGGCGGGTAACGGCGGCGACCTCCGCCGCTGTGGCCGCGTCCAAATCGGTGCGGCGGCGCAGCAGGTCGACTACCGATTCGTCCACGAATTCGGCCAGCCGCAGGGCCAGCCGTTGCGGCAGGGCGGGGCGGCCCGCCAGCTTGGCCTGCCAGTCCGGATGGCCGCCGGACCGCTCCACCAGATCCTCCAGCCGGTCTTCCGGGATGACGGCGCCGCTGTTGTCCAGCAGCAGCCCGGTGGCCTCCGCGTCGCCCGTGTCCACGATGGCGCAGGACAGCGGCGCGCTGACCGACCGCCGCCGCGCGATGGCCGACAGCGCCCAACCGGCGGGGTGGGCGGCGACGATCTCCAGCAGATCCTCGTCGGTCAGGGTGGCGCAGCAATGCAGGATCGGCTCCGCCACCGAACGCTCCACGTCGCGGGCCAGCGTGCGCGCCATGGCCGGCGGGGCGCAGGCGATGTCCTTCAGCGCCCCGGCCAGCGCCGCCCGCACATGGGCCGCATGGTCGCGGGCCAAGCGCTCCAGCGCGCGCAGGGCGGCGGCGGTGGCCTTGTCCTGGCCGTCCGGCGGCAGATCGGGGAGCAGGCGGCACAGCTTGCGCGCCAGCGCCGCCCGCACCCCGGCATCGCCCATGCCGGCCAGCCGCGATTCGACCAGGGCCGTGCCGACGCGGCGGCTCGCCGGTTCCGGCGCCGGGTGGGCGGGGTGTGCGTCGTCGAACAGGTAGTCCAGCAACTCCGGTTCGACACCGTCATCGCCGACCGTTTCCGCGCGCAGGGCGGCAGGCGCGGCGCGCCCGGCGCTGCTGCGGGCGGTCGCGCCGGGGCGGTCGTCTCCGGGGATGGAGGGAGTGGCCTGACGTGGCTGCATCCTGACATCCAACGACGGCACGGTTAACGGGCCGCTAATGGACCCGAACTTGTCATCGCCGACCAGTGTCCGCTTCCCCTTGGCCGGCTATGGCAAGGCTTTGAAGAAACGAAGGCTGAAAAGAAAAAGGGCCGCAACCCCGATGGGGCGCGGCCTTGAAGAGTCTAGGGAGGAAACGCACTGCAAAAGCAGTAACGGGGCGGATCATAGGCTTTGAGCCTGGCGCATGGTAATACCAAGTTGGTATTGGTGTGGTGCGGTGTGCGCATGGCAGTGTGGGATTAAAATGTTGTTTGCCCACCGGGTGGGCAGGAAATCGACCGTTTGCACGCATCCGTGCCGAAAGCACGAATGATGGAAAAGCAAACGATCAGGATGAATTCATTGTTCGCCGGCAGAATGGTGGAGGACGAAAACTGGCCGGGTGCCGGGCCGGATGCTGGGTGGAGTTCGAACCGGGCATGGCTTTGGGCGCCGCGTTCCTTGGAAGCGGTTCGTGGGTCGGACGAATTGTTTGCGGGGTGTGCGCCGGCACGCCTGGAAAGACTTCCCCCGCGGCGGGCCGGCGGCGCGGGGGAAGGGAACGGAGGGGCCGGTCGTCAGGCGGCCAGCTTCTCGCGGATCAGGGTCTTGGTCTCGTCCAGGCCGTAGAGCTGGATGAAGGAGCCCATGCGCGGGCCGGTGGTCTGGCCCAGCAGCACCTCGTAGAGCGCCTGGAACCACGCGCGCAGCTCGGTGAAGCCGTGCTCCTTGCCGACCGCGAAGACCACGTTCTGGATCACGTCGCCCGCCGCGTCGGCGGGGATGCCGTCCAGACGCTTCAGCAGGTCCTCCAGCGCGGCGCGCTCGGCGTCGGTGGGGGCGCGGAAGCGCTTCGTCGGCTTCACCTGATCCTGGTAGTAGCGGACGGCGTAGCCGACCAGCTTGTCCAGGAAGGGGCTGTTCTCCGGCGTGGCCTCGGGGGCGTAGCGGCTGATGAAGCCCCACATCACGTCCTTGGTCTCGGCGTTCGCCGCGCCGGCGAGGTTCAGCAGCAGGTTGAAGGACACGTCGGACCGCACCGCCGGGGCCGTGCCGTTGTGGATGTGCCAGGCCGGGTTCTCCAGCGCCTTGGCCGGCTCCTCCACGGGCAGCTTGGCGACGAAGGCCAGATATTCGTCCACCGCCCGCGGGATCACGTCGAAGTAGAGGCGCTTGGCCGACTTCGGCTTCTGGAACATGTAGAGGGCGAGGCTCTCCGGCGGGGCGTAGGCCAGCCACTCCTCCATGGTCAGGCCGTTGCCCTTGGACTTGGAGATCTTCTGCCCCCGGTCGTCCAGGAACAGCTCGTAATTGAAGCCTTCCGGCGGGGTGCCGCCCAGGATCTTGACGATCTTGCCGGCCAGTTCGGCGGAGGGGATCAGGTCCTTGCCGTACATCTCGTAATCGACGCCCAGCGCGTACCAGCGCATGCCCCAGTCGGGCTTCCACTGGAGCTTCACATGGCCGCCGGTGACGGGGACCTCGACCTTCTTCCCGTCCTCGTCTTGGAAGACGATGGTGCCGGCGTCCACGTTGCGCTCCAGCACCGGAACCTGAAGCACGCGCCCCGTGGAAGGGGAGATGGGCAGGAACGGGCTGTAGGTCTGCTGGCGCTCCTCGCCCAGCGTCGGCAGCATCACCGCCATGATCTCGTCGTAGTGGCGCAGCACGCCGAGCAGAGCGTCGTCGAAGCGGCCCGACGTGTACCAGTCGGTGGAGGACTGGAACTCGTACTCGAAGCCGAAGCTGTCGAGGAAGGCGCGCAGACGCGCGTTGTTGTGCGCACCGAAGCTCTCGTGCGTGCCGAACGGGTCGGGGACCTTGGTCAGCGGCTTGCCCAGGTTGGCGGCGACGAGATCCTTGTTCGGGATGTTGTCCGGGACCTTGCGCAGCCCGTCCATGTCGTCGGAGAAGCAGAAGAGCTTCGTCGGGATGTCGCTCATCCGCTGGAAGGCCTGGCGGACCATGGTGGTGCGCGCCACCTCGCCGAAGGTGCCGATGTGCGGCAGGCCCGAGGGGCCGTAGCCGGTTTCGAACAGGACGTAGCCTTTGGCCGGCGGCTCCTTCGCGAAGCGCGCGACGAGTTTGCGCGCCTCCTCGAACGGCCACGCCTTCGCCTGCAACGCCAATTCCCGCTCGCCGGTCATGGTAGAGCCCCTTCAAAACTCGACGGAAGTGTAGAAAGGCAGCGACCCTAGGGCGGTCCGCGCCGTCCGTCAACGGCGTCCGTCAACGGCGGCGGAGCGGCGCGGGCGGCATGGCGCGCACGGGGTGCTTGCCCGGCTCGCCCTTTGCGCGCATTTCTGAGGGGTGGATCATCCGCCGAGGACCCGCATGAGCTGGCTGTTCCTGTCCGTCGCCATCGCCTTCGAGATCGTGGGAACCGTAGCCATGAAGATGTCGGACGGCATGACGCGGCTGTGGCCCAGCCTTGCGGTGGTGGCCTGCTATCTGGTGGCCTTCGCGATGCTGGCCCAGGCGCTGCGCGAGATCGAGGTGGGCGTGGCCTACGCCATCTGGTCGGCGGTGGGCACGGCGGCCATCGCGGCGATCGGCGTGTGGATGTTCGGGGAGTCGCTCAGCCTGCTGAAGCTGGCGGGGATTCTGCTGATCGTGGCGGGGGTGGTGAGTTTGCGGATGTCGGGGGGAGGGGCGTGAGGGCTATGCCCTGTTTCGGTAACAGGCTTTGCTATATCTTGTTATCGCCAGTTCCGCTTTGCAGGAGGTTGAGCCGTGAACGTGTCCCTGACGCCGGAGCTTGAGCGGCAGATCGAGCAGCGCGTGGCGAGCGGTCAATACACGTCGGCCAGCGAGGTGATGCGCGAAGCGCTGCGTCTGTTCTTCCGTTACGACGAGTCCCGAAATCAAGAGATCGAACTGCTGAACCGGCGGATCGCGGAAGGGCTGGCCCAACTGGATCGCGGTGAAGGCATCCCCGCCGAAGACGCCCGCCGCCAGACGAAGGAACGGATCGCGGCGCGGCGCAAAGCCAGACGGTTGGATTGATCGTGCCCTATTCGGTTGCGCCCCTTGCCCTGGACGATCTCGACGCCATCCATGCATTTATGGAAGAGGTTCAGGGCGAGGATGCAGCCGACGCCATCGTTGATGAGCTTTACAACGCTTTCGACCGGATCGGCGCCAATCCGGGGCTTGGGCACCGGCGGCAGGATCTGACGGAATTCGATGTCTATTTCTGGACGGCGCTGAAATGGTATGCGGTGGTCTATAGGAAAGCCGATCCTATTGAAGCCGATCCTATTGAAATCGTGCGGGTGATCCCATGGCGCCGCATGGAGCCGCTGCTGCTGACGCCCGAGGGTGGTTTGTGGATGTGAAGCGATCTGTTCCGAAGGATCATTTTGCACACTCCGCCAGTCCATCCCGCTCCACCACCGCCATCCGCCGTTCGATGATGCCCGCGCGCCGCGCCACATAGGCGCCGGGCGGGTTCGGGGACCAGTTGCGGGGGTTGGGCAGGACGACGGCCAGAAGCGCGGCCTCGCGGCGGGTCAGGGCCGCGGCGGATTTCCTGAAATGGTGGCGGGCGGCGGCCTCGGCGCCGTAAACGCCGTCGCCCCATTCCACGATGTTCAGATAGACCTCCAGAATGCGGCTCTTGGGCCAGAGAGTCTCGATCAGCAGGGTGAACCACGCCTCCGCGCCCTTGCGGGTCCAACTCCGGTCCGGCCAGAGGAAGGCGTTCTTGGCGGTCTGCTGGCTGATCGTGCTGCCGCCGCGCAGGCGGCTGCCCTCCTCGTTGTCCGCGAAGGCGCCTTCGATGGCCGCCCAGTCGAAACCGCCATGGCCGCAGAACAGCGTGTCCTCCGACGCGATGACCGCACGGGCGAGGTGCGGGGAGATGCCGGACATCGGCACCCAGTCGTGCTCCAGCCCGGAGCCCCCGGCGGCGCGGATCAGCATCAGCGGCGTGACCGGCACCGGCGCCACGCGGTAGAGCGCCGCCCAGCCGACGCTGAAGGCCGCCAGCGCGACGGCCAGGGCCATCAGAAGTCTCAGCAGACGCCGGACCGCGAACCGCATGCGCTCGACCTCTCCTCTGCGCCGTTCAAGGATGGGGAAGCACTTTCGAGGCGGCGGGCCGGTCGGTCAACACGGGTTTGCTCGCATTGCGGCGGCGGGGGCCACTATACTGCGCGCCATGGATCTGACCCCGGCGCACTCCCTCCCGTCCTTCAGCCTCGATGACGCTCCCGCGCTGGTGGCCGGGGCGCGCCGCGTCGTTCTGCTGAGCGGCGACGGCGAGGTGGAGGAACTGTCGCCCGCCGCCGCGGCGATGCGGGCACGGCGGCAGCCGCCGCTGGTCTGCCACGCGCGGGCCATGGCGCGGCGGCTGGGGACGGAGCCCTTCGCCGCCTTCGACCTGCTGGAGCTGTTCGCCTTCGTCCTGCCCGCCCGCTTCTGCGTGCCGACCCCCCGCGGTCTGGCCGAGGCGCTGGACCTGCCGACCCCCGATGGGCTGGAGGATGACGCGCTGGCCCTGCACCGGGCGGTGCGCAAGCTGCTCGGCCTGCTGGGGGCGCCGGGGCGGGAAGAGGCATCCGATCCCGTGGCCTTCGCCTGGGAGATGGGGCGCGCCGGCTGGCTGTGGGCGCCCGCGGTGCTGACCGCCCTAGGCAAGCCGGAGGGACCGGAGAAGGGCGCTGGCCGCGCCGGCTTGCGCGTCTGGACCCGCATCAAGGACTGGCAGGACGGCCCGCCCGAGCCGCCGCCCGCCCAGCATCCGGTGGAGCCGGACGAGGCGCGCCGCCGTTTGGCCGGGATGCTGGCGGCCAGCGTGCCCGGAAAGGTGGCCGAACCGCGCCCGCAACAGGCCGACTACGCCAGCGCCGTGTCCGCCGCCTTCGCCCCGCGACCCGCCCCCGACACGCCGAACGTGGTGCTGGCGGAGGCCGGAACGGGCGTCGGCAAGACGCTGGGCTATCTGGCGCCGGCCACGGTGTGGGCGGAAAAGAACGGCGGTACGGTGTGGATTTCCACCTACACCCGCAACCTTCAGCACCAGATCGACGCGGAACTGGACCGCCTCTACCCCGAACCGGCGACCAAGGCGCGAAAGGTCGTGCTGCGCAAGGGGCGGGAGAATTATCTGTGCCTGCTGAACCTGGAGGAAGCCGTCCGCGGCATGCCGATGCAGCCGCATCACGCGATCGGGGTGGGGCTGATGGCGCGTTGGGCCGCGGCGACGCGGGACGGCGACATGACCGGCGGCGACTTTCCCGGCTGGCTGGTGGACATCGCCGGGCGCGGGCGGACGCTGGGCCTCGCCGACCGGCGGGGGGAGTGCATCTATTCCGCCTGCGACCATTACGCCCGCTGCTACATCGAGAAGAGCGTGCGCCGCGCCCGCAAGGCCGACGTGGTGATCGCCAACCACGCGCTGGTCATGGTGCAGGCCGCACTCGGCGGCGGGGAGGAGCCGACCCTGCCCACCCGCTATGTCTTCGACGAGGGGCACCATGTCTTCGACGCGGCGGACAGCGCCTTCGCCGGGCATCTGACCGGGCGGGAAACGCAGGAGCTCAGGCGCTGGCTGCTGGGAGCGGAAGAGACGGGGCGCAGCCGCGCCCGCGGGCTGAAGCGCCGCATCGAGGATCTGGTCGCCAGCGACGAGCGCGCCCAGGAGTTGATGGACGCCGTGATGATGGGCGCCCGCGTCCTGCCGGCGGAAGGCTGGGCGGCGCGCCTGTCCGCCGACAACCCGCAGGGGCCGACCGAGGCGTTCCTGCTCGCCGCGCGGCGGCAGGTCTATTCGCGCACGGCGGGGCAGGGCGGCCCCTACAGCCTGGAGGCCGACAAGGCCTACCCGGTGGATGGGCTGCTCGACGCGGCGGAGGCGCTGGAGACGGCTCTGGTGCGCTTGTCGGAGCCGCTGGCCGGGCTGGCGAAGCGGCTGGCCGCGCGGCTGGAGGACGAGACGGCGGAACTGGACAGCGACCAGCGCCGTCGCATCGACGCCATGGCCCGCAGCCTGACCCGGCGCGGCGTGCTGACCGTCGAGGCGTGGCGGGCCATGCTGAAGACCCTTCCGGTGGAGACGCCGCCGCAATTCGTGGACTGGTTCGCGGTGGAGCGGATCGACGGGCGGGACGTGGATGTCGGGCTCTATCGCCACTGGATCGACCCGACCGTGCCCTTTGCCGAGGCGTTGGCCGGGCCGGCGCATGGGATGGTCGTCACCTCCGCCACCCTGACGGACGGCACCGGCGATGTCGCCATGGACTGGCAGGCGGCGGAGGACCGCTGCGGCGCCAGCCACCTGCCGCAGCCGGCCATCCGCGCCCAGGTGCCGTCGCCCTTCGACTATCCCAACCGCACGCGGGTGATGGTGGTCACCGACGTGCGCAAGGACGATCTCGGGCAGGTGGCGTCCGCCTACCGCGCCTTGTTCCAGGCGGCGGGGGGTGGGGGCTTGGGGCTGTTCACCGCGATCAACCGCCTGCGCGCCGTCTACGACCGCATCGTGGAGCCGCTGGACGCCACCGGCATCCCGCTCTACGCCCAGCATGTGGACCCGCTGGACGTGGCCACCCTGATCGACATCTTCCGGGGGGAGGAGCACGCCTGCCTTCTCGGCACCGATGCGGTGCGCGACGGGGTGGACGTGCCGGGCCGCTCGCTCCGGCTGATCGTGTTCGACCGCGTGCCCTGGCCGCGCCCCGACATCCTGCACCGCGCCCGCCGCGACGCCTTCGGGCGGCGGCGCTACGAGGACATGATCGCCCGGTTGCGGCTGAAGCAGGCCTTCGGGCGGCTGGTGCGGCGGGCCGACGACACGGGGGTCTTCGTGCTGCTCGATCCCATGATGCCCAGCCGGTTGTTCGGCGCTTTCCCGGAAGGGGTGGAGGTCCGCCGCGTCGGGATCAAGGAAGCGGTGGAAGCGACGGCGGAGTTCCTGCGCGGCTGGTGAGCGGCCTGTCGGGGATGCCACTCAGTCCGGGCCGCTCAGTCGATGCCGATCCGGGCGACGTCGAACGGCGTCGTCTGGTAGATGCGGTTGATCCAGTTCGCGAACAGCAGATGGGCGTGGCTCCGCCACCGGTTCTCGGGCGGGCGGCTCGGATCGTCGTCCGGGAAATAGCCGCGGGGAACCGGGGTGGACTTGTCCTTGGCGACGTCCCGCAGATACTCGTTCTGCAACGTGTCCGTGTCGTATTCGATGTGGTTGAACATGTGCAGGGACCGGTGGGCGGCGTCCTCCAGAAGACAGAGGCCGGTGTCCGGCGAATCCAGGAGCACGCGCAGGCCGCTTTCGGCGGGAATGTCCTCGTGGCGCACCTCGGTCCAGCGCGAGACCGGGATGGGCACGCCGTCGGAAAGGCCGCAGAGGTAGGGCGATGCCGGGGCGCGGTTGCTGTGCCGGAACACGCCCGACGCCTTCGCCTCCAGAAGATGCTTCGGGACGCCGTGGAAATGATGGAGGGCGGCCTGCGCCGCCCAGCAGATGTTCAGGCAGGAATGGACGTGGCTTTGCGTCCAGTCGAAGACCGAACACAGTTCGTCCCAATAGGACACCTCCTCGAAGGGCATCGTCTCGACCGGCGCGCCGGTGATGAGGAAGCCGTCGAACTTTTCCCGGCGCACCTCCTCCCACGGCCGGTAGAAGGCGCTCATATGGTCCGCGGAGGTGTTGCGCGACACATGGTTGGTGATCCGGATCAGCGACAGCTCGACCTGCAACGGCGTGTTGCCCAGAAGGCGCGCGATCTGCGTCTCGGTCCGGATCTTGTCGGGCATCAGGTTGAGAAGGCCGAACCGCAGGGGCCGGATGTCCTGCCGGATGGCGTCGGCCTCTTGCATGACCATGACGCCTTCGGCCTGCAAGGCGGTGAAGGCGGGAAGATCGTTTGGTATTCTGATGGGCATGACTCGTCCGGCTCCGCTGTCGGTGCATCGGTCGGAACAGACGTCATGGCGAACCCCGTTTGTTTGCCGGTCCGGCCACATCCCCCTTTCAGGACGCCACCTTGCTCGGGAAGCAGGTTGGCGTTGAGCGTCCGCTCAACTCTTGATGCGCGGCGCAGATTATACGGCCAGCGACGGTTTGGCAACAGCGGAGGACGGGACAGGAACCGTCATGCGGGAGAGACCGGGTAGAAGCATGTGTTGAGCACGAGCAGCAGCGCCCAGAACCCGATTTCCAACGTTTCGGTGATCGGCTGGATGCGCCGGACGGCGCCGTAGATGTGGACGACGAGCATCAGCCCGAACACGCAGAACAGAACGTCGAAGGCGTAGGCCGTCCCCTCTCCGGTCGCCCCGCGCAGCATCAGAAATTCGACGATCAGAATGAAGGCCCCGAGACAGCGTCCGAAATAGACGGCGAGATCGGTCTCCTGCGGGATGCGCCACAGCATCAATCTTGCCCAGGTCAGAGGCGCGATGAAAATCGGAAGGGCGAAGAAGAGCGTGGTGCTGATCGCCAGAACAAGCAAATAGGTTTGCGCGTGCTGCGCATAGATGCCCAGCATGACGGCTCCTCCATTCGGTGTTTTTTGGTGGAAATATTTGCGTTACGGTAATGGAGTGCCGGATCGCCCAGCGGTTGTCAAACCGGTTGCCGCGCAATTATTCGAAAGTATGACGGAGGAACCGGAGGCCGGCGCCGTCCGGGTGACGTCAAGGAAGTTTGCCACCTTGCTCTTCAGACGCATCGACCCGTTGTTCAGGTCGGCGACGGCGCGTAAACGGCCAGCAGGAAGGACAGGGTCACCACGCTGGCGATGGTGGACATCAGGATCGCGGAGGAGGTGCGCTCCACATAAATCCGGTACTGGCTGGCCACCACGAAGGTCAGGGCGCCGGTTGGCAGGCCGGCGAGGATGATGGCCGAACCCGCCCAGAAGGGGTCCAGCGGGAACAGAGTCCGGATAAGCACCCACGCCAGGGCCGGCTGCACCACCAGTTTCAGGGCGCTGATCCAGCCGACCTCCAGCAGGTTGGCCTTCAGGCTCTGCGACGCCAGGAACAGGCCGATGGCGAACAGGGCGCAGGGGCCGGCGGAGGCGCCCATCAGTTCGCAATAGATGGCGACCGGGCGCGGCACCGTCACGCCGGACAGGAAGACCGACCAGCCGATCCCCAGCGCCGTGGAAATGATCAGCGGATTCCTGACCAGCGCCCGGCCCACGTCGCGCAGCGCCTTGCCGATCCCCCCGCCGTGGCTGTTGGCGAACTCCAGCCAGATCACGGCGATGCCGACCATGATCGCGCTCATGATGACGGTGGCGAGGATCGCCGGGGCCAGATGGTCCGGGCCGAAGGCCGCCAGGAACAGAGGGATGCCCATGTAGCCGGTGTTGGAGAAGCAGGCGTTCAGCCCCTGCATGCACTGGATCTGCGTCCGCTCCCGGTGGATCAGCCAGCCGAGCAGGGCGCCCAGCGCGTAGACCGCCAGCATCGAGCCGAGGAAGGCGCCGATGAAGGGGCCGTTGAAGATTTCCGGAAGCGAGCGCTTGGCGGTGCCCAGGAACAGCACCGGCGGCAGGGCCATCCAATAGACGAACTTGTTCAGCGCCTCCGACGAGGCGGGACCGAGCAGCTTCGCCTTACCGGAAAGGACGCCCGCCAGGATGATGGCGAAGACCGGGAGCGCCACGTTGATGACCACCGACATGGGCCACGACCTTAAGGGGCGGTCCGCCCTCTGTCGAGGGACCCACCCTTCCGTTGGGGACATGGCTCCCTTGACGGCGCGAGGGGCGCGGGCAAGATTGGGCGGGGCCCTTTTTCCGCAGGAGTTTCGATGATCAACCATCACAGCGCGCTCATCTACGTCATGGTGCTGGTGTCGGCGTGCGACGGCGACATGACGGACGCGGAGCTTGAGGCCATCGGCGAGAACGTCCGCTATCTGCCGATCTTCAAGGATTTCGACATCGACCGGCTGACCGACGTGACCCGTGAATGCTCCGGCCTGCTGGCCGACGCGGACGGGCTGGAAACGACGCTCCAGATCGTCAAGGATGCCATCCCGCACAAGTTGTGCGAGACCGCCTACGCGCTCGCCTGCGATATCGCGGCGGCGGACCTGTCGGCCTCGCAGGAAGAACTGCGGATGCTGGAACTGATCCGGCACAAGCTGGGCGTGGACCGGCTGTGCGCCGCCGCCATCGAGCGCGGCGCGCGGGCGCGCCACACCCGCCTGTGACGGTGCCCGGCATGACGAACCCGGCGAATCTGGCGGGACGGACGGTCGGCTTCATCGGGCTGGGCCTGATGGGGCGGCCCATGGCGCGCAATCTGGCGAAGGCCGGCGCGGCGCTGGTCATCCACAGCCGCAGCCCCGGCCCGGTCGAGGAGTTGGCGGGCGAGGGCATGAGCCCCGCCGCCAATCCTGCCGAGGTCGCCGCCCGCGCCGACACCATCGTGCTGATGCTGTCCGACACGGTGGCGGTGGAGGCGGTGGCCGCGGCCCTGATGGACGCGCTGGCGCCCGGCCATCTCGTGATCGACATGGGCACCACGGCGGTCGGGGCGACCCGCAAGCTGGCCGAGGCCGTCCGCGCCAAGGGAGCCGAATGGGTGGACGCCCCGGTGTCCGGCGGCACGGTGGCGGCCGAGGCCGGCACCCTGACCATCATGGCCGGCGGGACGGAGGACGCCTTCGCCCGCGCCCTGCCGCTGTTCCAGGCCATGGGCCAGCGCATCACCCATGTCGGCGGAAGCGGGGCCGGTCAGGTCGCCAAAATGGCGAATCAGGTGATCGTCGCGCTGAGCATCGGCGCGGTGGCGGAGGCGCTGGCGCTCGCCAAGGCGGCGGGGGTGGAGCCGGGCAAGGTCCGCGACGCCATCCGCGGCGGCTTCGCCGAGTCGCGCATCCTGGACCTGCACGGCCAGCGCATGGTGTCCGGCGACTTCACGCCGGGCGGCCGCGTGGTCACCCAGATCAAGGACCTGAAACAGGCGGAGGAACTGGCGGAGCAGTCCGGCATCCAGCTTCCCGCGCTGGGCCTGAGCCTGGAGCTGTTCGAACTGCTGGCCGAGCAGGGCGACGGCGGGCTGGACCATTCGGCCCTGTACCGGCTGTTCTTCAAGTAGGACGTTCAGGCTCCGGTCCGGTCGTTCTGACCGGAGCCATCGAAGGCCAGATGCAGCAGGGGGAACGGGCGGCCGCTGTCGTCCAGCGCGGATCGCCCGACCTCCCGGAAGCCGAGACGCCGATAAAATGCCCGAGCGGCACGGTTCTGTTCGTTTACGTCGACCGTCAGAACCGGCCCATTCTCCAGCGCGCGGGCGACCAGAGCGCGGCCGATGCCCTTGCCGTGCAACGCCGGATCGACGAACAGCGTGTCGATCTTCTGCCCGGTCATTCCCATGAACCCGACCGGCGTGTCGTCACCGCCCACGGCGACCAGAAGCTGCGCCGTGGGAAGATACCGATCGCGCACGAGGCCCGCGTAGAAGTCGATATCCTCCCCGGTCAGGAAGTCGTGCGTGCTGCGCACCGCCGTGAGCCAGACGGCGAAAAGCGCCGGGGCATCGTCCTGGCGGGAGAGGCGGATCGGGATCATGCCCGGACTTTACTTGCCGAGATGCTCCTTCACCAGAAGCTCGGCGATCTGCACGGCGTTGAGGGCGGCGCCCTTGCGCAGGTTGTCGGTGGCGGCCCAGAAGGACAGGCCGTTGTCCACCGTGTAATCCTCGCGGATGCGGCTGACGAAGACGGGATCGTCGCCGGCGACCTCCACCGGGGTGATGTAGCCTTCGTTGTCGTGCTGGTCGATCACCTGCACCCCCGGCGCCTTGCGCAGGATGCGGCGCGCCTCCTCGGCGGTGACGGGCTCGTCGCATTCGATGGCGATGGACGCGGAATGGCCGATGAAGACGGGGACGCGGACGCAGGTCGCGGTCACCTTGATCTTGGGGTCGAGGATCTTCTTCGTCTCGACGTTCATCGCCCACTCGTCCCTGGTCGCGCCGTCCTCCATGAAGGGGCCGATGTGGGGGATGACGTTGAAGGCGATCTGCTTGGAGAAGGTGGACTTCTGCACCGGGTCGTTGACGTAGATGGCGCGGGTCTGGCCGAACAACTCGTCCATGCCCTCCTTGCCGGCGCCCGACACCGCCTGATAGGTGGACACCACCACGCGGCGGACCGTGAAGCGGTCGTGCAGCGGCTTCAGCGCCACCGCCAGCAGGATGGCCGCGCCGTCGGGGCTGGCGACGATGCCCTTCTTCTCATAGCCGTCGAGGGCCGCGGGGTTCACCTCCGGCACCACCAGGGGAACGTCGGGGTCCATGCGGAACTGCGGGCTGCCGTCGATCACCACGGCGCCCGCGGCGGCGGCGCGCGGCGCATGGGCCGCCGAAACCTTGGCGTCCGAGGCGAACAGCGCGATGTCCACGCCCTTGAAGTCGAACTTTCCGAGATCCTGGACCTTCAGCACCTCGTCCTCGCCGAAGGAGACCTCCTTGCCGACCGAATTCTCCGAGGCCAGGGCGATCACCTCGCCGACCGGGAACTTGCGGTCCGCGAGGGTGGCCAGCATCTCCCGTCCGACATTGCCGGTGGCGCCGACGACCGCGACTTTGTAGCCCATGGCGGTGAATCCCTGTGATATGCGGTGCGAAGAGGGTTTGAGGTATGCGGTTCCCAATGGAATTGCAACAGCGCCCGCGTTGTGACACGGTGTTCGCCCTCATCACGAACGATAGCGATCCGCGCACCGGGCATGGCCACTCCGCTCGAAGACATCATCGCGAAGGCGATCAAGGACGCGGACAAGTCCTTTTTCAACGAGGACTACACCAAGCAGGCGCGGTCCGTAATGAACGCGCTGAAGAAGGCCGGCTACGAGGTCGCCCCGGTCCGTCCGCCCGATGGTCTGGTGGAATGGGCCAAGGAGAACATACCCTTCGGCCGCCTGCGCCCGGCGGAGCTGATTACCCAGATGTATTCGATGATGGTCGAAAATGTCCGCCGGTTCGATAAGTAACAGGCTGAACCGCAAGACTGCGCCCGAGCCCTGGTAATACCAGTTACGGCAAACCTCATTAGATTTCAGTCACTTCCCGCGGTGCGCCATTTTGGTCACGGCCAAGTCCCTGCCGTTGACTCGTGTGCGTGAGAGGCGTAATTCAATCGCCAAACACAGCAGGGCTTAAAAACTTTCGGTCTCGCATCACCCGCCGTCGCGGCAACAGCCCTCCTTGCCGCGACCGGTCGCCGAACTGAGGACGACGCAATGGCAAACGGCAGCGGTCGGCCGCTCTCTCCGCATCTGCAAGTCTACAAACTCCCCAGGACCGCGATCCTGTCCATCACGCACCGAATCACGGGCGTGGGGCTGGCCGTCGGTACCCTTCTGCTGACCTGGTGGCTGGTCGCCGCCGCCACCGGCCCCGCCGCGTTCGAACGCGCGCAGAACTTCATCGGCTCCTTCTTCGGGCTGCTGCTGATGTTCGGCTGGTCGCTGGCGCTCTACTACCACCTGTGCAACGGCATCCGGCACCTGGTCTGGGACGCCGGCAAGTCGTTCGAGCTGAGCGAGGCCGAGCGCGGCAACCAGATCGTCGTCATCGCGGCGGCTGTGCTGACCGTGCTGACCTGGATCATCGGCCTGATCGCCTGGTGAGGAGAGAAGACATGGCGTCCAACAGCAAGACCCTCCGTTCGCCGCTGCAGATCGCGCGCGGCCTGGGCTCCGCCAAGCATGGCACCGAGCATTGGTGGCAGCAGCGCGTCACCGCCATCGCCCTGGTCCCCCTGACGATCTGGTTCGTCTTCGGCGTGATCCGCCATCTGGGTGCCGACCACGCGGCCTTCGTCGCCTGGCTGCAGTCGCCCTTCTCGTCGCTGATGATGGTGCTGACCGCCGTGGTCACCTTCCATCACGCCCAGAGCGGCCTGCAGGTGGTGATCGAGGACTACGTGCACAATGAGATGGTGAAGATCCTCGCCATCCTGGCCGTGAAGTTCCTGTGCTTCGCGCTGGGTGCCGCCTGCGTGTTCGCCGTCCTCAAGATTTCCTTCGGAGCCTGACGAGCCATGGCCGCCTACGATATCATCGATCATTCCTACGACGTCGTCGTCGTCGGTGCCGGCGGTGCGGGCCTGCGCGCCACCTTCGGCATGGCCGAGAAGGGCCTGAAGACGGCGTGCATCACGAAGGTGTTCCCGACCCGCTCCCACACGGTGGCGGCACAGGGCGGCATCTCCGCCGCGCTCGGCAACATGAGCGAGGACGACTGGCGCTTCCACATGTACGACACCGTGAAGGGGTCGGACTGGCTGGGCGACCAGGACGCCATCGAGTACATGTGCCGCGAGGCCATCCCGGCGATCATCGAGCTGGAGCACTACGGCGTGCCCTTCTCGCGCACGCCGGAAGGCAAGATCTACCAGCGCGCCTTCGGCGGCATGACCGCGCATTACGGCAAGCAGCAGGCCTACCGCACCTGCGCCGCCGCCGACCGCACCGGCCACGCCATCCTGCACACCCTCTATCAGCAGTCGCTGAAGCACGAGGCGGAGTTCTTCGTCGAGTACTTCGCGCTGGACCTCATCATGGAGGACGGCGTCTGCAAGGGCGTGGTGGCCTGGAACCTGGACGACGGCACCATCCACCGCTTCCGCGCCCAGCTCGTCGTGCTGGCGACGGGCGGTTACGGCCGCGCCTACTTCTCCGCCACCTCCGCCCACACCTGCACGGGCGACGGCGGCGGCATGGTGCTGCGCGCCGGCCTGCCGCTCCAGGACATGGAGTTCGTGCAGTTCCACCCGACCGGCATCTACGGCTCCGGCTGCCTCATCACCGAGGGCGTGCGCGGCGAGGGCGGCTACCTCACCAACTCCAACGGCGAGCGCTTCATGGAGCGTTACGCGCCGTCGGCCAAGGACCTCGCCTCGCGCGACGTCGTGTCCCGCTCGATGACCATCGAGATCCGCGAGGGACGCGGCGTGGGTGAGCACAAGGACCACATCCACCTGCACCTGGAGCATCTGCCGGCGGAGATCATCCACCAGCGCCTGCCCGGCATCGCCGAGACGGCCAAGATCTTCGCGGGCGTGGACGTCACCAAGGAGCCGATCCCGGTTCTGCCGACGGTCCACTACAACATGGGCGGCATCCCCACCAACTTCCGTTGTGAAGTGGTGAACCCGACCGCCGACGATCCGGACCGCGTGGTGCCCGGCCTGATGGCCATCGGCGAGGCGGCCTGCGTGTCGGTGCACGGGGCGAACCGCCTCGGCTCCAACTCGCTGCTCGACCTCGTGGTGTTCGGCCGCTCCGCCGCCATCCGCGCCGCCGAGATCGTGGAGAAGGGCAAGTCGGTGTCGTCGTCCGCCGCCGCGACCGATGTCGCCCTGGAGCGCTTCGACCGCATCCGCAACGCCAAGGGCTCCATCAAGTCGTCGGAACTGCGCCTGGAAATGCAGCGCACCATGCAGAACAACTGCGCGGTCTTCCGCACCGGCGAAGTGCTGGAGGAGGGCGTCAAGCTCATCGACCAGACCTTCGCCAAGAAGGGCGACATGGCGATCAGCGACCGCTCGCTGGTCTGGAACTCCGACCTCGTCGAAGCCATCGAGCTGGACAACCTGCTGTATCAGGCGGTCGCCACGCTGCACTCGGCGAAGAACCGTCCGGAAAGCCGCGGCGCCCACGCCCGCGAGGATTATCCGGACCGCGACGACGAGAACTGGATGAAGCACACCGTCATCGAGGTGTCGGACAAGGGCGAGACGAAGATCGGCTACCGTCCGGTCCATCTCTACACCCTGACCGACGAAGTGCAGGTGTTCCCGCCCAAGGCCCGCGTCTACTAAGGCGGCAAGAGCAAGGCAAGGATACGAACCATGGTCGAATTCAACCTGCCCGCCAATTCCAAGGTCGGCGTCGGCAAGACCATCAACGCCGCCAACGGCGCCAAGCGGGCCAAGACCTTCAAGATCTACCGCTGGTCGCCGGACGATGGCCAGAACCCGCGGGTCGACACCTACATCGTCGATCTCGACAAGTTCGGGCCGATGATCCTGGACGCGATCATCTACATCAAGAACAACATCGACTCGACCCTGACCTTCCGGCGCTCCTGCCGCGAGGGCATCTGCGGGTCCTGCGCGATGAACATCGACGGCACGAACACGCTGGCCTGCCTGAAGGCCATCGAGGACGTGAAGGGCGACGTCAAGATCTACCCGCTGCCGCACATGCCGGTGGTGAAGGATCTGGTCCCCGACCTGAAGCACATCTACGCCCAGCTCGCCTCGATCAAGCCGTGGCTGCAGTCCCAGTCCCCGGCCCCGAGCCGCGAGCGCCTGCAGTCGCCGGAGGACCGCGCCAAGCTGGACGGCCTCTACGAGTGCATCCTGTGCTTCTGCTGCTCCACCTCCTGCCCCAGCTACTGGTGGAACGGCGACCGCTATCTCGGCCCGTCGATCCTGCTCCAGGCCTACCGCTGGATCGTGGACAGCCGCGACGAGATGACGGGCGAGCGCCTCGACAACCTCGAGGACCCGTTCCGCCTGTATCGTTGCCACACCATCATGAACTGCACCAAGGCGTGCCCGAAGGGCCTGAACCCGGCCAAGGCCATCGCCGAGATCAAGAAGCTGATGGTTCAGCGCCGCTGATCCGTCCGCTGCGGTTCGCCAGCCGAGAAGAAGCAACGGGGCGCCCCTGCAAAGGGGCGCCCCGTTTGCTTTGGCGCGGACGCCGAAGGTCAGGCGAGGTCCGGATCGGTGGGCCGGGAGGGCGGCAGGTCGTCGTTGGGCAGGGGGGAGGGCATGTCCTCCTGCGTGCCGGGAGTCGGGAGATCCGGGTTGTCGGTGGTGGGCGCCGGGGTGGGGGCGTCCTGGCCTGGCTGCGGGCGGGGCGGGGCCGCGCGGAGCGGCTGCGGAGTGGCGGTCGGTGAGGTCCAGCCCATGGATCGGTGACTCCCGGCGTTGTGGGGGCGTTGTGGGGGATATCGAACGTCAACCAATCAACTGGCCCCTCTGCGCACGTTGACCGACGGCGATGAGGGGGTATGCTTTTCGAGGGAGCGAATCATCCGGACAGAACCGATTCGAAGCAAAAGGGGAGAAGATCATGGGCAACACGGCCGGTCAGGCGCTGAGCTACATCCAGGGCGAATGGATCGCGGGGAATCCCGCCATCGTCGGTCCGATGACGCACGCGCTCTGGCTGTCTTCGGTGGTCTTCGACGGGGCCCGCGCCTTTCAGGGTGTGGCGCCGGACCTGGATCGGCATTGCGCCCGCGTGGTGCGGTCGGCCCAGGTGATGGGGCTTGCCCCCATGCTGACCGCCGGTGAGATCGAGGAACTGTGCTGGGACGGCATCCGCCGCTTCCCCAAGGACGCCGAGCTTTACATCCGGCCCATGTTCTACGCGGAGGAGGGGTTCGTGGCGCCCGACGCGGACAGCACGCGCTTCGTCCTGTCGGTCTATGAGGCTCCGCTGCCCGACCCCGCCGCCGGATTCACCGCCTGCCTGTCCAGCCGCCGCCGCCCGGTGCCGGACATGGCGCCGACCGAGGCCAAAGCCGCCTGTCTCTACCCCAACGCCGGGCTGGCCCTGAAGGAAGCGCGGGGGCGCGGCTTCGACAACGCCGTCATGCTCGACCCCATCGGCAACGTGGCGGAGTTCGCCACGGCCAACCTGTTCATCGCGAAGGACGGGGTGGTGCGCACTCCGGTTCACAACGGAACCTTCCTCAACGGCATCACCCGCCAGCGGGTGATCGCGCTGCTGCGGGACGATGGCGTGACCGTGGAGGAGGCCACCCTGGGCACCCGCGACGTTCTGGAGGCGGACGAGGTGTTCTCGACCGGCAACTACGCCAAGGTGGTGCCGGTGACCCGCGTGGAGGACCGCATCCTTCAGCCCGGTCCTTTCGCGGCACGGGCGCGGGCGCTCTATCGGGAGTTCGCCTTCCGCTGATCGCCGGTGGCGGTTTTCTGAGGATGCAGGATCAGCCGCCCGCGCGGATCAACGCGCTGGCGGCGTTGCGGTGGTGGGTCAGGGCGGCGGAGAGGCGGGACAGCCAGAGATCGCCGCCGGTGCGGTCGGCGGGCAGGGCGCGGCGGCGGCGTGCCGAACCCTGCCGGGCCTCGGCGGCAAGACGGTCGTGCAGTCGAAGCGCCGCGGCGTGGGCGAGGGCGGCGTGACGGTCCGCCCCGTCCAGGACCGCCGTCCGCAGCGCGCTGCGGGGCGGCGCATCGTCGTGGCGGCGTTCAATGTCTTCCAAAAGGGATGGCAAGAGGAATGGGTGCGGCGGCGTCCTGGCGAATCCGGTCATGTCCGGACGCTAAACCTCTCCGTGACCGCTGTAAAGGACTATCATCCTAGGACAAAGTGCCGCAGGGCTGGCGCTTACTGGCTCGCCCAGACGATGCGGGCCATCCAGGCGACGTCGGAGCGTGGGATGCTGCGGTCCGGATGGGCGCGGTTGATGGACATCAGCTCGATCTTGGTTGCGGTTTCGCGAACGAGTTGCTTCGCCATCACCTCACCGCCCTTGGTGCGGACGACGACGCGGTCGTTGCGCCGGATCTGCGCGGCGGGGGAAACGATGATGGTATCCCCGTCCCGATAGACCGGGTCCATGCTGTCGCCCGCGATTTCCAGCGCGTAGGCGTGCGGATCGCCGATGCTGGGGAACAGAAGCTCGTCCCAGCCGACGCCCGACGGGAAGCCGGCGTCGTCGAAAAACCCCGCGTTGCCCGCCTGCGCGTAGCCGATGACCGGCACCCGCTGGAGCGAGCCGGCGCCCGTGGAATCCCCGACGAGGCTGACGAATTCCGACAGCGACGCGCCCGTCGCCTCCAGAACCTTGGACACGCTTTCCGTCGAGGGCCAGCGGAGCTTTCCGTCGCCGGTGGTCCGCTTGCTCTTGTTGAAGGTCGTCGGGTCGAGCCCCGCGCGCCGCGCGAGCCCGGAGGCCGACAGCCCGTGCTGGGCCGCGAGGCGGTCGATCGCCCGCCAAATGTCCGCATGTTTGAGCATGGGAGGATAATCACATAAACAGGCCGGTCCGTCCGTAGGAACCTATTCATATTTTCCTTGACGAAGGAATGTAATCAGTACATAACGTGAACATATGTTCGCCAGCCGCGCGCGCCGCGGCCCATCCGGCGCCCCGCCCGAGAGCGAAGCCGCGCCCGCGAACGCAAAAGCTGCAAATTCCCGAGGGAGACCCCACGCATGGCCCTTCACCGCAACACGTCCATGGTCCTGTCCGACGCCGCCGGGGAACCGTTCGGCAGCGCGGAGGAGGCGTGGTTCTGGTCGGTCCAGGCCCAGGATGCCAAGGCCGCGGGCGCACGCATCGCCGCCGGGCGCGGGCTGGTCCAGCGCCCGTGCGAGCCCACCGACGTGCTGCGCGCCGTGGACCGGCTGTACCGCAGGCGCCTGCTGATCCGCGATCATCTGCATGTGCTGGTCCATTACGGGCGCCGCCTGATGGCGCCGGACCCGGCGCGGTGCCGTGAACAGCGCGCCCACACCCTGTGGCGGGAGGCGTTCGACCAGCTCCACCCGGTGCTGCGCGAAAAAGGCATCGTGCAATGAGCACCCCGATGCCCCAGCCCTGCCCCCTGCCTTGCCGGTCCGGAGCGGACGCGCCGCGCGTCTGGGTGGTCTTCCGGGGCGAGGCGGAGCTGTGGTGGCTGCGCTTGCTGAAGCCGGGCTTCCGCCACTGCTTCGCGCTGCTGCACGACGGGCGCCATTGGGTGATCGTCGATCCGCTGTCGCCCTTCACCGACGTGTCGGTCCTCGACCTGCCCGCCGCCTTCGACCTGCCTGGCTGGTATCACGGGATGGGCATGGCGGTGGCCCCGGCGCCGGTGCGGCGCGGCCTGACCCGCCCGGCTCCCTGGGCGGCCTTCACCTGCGTGGAGGCGGTCAAGCGCCTGCTGGGGCTGCACGCGCCCGGCGTGTTGACGCCCTGGCAGTTGTACCGGCGCCTGACGCGGCTTGCTCCCGCGGCCTGATACGCGCCGCCGGCCCGCCCCGCCGCTGCCCCTTCCCAAAACGGACAAGGAAACCCCGTCCATGGCGAACCTGTTCAAGGCCCCCCGGCCCGCGCCGGAGCCTGCGCCGACCCCCGCGCCGGTCCCGGCCCCCACCCCGGAGCCTGCGCCCGCCCCGGCATCGACGCCCGTTGCGGTCCCGGAACCGGTGGCGGCACCCGTGGAGACTCCGCCGCCGGTCCCCGCCACGACGCCCTGGTGGACCGCCGAACCGGCTCCGGTTCCGGAGCCTGCCGCCCCGGTGGCGGAACCGGCCCCGCCCCCCCCCCCCCCCCCCCCCCCCCCCCCCCCCCCCCCCCCCCCCCCCCCCCCCCCCCCCCCCCACGGAGAAAAATGTGATAGATCGAATTGGCGTATATTTGGGTGCTGCCGCCACCACATTGTTTGTGATTGTGCTGGCGGTATACCTCTACAGGTATTTTGCGGGCGCGCACGGGCGCGACCTGATCGGAATTCCGCCCGAAAAGGCGCGGCGCGCGGATTGGCGAAGGGTTATTTTGCTGGTCGGGGCGGCGTTTCTCGCTTCGCGGCTGCTGATGCTCGCGGGCGGCATGTTCTGGGCGTGGCGGAGCGGGGATTTCGCGTCTTACGTGCGCGGCCTCGAGTCCCACTGGACGCGCTGGGATGCCAATCATTACGTGGGGCTGATTCAAAACTGGTATGTGAACGAGGGTGACCCGCGCTACCACATCGTCTTTTTCCCGCTCTACCCCGCGCTGGGACGGCTTTTGCACCTTTCCACGGGGCTTTCCGCGACGGCGTCCGCGTATGTCGTTTCGAACCTCGCGTTTTTGGGCTGCGGCGTCGTTTTATACCGGTTGGGGGAGCTTTCGTACGGCCCGAAGGGCGGCGCGCGGGCGACGCTGCTTTTGATGTTTTCCCCGCTGACGCTTTTCTGCTCGATTCCCTACACCGAATCGGTCTTCCTGCTGACGACGCTGCTCGCGGTGTATTTCGCCCGGCGGCGGATGTTTGTTCTGGCCGTTCTGTGCGGAGCGTTGAGCGCCAACGCGCGAATGCTGGGCATGGCCACCGCCGTGCCGATCTTCTACGAGCTTTTGCGCGCGTCCCGGGGCAGTCTCTTCCGGCGGTACGCAATGTCGGCTTTAAAGGTGCTGCCCGTGTCCGCGGGGCTTTTGGCTTATCTTTGGCTCAACTACGCGGTGACGGGCGACCCCCTGCGGTTCATGACCTATCAGTCCGAACACTGGAGCCAGAACTTCGGGAGCCTGTTCAATACCGTGCGCTATTCCACGCGCTACGCGGCGGACTTCGACCCCGCCTCCTACCGCGTCGGCGTCTGGATTCCGCAGCTGATCGCCATCTTTGGGACGCTGGGCATCCTCATCGCGGCCGTCCGGCGCCTGCGCCCGGGCGACGCGGGCTATGCGGTGATCTATTTTTACGCGGCGGTGGCGCCCACGTGGCTCCTGAGCGGGCCGCGCTACCTCACCGCGCTGTACGCCGTTTACCCGGCGCTGGCGGTTCTTTTTCGCGGGAAATGGGCGTTTGGCGCGCTTCTTGGGTGCGCGGCGGCACTTTGCGCGGTGGCGGGAGCAATGTATTCCTGCCTCGGCTGGATTTTATAGGGGGAAAGGCGCATGAAAAAGAGAATTCTATGCTTCGGCGACTCCAATACCTGGGGCTATTCGGCGACGGGCGGGCGGTTCGAGGAGGACGTGCGCTGGCCCATGCGGCTCGGGGTGCTGCTCGGGGACGATTTTACCGTCATTGAGGAAGGCTTCAACGGGCGCACCTGCGTGTACGACGACCCCATCGAGGGCGGGTACAAGAGCGGGCTTCAGTACCTGCCGCCTTGCGTCATGACCCACACGCCCCTCGACCTCATCATCATCATGCTGGGAACCAACGACTGCAAAAAGCGGTTCCAGATGACGCCGTTCACCATCGGCGGCGGCGTGACCGCCCTTGTGAAGGCCGCGCGGGATTATGCCCTCGACAGAAACGGCGCGCCGCCCAAAATCATGATCATGGCGCCCGCGCCCATCCTCGAAAACGTCATGGAGACGCGCCACGCGGAAATCTTCGGCGCGGACGCGCCGCGCGTGTCCAAGGGGCTTTCCAGGGAGCTCTCCCGCGTCGCGAAGCTCATGTGCTGCAAATTCCTGGACGCGGGGCAGTATGCCGACGTGTCCCCCGTGGACGCGGTGCATCTGACCCGGGAGGGCCATCTGGCGTTGGCGGAAGCCGTCAAGGAGAAGATTCTACAAATTTTATAAGGGGGAGACCAATTATGCTGAACTTTACTTTTTGCGTGCCGACGAAATTCGTGGTCGGGTGCGGCGTCGAAAGGGAAACAGGACGCGAGCTCAGGGCGCTGGGCGCGAAAAAGGTGCTCATTCACTACGGCGGCGGTTCGGTGATCAAGTCGGGGCTCATGAAGGTTGTCACCGACTCCATGGACGCGGAGGGCATCTCGTACGTGAAGCTCGGCGGCGCGAAGCCGAACCCGCGCGCGTCCCTCGTTTACGAGGGCATCGAATTGGGGCGCAAGGAAGAGATTGATTTCATATTGGCGGTGGGCGGCGGCTCGGCTCTCGACAGCGCCAAGGCCATTGCGCTGGGCATCCCCTACGACGGGGATTTCTGGGATTTTTACATCGGAAAGGAAAGCCCGACGGCGCGCATCCCGGTGGGCACGGTGCTGACGCTGGCCGCCACCGGCAGCGAAAGCTCCAACAGCTCGGTCATCACCAAGGAGGAAACCCACGAGAAGATCGGGCTGGGCCACCAGCTCAACCGCCCGGTGCTGGCCATCATGAACCCGGAGCTCACAATGACCCTCCCGCCCTATCAGACGGCCTGCGGCGCGGTGGACATCATGGCCCACGCCATGGAACGCTACTTTACCCAGGAGACGGAAGTGGACCTCACCGACCGGATGGGCGAGGCGGTCATCGCCTCTGTGGTGCGCGCCGCCAAAATCGCCATGAAGAACCCCACCGACTACGACGCCCGGGCGCAGCTCATGTGGGCGGGCACGGTGGCGCACAACGACACCGTGGGCGTGGGCCGGGTCGGCGACTTCGCCAGCCACCGGATCGAGCACGAGCTTTCGGCCATGTACGACGTGGCCCACGGCGCGGGTCTGGCGGTGATTTTCCCGGCGTGGCTCAGGTATCAGCTCGAGATCAACAACAACGTCATGCGGCTCGCGCAGTTCGCGGTGCGGGTGTGGGGCTGCGTCATGAACTTTGAAAATCCCGCCGAAACGGCCATGGCGGGCATCGAGGCCTACGAGGCGTTCCTGCGGGAACTCGACATGCCCACCACCATGAGGCAGCTTGGCGCGCGCACCGAGGACATTCCAGAGCTGGCAAGGCGCGTCCGGCGCGGCCCGGATGGCACCGTGGGACAGTACAAAAAGCTCGATACCCCCGCCATCGAGCGGATTTATCTGATCGCGGATCGATAAAAGAAGCTCCGGCGCAAGCGCGCCGGAGTTTTTTCGACGGACACGGGGCTGCGACATATGCACAAGCCTTGGACATGGAGCGGCCCCGGGGGGGAGGGGGTTCCCCCGGGGCCTTGGAGCAAAACCATGAAGAAGGAAGTATGTAAACGGCCTTTGCCGATGATTTCATGATAGCCGGGAGTTATTGCGCAGGTATGTCCAGTTTGTGAATCTTAGTCCCGGTAAGCGGTCCCCGGGGGAGGGGTTGCCCGGGGGCCGCCTTTGAAGCCCGTTCGTCGCTTTGATTTCCGGGCGCCGGGTCGCCCTTTCGACAGTCATAGGATAACGCGGGGATATTTCGTCCGTGTGGACAAACCGTAAACGATCTTCTGTAAATCCCGGGCGCTTGCCTGAAAGTGTTTCCCCCTCCCTCCTGCGCATATGCTTTCCAGAGGTGATGCGCATGAAGCGGAAAAGGCGCGAAATTCCCGCGCTTCAGTGGGTCGGCGAGGTGGCGGGCGACGCGCGCGCCACCATCCTCGTGGGTTCCCGGGCGCTCATCGAAAACCACGCGGGGCTCATCGAGTTTACGCCGGAGCGCATCCGGCTCAGATGCAAGGCGGGCGAAATCGTGGTTTCCGGTGCGGAGCTTGCCATCTCCGACGCCCGCGCGCGCTCCCTGGTGGTCACGGGCCGAATCGCGGACATCGCTCTTGAGCCGCGCGGAGGGCACGGGGATGGTTGACCGCGTGACCCTCTATATCGAGGGGCTGATGCTCGAAAAGCTCATTGAACGCACGCTCGCGGCGGGCGCGGATCTTTCCGAAATGCGGCGGCTCTCGCGGCGGGAGCTTTTGCTCTGCGCCCCCGCGCGGAGCGCGAAAATTGTCCTCGGGCTCTGCGCGCGCTATTCCATCCGCTGCGAGGTGCGCGGAGAGCGGGGGAAACCCGCCTATCTGAGGCGCATAAAGGAGCGGGCCACGCTGCCGGTGGCGCTTCTGGTGTGCGCCGCCCTCACCTTCGCGTTTTTGAGCCGGGTGTGGATCGTGGACGTGCGGGTCATCGGCGGCGGCGCGCCGTCGGACGCCGTGTACGCGGCCCTCGAAGAGTACGGCGCGGTGGAGGGCGCGGAAGCGCGGAAGATCGACACGCAGCTCATCTCCATGACCCTCACCGCGCTCTCCGGCTACTCCTACGCCTCCGTGGCCCGGGAAGGGATCGCGCTGGTAGTGGAGCTTGCGGAGGAAAAGGAAGCGCCGGAGCTCTACGACATTTCCTATGCGCGGGACCTCGTCGCGTCCTGCGATTGCGTGATCCTGTCGGTGGACGTGAAGGCGGGCACGGCCAGGGTCAAGCCCGGCGATACCGTGCGCCGGGGCCAGGTGCTCATTTCCGGGCACGAGATGGTTTCCCGGGAGGATTCTCATTCCGTGGGCGCGCTGGGGACGGTCACCGCCCGGGTATGGGTGGAGGGCGAGGCGCGGGAAAAGACGCGCGACACCGTGCGGACGTACACGGGGCGCGAAAGTTTCTCCTCCCGGGTGACCCTTTTCCAGTGGTCGGTGCCCCTTACCGCCGGCGAGGAATACGAGGCGCGGGAAGAGACGGTGGCGCGCATGCCCGTGGGCGGACTCTTCCTTCCGCTGGTCATCGAGCGGACGACGCGGCGCGAGTATGTGGAACAGTCCGTTCCCAGGGACGAGGCGGCGCTCCGGGCGGCGCTGACCGATGCGGCTTTTGCGGACGCGGAGGCGAACAGAACCTTGGCGGGCCTCGATAATGCTGAAATGATTGACAAATGGACAGAATTTAGTATGATAGACACAGATACGCTGCGTGCGCGCGCGGTTTTTGAATTGCGCGCGGAAGTTCAAGTCACACGCGATATGTTGGAGGGCAAGTAATTTGGAATCGACGCTCATAAAGACGGAGCATCTCACAGTTGACAACGCCGAGCAGTTCATGGGGCTGTTCGGCATCCGGGAGGAGAACATTCCTCTTTTCAAGGACGAGCTGGGCGTTGACATCCTGGCCCGGGGCGACGACGTCGCCCTGACCGGCGAGCCCGAAAAGGTGGAGCTCGCGCGCCTGACGCTGGAAAAGCTGCGCGAGATCATCATGCGGGGCGAGACGGTGGACCGCACGCGCATCCGCTACGCCATCGAGCTGGCGGGCGAGGGAAAGGCCGACCGCATCGGTGAAATCATGCGCGACGTCATCGCCATCACCTACCGGGGACGGCAGGTCAAGTGCAAGACCCTCGGCCAGAAGCAGTACGTGGATGCCATCAAGAAAAACACCTGTACATTCGCCATCGGCCCGGCGGGCACGGGCAAAACCTACCTTGCCATCGCCATGGCGGTGGTGGCGCTCAAGAACAAGGAGGTCGAGCGGATCATCCTCACCCGCCCCGCGGTGGAAGCGGGCGAGAAGCTGGGCTTTTTGCCGGGCGATCTGGCGCAGAAGGTGGACCCGTACCTGAGGCCGCTCTACGACGCGCTCCACGACATGATGGGCGTCGAGGCGTACCAGCGGCTGGTGGAGCGCGGGGTCGTGGAGGTTGCGCCGCTGGCGTACATGCGCGGGCGTACCCTCAACGACGCGTTTATCATCCTCGACGAGGCGCAGAATACCACCTCCGAGCAGATGAAGATGTTTTTGACGCGCATGGGCATGGGCTCGCGGATGGTCATCACCGGCGACATCACGCAGGTCGACCTCCCCATCGGCAAAAAGTCCGGTCTCGTGGAGGCGGTGGAAGTCCTCAAAAACGTGCCCGACATCGGAATCGCACAGCTCACGCACCGGGACGTGGTGCGCCACGAGCTGGTGCAGGCAATCGTCAAGGCATACGAGAAGTACCAGACGAAAAAGGACGCCCCTCGCAGAAGGTAGGCAGGGAGAATGCGAAAAAAACCAAATCTGGGCAACCGATACCACTGGGTGCGGCCCGCGCTCGTCGGCGCGGCGTTCTACTTTGTCATGTTCGTTTTGCTGGTGGCCATCATCGCGCCGGAGCGGTACGACATCAAGGTCGGCGCGCCCGCGCCCGTCACCATCTTTGCCACCAAGGACGTGGAGGACACCGTCACCACCCAAAAACTGCGCGACGAGGCGGCCGAGGCGGTGGCCTACTCCTACAAGAGCGTGGACACCAGCGTGGTTTCCGCGGTCATCAGCAACTTCAGCAGCGTCTCTCTCAAGCTGACGGCGCTTCGGGACAAGTACACCGAGGAAGACGCGGCCAATCTTTCAGACACGGAAATCACGGCGCTGGGCGAGGGCGTTGGGATCACGCTTACCCGGACGGACCTCACCACGGTCGTCACCAAAGACGCGGACGAGCTCGACGCGGCGCTTTCCGCCGCGCGCTCCCTTTTGCGGGACGTGCTCGATTCCACGCTGCCCGAGGGCCAGGAGAGCGCGGCGATTCTGAAGATCTCCCGCGACCTCGCCACCGCAGGCCAGGACGCGTCGCTTGTTTCCGTGGCGATGGCGGTGGTGCGCGCGACGATTCAGCCCAACATGCTCATCGACGAGGACACCACCGAGCAGAACCGCGAAAAGGCGCGCCAGACCGTGGAAGCCCAGACGGTGGTCAAGGGCGAGGTGGTGGTGCGCGAGGGCGACATCGTCACCGAGGCACAGTACCAGATCCTCTCGAGCCTCGGCCTCATTGAAAATTCCTCCTTCGACCTGCTGCTCGTCTCGGGCATCGCGCTGCTCATCGCGCTGCTCATGGGCGCGCTGGGCCTTTACATCGCCATGTATGCGCCGGAGCTGTACAAAAACCCGAAAAAGCTTCTGCTGCTGGCCATCATCATCGTGCTGGTCATGGGCGCCAGCGCCTTCGCCCGGAGTCTGAACACCTACCTCATGCCCGTGGCGCTGGGCGTCATGCTCCTTTCGACGCTCCTGACCCCGAAGCTCGCGCTGTTCGTCAACGTGCTTCTGGGGCTGGTCACCTCGCTCTTTGCCACTGCCACCAGCGGATTTTTCTCCATGGCGATGTTTTCCATCATGATCATGGCCATCCTCTCGGGGCCGGTGGTGGTCTCCATCTCCTCCAGGCACGTCCAGAGGACGTCCATGCTGCTGGCGGGCTTCGCGGTGGGCCTTACAAACTTTGTGACCACACTGGCGGTGGGCCTCATCATCTCCGCGTCGGTTGCCACGGTTGCCATCAACGCCGCGTGGGCGGCGGGCGGCGGGCTTCTGGCCGCGGTGATGTGCATCGGGCTTCAGCCGCTCATCGAGTGGATGTTCAACCTGGTAACCTCCGCAAAGCTTCTCGAGCTTTCAAACCCAAACCAGCCGCTTTTGCACAGGCTGCTTCTGGAGGCGCCGGGCACGTACCACCACTCGGTGATCGTGGCGAATTTGGCCGACGCGGCCGCCACCGCCATCGGGGCCAACGCGCTGCTTGCGCGGGTGGGGGCGTACTACCACGACATCGGGAAGCTGAAGCGTCCTATTTACTTCAAGGAAAACCAGTTGGGAGACAACCCCCACGACCGCACCGATCCGCGCGTTTCCACGGCGATTTTAACCGCCCACACGCGCGACGGCGCACAGATGGGCCAGAAGGCGCATTTGCCGGAGGAGATCATCGACATCATCCTCCAGCACCACGGCGATTCGCCGGTTCTGTACTTCTACGACAAGGCGAAGAAGCTCTATGGCGACGAGGTGGACGTTTCCTCGTTCCGCTACGAGGGTCCGTGCCCGTCCCGGCGGGAGGCTGCCATCGTGATGCTGGCGGACATGATCGAGGCGGCGACGCGCTCCATGCCCTCCCATGAGCCCGCGAAAATCGGTGAGTTCGTGCGGAAGCTCGTGCGCGACAAGCTGTCCGACGGTCAACTCGACAAGAGCCAGCTGACGTTCCGCGACCTGGACCTCATCTGCGTGGCGTTTACAACGGTGCTTTCGGGCGTGTTCCACGAGCGGATCGAATATCCGGACATCAAGCTGCCGCCCCGCGAGCTGGGCGCGCGGCCGAAAACCGAGGAGGCGGCCGGGGCGGCCCCGGCGGAAAAAAATGGCGATTGAACTGTACATCGAAGCGGAAGACGCGCCGCAAGAGCTTGAAACGCTGTTTCGCGACGTGACGGACGCGTGCTTCCGGGCGGAAGGCATCCCGGAGGCGCTGGTTTCCATCCGCATTGTGGACGACCACGAGATTCAAAGGCTCAACAAGGTAACGCGGGGCGTGGACAGGAAGACGGACGTGCTGTCCTACCCCACCGTGCGCTACCCCGAGGGAAAGACCGCAAGGGACAGCGCGCGGCTGGTGAAGCGCGAATACGACCCCGGGGCGGGCATGGCGTATCTGGGCGACTGCGTGATCTCGCTTCCCCGGGCGCAGGCGCAGGCGGCCGAGTACGGGCACTCCCTCCAGCGGGAGCTGGGCTATCTGGCCGCCCATTCGGCGTTTCACCTGATGGGCTACGACCACATGGTGGACGAGGACAAGGCGCGCATGCGCGAAATGGAAAAGCGCGTTATGCGCGAAATGAAACTGTGGAGGGACGAAAAGTGACGGACGAAAGGCTCTACGAGCTGGCCCAGGAGGCGATGGCGAAGGCGTACTCGCCCTATTCCAAATTCAAGGTCGGCGCGTGCATCCTGACCGAGGACGGGCAGACGTTTCAGGGCTGCAATTTTGAAAATTCATCCTACGGCGCCACCATCTGCGCCGAGCGCTGCGCGGCGGGCAACGCCATCGTAAGCGGCGCGCGCAAATTCAAGGCCATCGCCATCGCTGGCTCCAGCGCCGCGGCGTGGCCGTGCGGCATCTGCCGGCAGGTTTTGAACGAGTTCGGCGGGCCGGACATGCGGGTGCTGGTGGGTGAGGCCGGAAAGGGGTTCGCCGCGCGGACGCTTTCGCAGCTTTTGCCGGAGTCGTTCGGGCCGAAGGATTTGGGAATCGAGGACGCAAATGACGAAGTTTAGATCGGGATTCGTGGCCATTCTGGGCCGCCCCAACGTGGGAAAGTCCAGCATCATGAATTATTTCATCGGCGAAAAGGTCGCCATCGTGTCGGATCATCCCCAGACCACGCGCTCGAAGATCATGGGCGTCATGAACCGGGAAGACGTGCAGATCGTGTTCGTGGATACGCCGGGCATTCACAAGCCGCGCACCAAGCTGGGCACCTACATGATGAAGACCGTGCAGGAGGCCCGGGAGGGCGTGGACGCGGTGCTGGTCGTCGTGGACGGGCAGTTCATCGGCGAGGGCGACCGGGCGATCATGGAGGACGTGGCGAAAATGCACTGCCCCAAATTCCTCGCCGTCAACAAAATCGACGTCTCCAAGCCCGAAAAGCTGATGCCGGAGCTTGCCAAGCTCAACGGCGCGGGCTTTGACGAGATCGTGTGCGTGTCTGCCAGGCGCGGCGACAGCATGGACGAGCTTCTGAAGCTCATGTCGGACGCCATGCCCGAGGGGCCGAAATATTTCCCCGACGACATGATGACCGACCAGCCCGAGCGGATTCTGTGCGCGGAGATCATCCGGGAGAAGGCGCTTCTGAACCTGCGGGAGGAGGTGCCCCACGGCATCGGCGTGGACATGCTCTCCATAAAAAAGCTGCGGGAGAACCTCACCGAAATCGAGGCGGACCTCTACTGCGAAAAGCAGTCCCATAAGTCCATCGTCATCGGAAAGCAGGGCGCGATGCTGAAGAAAATCGGCAGCGAGGCGCGCGCGGACATCGAGACGCTTCTTAACACGAAGGTGGTTCTGCATTTGTGGGTCAAGGTGCGGGAGGGTTGGCGCGACCGCGCGGCGGATCTCAAGACCCTGGGCTACGCGGACGAATGACATGAATTTTGTGACGCTGGGGATCGTGATCCGGCACGCAAATTACGGGGACTACGACCGGATGGTGACGCTTCTGACCCCCGGGCGCGGGCGGCTGGAGGCGGTGGCGCGGGGGTGCAGGCGGCTGAAATCCCCCATCGTCAACGCCACCGAGCTGTTCACCGCCGGGGAGTTTTCGGTCTTTGAGAAAAACGGCAGGCACAGCATCGAGCAGTGCCAGATTTCGGACAGCTATTTCCCCCTGCGCACGGACTACGACCGGCTGACCCACGGCGTGTACTGGCTGAAGCTGCTGGACGGGGTGGCCGTGCCGGACGAACCCGCCGAGGGCATTTTTCACATGACGCTGCGGGCGCTGGCCCACCTTTCATATTCGGCCCTGCCGCCGGCGCTTCTTACCCTGGCGTTCGAGGCGCACCTCATGGCCCTGGAGGGCTACGCCCCGCGCGTGGAGGCCTGTGTGAAGTGCGGGCGGCCCCTCGACGGGGCGGCACGCTTCGACGCACGGCGCGGCGGGGCGGTGTGCGTGGGCTGCGAGCCGGGCATGCCGCACATCTCCTACGGCGCGCGCCGCATCCTCTACCGGCTCCCCCAGACGCCCTACGACGCGGTGGAGAAGCTCGAAGGGCACCCTGACTGGCCCGAGGCCGCGCGGCTCATCCGACCCTACGTCGTCCACCGGGTGAGCGTTCACGAGAAATATTTACCGGGTCTGCCCTGACTTGTTTCGCCGGGCGGACCTTTTGTTTATATAAATCATGTCAACGAAGAATTTCTAATATGGGAGGTCTTTCCAATGAAAAAGTGGGTTTGCCCGGTCTGCGGCTATGTGCATGAGGGAGATACCCCGCCCGAGAAGTGCCCCGTTTGCGGCGTGCCCGGCGAGAAGTTCAAGCTTCAGGAGTCCGAGCGCGTATGGGCGGACGAGCACAAGGTCGGCGTCGCCAAGGGTCTGGACGAGCGGGTCGTCGAGGGTCTGCGCGCCAATTTCAACGGCGAGTGCTCTGAGGTAGGCATGTACCTTGCAATGAGCCGCGTGGCCGAGCGCGAGGGATTTCCGGAGGTCGCGGAAGCATACAAGCGTTACGCCTTCGAGGAAGCCGAGCACGCCTCCAAGTTCGCGGAGCTTCTGGGCGAGGTCGTGACCGACTCCACCAAGAAGAACCTTGAGCTGCGCGTGGACGCCGAGTTCGGCGCGTGCGCGGGCAAGCTGGAGCTGGCCAAGCTCGCCAAGCAGCTGGGCTACGACGCCGTGCATGACACCGTTCACGAAATGTGCAAGGACGAGGCCAGGCATGGGAAGGGCTTCGAGGGGATGCTCAAGAGGTACTTTAAGTAAGCGCCTTCGGCAAAAGGGAAGGGACCGCGTGTGCGGTTCCTTCGTTTTTTCGCGCATAACGCGCATAATATGTAGTGATTCACGGCTCGAAGGGATTTCGCTTGCCAATTTTCCCGCGCCGTGCTATGATTGTGGTAGGAAATCCGCGGAGGTCTTTTTTTGCGCGCGAACACGTTTTTAAGCATGTACCGGGTGCTCGAGGGATTGCTCGAGAAGAAGTTTACGGGTCAGGCGCGGCACACGTCGAGCGTGGTGATGGACTACGCCCAACTGCCGGAATCGGAGCCCGTCCGGCAAAGGCTGAACGTCTGCCGTGAATTGCGCAACCTGCTCACCCACTCGGCGGACGAAAACGGCGCGCCGCTGGTGGAGCCCGCCCAGGCGCTTCTGGACGACCTGTACGAGATCATCAAATATGTCGAGACGCCGCAGCCGGCGCTTTCCTACGCCACCACCGGCGAAGACATGCTGCGGGTAGGCCCCAACGACCGCGCCATGGACATGATGCGCCGCATGGAAAAGCGCGGCTTTTCCCACGCGCCGGTGCTGACGGGCGGGAAGCTCACGGGCGTATTCAGCGTGGAGACCATCTTCGCCTTCTCGCTCACGGGGGCGCGGCTTTCCCCCGACACGCGCATCGGTGAATTCGGCAAGCTTCTGGATCTCGACGGGCACATGACCGGCCGGTTTCTCCTCATGCGCAAGGACGCGTCTTACCTCGACGCGCGCAAGGAATTTGAACGCCTGGCGGAACGCAACCAGCGCCTGGCGGCGGTTTTTCTCACATCCACCGGGGACGCGCAGGGCGAGCTGCTCGGCATCCTGACGCCCTGGGACGTGCTGGGCGATTTGCCCTGACGCCCTCTTCGGATGCGCGGCATTATTGATCCGGAGGAACGCAAATGGCGGAAAAGAACGGCAGCCTCACCATGAACACGAATACCCTCGACCTGCACATGACGGACCCTCGCATGGAGGAGCTTTTGCACGATTACGCCCAGATTCGGCACGTGTACGCCGCGGGCATTCGGGAAATCACATCCCGGCTCGAGGTGCTCGAGAGCGAGTTTCAATACAGCAGCAAGCACAATCCCATCCACCACATCGAAAGCCGCGTCAAGACCCTGGCCAGCATCGTCAAGAAGCTCGAGTCCATGGGTCTGCCCCTGACCATCACCAGCGCGAAAAAGACGCTCCACGACATCGCGGGGGTGCGCGTCGTCTGCTGTTACGTGGACGACATCTACCGCATTTCCGAACTCCTTCTGGCCCAGGACGACGTGTCCGTGGTCGAAAAAAAGGACTACATAGAGTCCCCCAAGGAAAACGGCTACCGGAGCCTCCACATCGTGGTCGATCTGCCCGTCTACCTCTCCCAGGGCAAGGTCTTCATCCCCGTCGAAATCCAGATCCGCACCGTCGCCATGGACTTCTGGGCCGCCCTCGAACACGGCATCCGCTACAAGTCCCCTTCCGAGGTGCCCGCCTTCATCAACGACGAGCTGCGCGCCTGCGCCGACATCATCGCCGCCACCGACGATCGGATGCTCGAGATCTTCAAGGCGATCCAACTGCTCAACGGGGAGCACGGGGAGTGAGGACGGAAGGATGCGCCGGAGCTCCGCCCCGGACCCCGCGCAAGGGCTGGCGCCCTTGAGAATCCCATACCGGGTTAAGATCAGTACATTGTCTGTCGGCGGCGCGGGGGCCCAACCCCGCGCCGTCGATTTTTGCGTTGCGAGAGGCCGGGCAAGGCGACGAAAGTGTCCCCGCCAAATCCGTTTTGTGTCGCCGGTTGTTTATGTGAGACGCCAGCGCGTCGAGAGGATCGACGCCTTGTCGCCGGGGGTCAGGTGCTGGTAGTACACCGTCAGAAGGGTTCCGTCCGGCAGCGAGACGGATGCAGGATAGCCGATGTCCGAATCGCACGCTTCCCGCAGAACCATATCTATCTCCCACGTCGCGCCGCCGTCCCGGCTTATCATCGCGCGCTGGGAGAAGGGGGATTCGCGCCGGGCATAGACGCAGATCAGCGCGCCGGATGCGTGTCGGGTAAGGTGCGGCGGAGAACCGGAGATGGGGAGGGGCGACATTTCGCGCCACGTCCGGCCGCCGTCCTCCGAAACCGACTGATCCATCGAAAACGGGTAGGGATGCGCACTCTCGCCCCGGTAATCCTGATAGCGGACGAGCGCCAGGATGCGGCCACCGCCCAGGTCAATGGCGTGCGGTTCGTGGAAATTGGAAAGCGCGGTGCCGGGCGGAACCGGGAGCGCACCCAGTTTTTCCCATGTCGCGCCGTCGTCGCGGCTCAAATGCGCGGCGATTTCACCGTTTCCTTCCTTTTCGCCATATGCCTTGCCGACATACAGAAGCGCGCCGTCTTCCCGCTGGATCGGGCCGTGCGGAGCGGTGACGGGGGAACGGTGCATAGGCCCCCATGTGACGCCGCCGTCGAAACTCACCCGCGTGAACGAACCCGCCCATTTCTCGTCGATGTCCGCGGGATAGCGCTCCGTCACGGCGCGCGCGAGCGCGTATTCGTCGTCCGTCAGCCCGCAGGACGTGCGAAAAAACCCCGTCTCGCGGCTGTAATAGCGCGATTCGAGGTTGAACCAGGAGAGCAGCAGCTTTTGTCCGCCGAGGGACAAAAGCCCCACGTCGCGGTCGTCAAGGGGCGTATCGTTGACCACCACGGGACACGTCCACGTCTCCCCCTCGTCGCGGCTGAAAAACAGGGTGGACTTGCCAAACGGGCACAGATGTCCCAGTCGGAGTCCCGACGCGCCCGCCACGAGCGTCCCGTCGCCAAGCCGCGCGATGGACGGCCAGCCGAAATACCCGAACCGGCTCTCCGGCCGACTGCACACGACGCCATGCTTTAAAATTGTCGCGCAACCCATACTCTCTCATCCTCTCACTATGGTTCGGGGGGGGGCG
>JAEYPE010000026.1 GCA_023411035.1 Pseudomonadota bacterium
TCCGGCGGCGGCCCCCTTTTCCCTGTCCAACCGGCGTCGACCGATCCCGGATGGGACCGGCGGCCCGCCGGGTCACTGCACGCGGATGAGGATCTGCGCGCGGCGGTTCGACGGCTCGCGCACGTTCGGACCGGTCGGCACGAGGAGCTGGGACTCGCCTACACCCTCGACGGAGATCTGGTTGGCCGCAACGCCCTTGCTGATCAGGGCGTTCTTCACCGCTTCGGCACGGCGCAGCGAGAGCCGCTGGTTGTAGGCCGGCGAACCCGATGTGTCGGTGTGGCCGACCACAAGGATGCTGACGGCCCGCACACGACCGGCGGATGCGGCGGCATCCCCGATGATCTTGTCGGACGCCGCGGTAATGTTGGCCTTGTCCCAGTCGAAGAACACCTGATATTCCAGCTGCGGCTGCTCCTGGACCGGCGGAGCCGCCGGAGCGACGGGCGCCGCCGCGGGGGCCGCCGCCGGAGCACCGAAGGTGTAGCGCAGGCCGGCCAGAATGGTGTGGTTCTGGTACTCGCCCTTCACCGTGGAATTGGCGAGGCCGGCGGGACCGCCCAGATCGAACTTCGGGTCCAGAGTCGCGAAATAGCGGTAGTCCAGCGTCAAGGCCAGATTGTGGGTCAGGGCGTAGGACACGCCGGCGATGCCCTGATAGGCGAACACCCAGTCGCGGTCATCGAAACCGCCGAGGTCCAGGCGGACCTGAGCGATACCGGCACCGACGCCGATGTAGGGAGTGAAGGCCGTACCGGTTTTGATGTCGTACAGCAGGTTGCCCATGACGGCGATCGAGCTGGTCTTGCCGCCCTGCCCGTTCAGGGCCGCGGTCGCGCTGTCGACGCTGTCGATGGGGTTGTGCCAGCGCCAGGCGAATTCCAGTTCGGCGCGCGGGCCGGCGGCGGTGGCGTACCCGGCGGAGATGTCGCCGATGCCGCCCAGCTTGAAGCTGGCGTTGGCGTCCGCCGAGGTTCCCTCGAACCGCAGGTCGGCATCGCGCGTCCAGTTCACGCCGGCGCCGGCACCCACATAAAAGCCTTCGGTCGCGGCCATGGCGGCGGTCGGCAGCATCGCCGCAACCGCCGTTCCGAGCAGAATCCCACGCAGAGTCATTTTCTTCTTTCCCTTGTAGACGGCGTTGCCGGGGCTGTCGAAGCGATCCGGTTGGAAGGAATGGTGTCCGTGAACACCCGCCTTCAAAGGGCGAGCCCGCCGCGTTCCGTTGGCGGTGGAAGCGCCATGACTTCGAAATACCAGCATCCACCCGCTGTCACAAGTGTCCTGTGATAAGATTTACAGAGATGTGGCATTTCTGCATTATACAAAATTTCGTCATAGCCCCCATATCCCTTTGAATTGAAAGTAATCAACAGGAGAATTCTTCATAATCCTTTTGGAAGTACCGCACGACCTTTTGGATAGATTTGGACCCATGACCAGCAATGCGGACAGCCGAAGACAGCCCGCCCCGCGGGGGGGGCCGGCGCTTCGAGAGCAAAACAAAAGAATCCAGCCGGGGAAAATCCAGCCGGCGCCGAACCGCAGGTCAATCCTACGGTTCGACGACCGTCTCGAACTGGGTGGGATCGAGCAGGGCGGACACGGCGAGGGTCTTGAGGGTCTTGTGATCGTCAGACCGCTGCAACTGGGCGTGTTGTGTGCCCAACCCATCCTTGCGGACGGCAATCACCTGCCAGATGCCACCGCCCGGCCCAAGTTTGCGGAACATCTGGCCTTCGACGACTTCGCGCTTTCTGCGCATATCCAATCTCCAAAACCCAAGGCTTCGCATACGGCCATAATGCATAATGCAGGCACGGCGAACCATTCAAACACCAAACCGCCCCCGGTTGGCGAGGGACCGTTTCGGATTCCCGGAAGCCTTGGCCGGAATGTAGCGGTGTTGCAACAACCGTCTTCGTGCTTGCGGAACAAAAATGCGATGCGGCGTGTTGATGCCGTCATGAAAATCGATCACGACGCGCTCCTGTTCGCGACCCGCCTTGTGGAAGAGGTGGGCGAGTCCGCCATCCGCATCAGCCTCGTCCGCCTCGTCGAACTCACGGCTACCAACAATCTGCGCGCTGCCGCTTTCTGGCGGGACGTGATGCGCGCCTCGGAAACGCTGCTGACGGACCGCTCTTCCACCTTGGCGCCCCCGCCCAAAGCGTCGACCATGGCACCGCAGCCGACCACGTTGTGACCCGATAATCACGGCCAAGCAGAAGGCCCGGCAGTTTCCCGCCGGGCCTTCGCATGTCTTCGTCCCCTCTCGGGAAACGGATCGTACGACCGGGTTACTTGACCTGGGCGTACTGGCCGTTGTTCCAGCGGTACCAGACGTAGGCCGGCGAGGTCACGTCGCCCTTGGCGTCGAAACCGATCTTACCGATCACCGTGTTGTAGTTGCCCTTGCGCAGAACCTCGGCGACCTTCGCGGCATCGGTGGAATTGGCCTGCTTGACCGCATCCGCCCAAATCTGCAAAGCGGCGTAGGTGTAGAGGGTGTAGCCCTCCGGCTCATAGCCGGCCTTGCGGAACTTCTCCACGGCCTCCTTGGCTTCCGGCAGCTCGCGCGGATCGGGGCCGAAGGTCATCATGGTGTTCTCGCCGGCCGGACCGGTGATGGACCAGTACTCGTTGGTCACCAGCGCGTCACCCGAGACGATCGGGGCGTTCAGGCCCTGATCCTTCATCTGGCGGGCCAGCAGGCCGGCCTCGGTGTGGTAACCGCCGACATACACGACGTCGATCGCTTCCTGCTTCAGCTTGGAAACCAGCGCCGAGTAGTCCTTCTCACCCGCCGTGTAGGCTTCGTAGATCTTCTCCTTCTGGCCGCCGGCATTCAGCGCCTTCTGCGTCTCGTCGGCGAGGCCCTTACCATAGGCCGACTTGTCGTGCAGGATGGCGACGTTCTTGCCCTTGTAGTTCTCCAGCAGATACTTGCCGGCGATGATGCCCTGCTGATCGTCACGGCCGCAGACGCGGAAGACGTTCTTCAGGTTCTGCTCGGTCAGCTTCGGGTTGGTCGAAGCCGGGGAGATCTGCAGGACGCCTTCCTCGGCGTAGACCTGCGAGGCCGGGATCGATGAGCCCGAGCAGAAGTGACCGGCAACGAACTTCACACCCGCCTTGGCGAGTTGGTTCGCCACGGCGACGGCCTGCTTCGGGTCGCAGGCGTCGTCGCCCACTTCCAGCTTCAGCTTCTGGCCCAGCACACCGCCGGCGGCGTTGATGTCAGCAACCGCCTGCTCGATGCCCTTCTTCATCTGCTCGCCGAAGGTGGCGTACTGGCCGGTGATCGGGCCGGCGGTCGCCACCGCGATGTCGGCCTTCGCCACCGAGGCGGTCATAGCGGTCGCCGCAACCGCAACGAGGAGGGAAAGCTTGTAATTCATAGTTTCGTTGGCTCCCTGTTATGAGTCGTACGCCGGCCCCGCCGGGGCCTTTTCACCGGTCCCCCAAGGACTTGGGGGCGCCGGTGCCGACAAGGTTCCACTATAGTCCGATCATCGCCAAGTGCGACAGTTTCACCTACATCGCACATCGTGATCGGACCCATGGAATTCGCAATCACTCAGCGAGCGCTCCGCCGACGCGCTCGCGCCAGCCGAATGGTCCTGCACGCTCGTACAGCCAAGGATACTGGGACACCATCCGCCGCGCCATGGAAATGCGGTATGTGGTCAGTGTAATCGCGCCGATCACCACCGTGTGCACCACGAATCCGTACACCGACAGGAGTTGGCCGCCGAACAGCCCCCAGACCAGGAACCGGTCGCCCAGCCCCAGCAGGATCGAATAGGCGATGGCGTTGGAAAGCGGCTTCCAGCCTTCGGCCAGGGTCTGGCCGGTCAGGATGCCGCAACCGCCGAACACCAGCACGGTCAGCCCCAGGAACACCGGGAGAGAGGAACCGAGAACGCCGTCCATCAGTGACCTCCCTCCAGATAGGCCGAACGCACTTCCTCGTTCGCCAGCAGTTCGGCGCCGGTCCCCGACATGGTGACCTTGCCGTTGACCATCACATAACCGCGGTGGGCGAGCTTTAGCGCGTGGAAGGCGTTCTGCTCCACCATGAACACGGTCATCTTCTGCTCACGGTTGATGTCCTTCACCGCCTGGAAGATCTGCTTCACCACCAGCGGGGCGAGGCCCAGCGACGGCTCGTCGAGAAGCAGAAGCCGCGGCTGGCTCATCAGCGCGCGTCCGATAGCCAGCATCTGCTGCTCGCCGCCGGACATGGTGCCGGCGCGCTGGCCGATGCGCTCCTTCAGGCGCGGGAACAGGGTCAGCACCCGTTCCAGCTCGTTGGCGAAGCTGCCCGGCTTGGCGGTGATGGAACCCATCTGCAGGTTCTCCAGCACGCTCATGCGCGGGAAGATCCGGCGGCCTTCCGGCGACTGGGCGATGCCCAGGCGGACGATCTCGTAGGTGGGCATCTGCGTGATGTCCTGCCCTTCGAAGACGATCCGGCCCATGCGGGCGCGCGGACTGCCGCAGATGGTCATGAGAAGCGTGGACTTGCCGGCGCCGTTGGCGCCGATCAGCGAGACGATCTCGCCGGCCCCGATCTCGATATCGACCCCCTTCAGCGCCTCGATGGCGCCGTAGAAGGTGTGGACGCCCGATACCTTCAGCATGGCTCAGGCCCCCTCCTCGGCTCGCTTGGCAACTTCCGGCAGATCGGCCACGACCTCCGGCGGCAATTCCTCATCCTCTTCCTCGCCCAGATAGGCGCGGATCACCGCCGGGTCGTTCTTCACGAAGGCCGGGTCGCCATCGGAAATCTTCCGCCCGTAATCCAGCACCACGACATGGTCGGAAATGGTCATCACCACGCTCATGTCATGCTCGATCAGCAGCACGCCGATCTTGTGCTCGTCGCGGATGAAGGTGAGCAAGTTGGCCAGTTCGCCCGACTCGCGCGGGTTGAGGCCCGCCGCTGGTTCGTCCAGGCAGAGCATCACCGGCTCCGTGCACATGGCGCGGGCGATCTCCAGCCGGCGCTGGGCGCCATAGGGAAGATTGCCCGCCTCCCAGTCCGCGAACTCCAGCAGCCGCACGCGGTCCAGCCAGTATTTGGCCAGCTCGACCGCCTCCTTCTCCGTCTTGGTGTAGGACGGCAGCCCAAGGAGGCCGGCGATGGAGAAGCCCGACGCCCGGATCAGCTTGTTGTGCTGGGCAACGATCAGGTTCTCCAAAACGCTCATGCCGCCGAACAGGCGGATGTTCTGGAAGGTGCGGGCGACGCTGGCCTTCTGCGAGATGCGGTAGCCCGGCATCCGCTCCAGCAGGAACTCCTTCCCGTCGGGATGGCGCAGCGTCAGCCGGCCCACGGTGGGCGTGTAGAAGCCGGTGATGCAGTTGAACAGCGTGGTCTTGCCCGCGCCGTTCGGGCCGATGATCGCGGTGATCTCGCCGTTGTTGGCCGTGAAGGAGACGTCGTTGACCGCCACCAGCCCGCCGAAGCGCATGGTGAGGTGTTCGACCGTCAGCAGGGGCGTGGTGGTCATGGAAAGGTCCGTCATCACTTCGCACTCCCCCCGGCGATGCCCTCGCCGCCGCCGGCGGCGGTGCCCGCGGCGGCGGCGCCGCTTCCGCCCTTGGGACGGCCATGCAGAAGGATGGTCGGATCGCGGTGGGCCAGCAGGCCGCGCGGTCGCCACAGCATGATCAGCACCATGCCCATGCCGAACGCCAGCATGCGGTAGTCAGCCAGTTCACGGAAGGCTTCCGGCAGGCCGATGACCAGAATGGCGGCCACGACCACACCGATCTGGCTGCCCATGCCGCCCAGCACCACGATGGCGAGGATGATCGCCGATTCGATGAAGGTGAAGCTCTCCGGGCTGATGAAGCCCTGGCGCGTGGCGAAGAAGGAGCCGGCGAAGCCGCCGAACATCGCCGCGATAGCGAAGGCCGCCAGCTTCATGTTCGTACGGTTGATACCCAGTGAGGCGCAGGCGATGTCGTCCTCGCGCAGGGCTTCCCAGGCACGGCCCAGCGGCAGCTTGCGGATGCGCATCGTGAACAGGTTCACGACCAGGGCCAGCACCAGGATCAGGTAGTAAAGGAAAATGATCCGGTGCAGCGGGCTGAACTCCAGGCCGAACAGATCGTGGAAGGCCATGGTGCCGTCCGCCGGGTTCCGCGTGAAGTCGGCGATGCCGAAGAAGCTGGGGCGCGGAATGCCGGAGATGCCGTTGGGACCGCCGGTGAACTGGTACCAGTTGACCAGGATGATGCGGATGATCTCACCGAAGCCCAGCGTCACGATGGCGAAATAGTCGCCGCGCAGACGCAGCACCGGAAAGCCCAGCAGCACGCCCGACAGCGCCGCCAGAAGACCCGCCAGCGGCAGGCAGAGCCAGAAGCTGAAGCCGAAATAATGGGCCAGCAGCGCGTAGGAATAGGCACCCACCGCGTAAAAGGCCACATAGCCGAGGTCGAGCAGGCCGGCAAGGCCCACCACGATGTTCAGACCCCAGCCCAGCATGATGTAGGTCAGCAGCAGGATGCCGATGTCCAGCAACTGGCGGTCGGCCAGCGGCGTGAACGGAAAGACCAACGCGATGGCGACGGCGATGGGCCCCAGCCAGCGGGAGGCGTGCTGCACCTGCGCCGCGATGTGGTCCATGCGCTTGTCGCGCTCCGCCTGCGACAGCTTGGAACGGCCGGTTCGGATCGCCAGAATGGCGCGGATCGCGATGACGGCGCCTCCGGCGATCAGAATGACCCGCAGGGCCTCCGTCGGCATGGCGATGAAGAAGCCCGCCGCGGTGGCCGCGGCGGCCAGGACCAGGACGATGGCCGCGTGCCCCTCGCGGATCAGGCAGAGGCCGAGACGCCCGAGGAAGACCAGACCGACGGCGGCGGCCACCTCGTTCCAGCGGGTTTCCAGTCCCAGGCCGGTGGGACGGTCCACCGTGCGCAGGCCGACCAGTGGAACCGTCAGAAGAAGGGCGACGAAGGCGGTCATCGCCGCCTCCTTCAGGATCGCGGGCCAGGCGATGGCCCGCGAGGAAGACATGGAAATCGCGGTCATGGCCTTACACCTTCTCGATTTCCGGACGGCCCAGCAGGCCGGTCGGACGGAAGATCAGGACGAGCACGAGAATCGTGAAGGTCGCCACGTCTTTCCATTCGCTGCCCATGTAGCCCGACCAGAAGGCTTCGATCAGCCCGATGACCACACCGCCCAGCATGGCGCCCGGCAGGGAGCCGATGCCGCCGAGCACCGCCGCGGTGAAGGCCTTAACACCGGCCAGGAAGCCGATGTAGAAGTCGATCACGCCATAGATCAGCAGAACCATCATGCCCGCCACGGCGGCCAGGGCGGCGCCCATGACGAAGGTCAGCGAAATGACGCGGTCGACGTTGACGCCCAGCAGGCCCGCCATCTTCTTGTCCTGCTCGCACGCGCGCTGCGCGCGGCCGAGCGAGGTGCGGGTGATGAGCTGGGTGAAGCCGTACATCAGGGCGATCGTGATGACGATCGTCGCCAGACGCACGTAGCTGACCGACACCGCGCCGTCCATCAGGGTCAGGTTGCCGGGCAGGATCGGCTGCAGCGGCTTGCTGCGCGCTCCCTGCAGAATCTGAACGTAGTTCTGCAGGAAGATCGACATGCCGATGGCCGAGATCAGCGGCGCCAGGCGCGGCGAATTGCGCAGCGGCCGATAGGCGATGCGCTCCACCGTCCAGCCATAGACGGCGGTGAACAGCATCGCCGCCACCAGCATGACCAGAAGGGCCAGCGGAACCCAGGTGATCCCCAGGCTGCCGATGGCCAAAAAGGTTATGAGGGCCACGAAGGCGCCGATCATATAGATCTCGCCGTGGGCGAAGTTGATCATGCCGATGATGCCGTACACCATCGTGTAGCCGATCGCGATGAGGCCGTAGATGGCGCCCAGCGACAGGCCGTTGATCAGCTGCTGAAGGAAGTATTCCATTGTCCTACCTCGCCTCGGCGCGATGCGCAGGCTTCGGCGAGCGAGACAAGCGCGCTCGTACACCAGTCACGTGAAGTGCCACTCCCCGAATTGGCTTACCCGGGCTGGATAGCGCGGGGCCAAGATTGTTGTCTGAACGGAACGTTAGCGCAGCCACTCTCAACTGAGCAAGAGGGTAAAGCCGTACTCGATATGCGGTAATACCAATTTTCAGCGAATTTTCAATAACGATCATGTCAGTTTTGCGAACTTCGCACCAGCTTTCTACCATAACGAAATCAATCGCATGAAAAAGCCCCCTTCACTGCGGTGAAGGGGGCTTCGCAACAACTGTGCCACTGTTGCCGGGGTGCGGGCCGGACGGCTTGTGTCGCCCGGCAAAGGGATCGGGCCGGCGCCGGTCAGCGCTTGGCGGACACAACCTGGGCCTTCGCCGGGTCCTTCGGCTTTGCGGGGGCCTTGGCGGTCGCCTTGCCGGTGGACCCGCTGGCCGGAGTAGCGCGCGAGGCCGGGGCCTGGGCGACGTCGTAATTCACGTCCGGATTGCTGACGACCTGAACGTCGCAGAGCGGCTTTGACGACAAATGCATCAAACCGGCGCTTTTTTCATCGGCGGTCAGCACGCGGATGTCGTCCGCCGTCAGATCCATGGCCGCCTTGGAACGGTCCACGAAGTTTGCGCAATAGAGCCCCGTGCCGATCACCGCCGCGCGGCGGCTGATCTCGTTCGCCAGTTCGGTGCGGAACATGTCGAACTGCCGCGTCGCGTTGCCACCGCCCTTCTTGCGGAAATGGTCGATCATCGACGCTTCCGAATTGGAGATCAGCGACCGGTTCTTGATGGTGAAGTCCTGATACAGGTTGAAGGGCTTCTTGTCCGGATACACCTGCTGGCAGGCCAGTCCGACCACCATCATTTCGGTGTGCATGCGGATGGTCTGCTCCGCCGCGTGCTCCGCGCGGCTGTAGCAGGCGCCCGGCTTGGACGCCGCGCTCTTGGACGCCGCGCTCTTGGACGAGGCCGGCTTCGCGGTGGCGGCCTTCGCCGCGGCGGGCTTGGGGGTTTCCTTGGCGACGGCGGCGGCGGCCGGCAACGCGGCGCCCGCGAACAGCACGGCAAAGCCGACGGCGGCGGCGCTGCGCAAGGTGAGGGAAGGAATGCGATGGGCGGCGCGCTGGCGATTCATCGTTGGTCCGGCTCCGGTGGCCCTGGTTGCTGGGCGGAATCCGACGGATCGCGCCCTATCCTTCGGTGGTTCTACAAGATCCCGACAGACGGTCAACCCATATCGCTGGTCCAAAGACCATTTGTCCCAGGCTGTGGCCCGGAAGTCGCCAAAAAGGGAGTGCCACTACGGGCCGGTTGCTTGGGTTGCGGAACGGCGGTCTTTCCCAGTATTGCAACAACGCCGCCGCCATTCTGTTGCGCGGTTCACAAATCGGGGCATTTTTCCATGACCGGCACGACATCGGCGATCCGCACCGGGACGATCCGCATCGGCATCGACCTCGGCGGCACGAAGACGGAAGGGATCGCACTCGGCGCGGGTGGCGAGGAGCGCGCCCGGTTCCGCGTTCCCACGCCCCGCGGCGACTATGACGCGACGTTGCGGACCATCGCCGCACTGGTCGCCCGGCTGGAGGGCGAGGCGGGCTCGGCTGGGGCCACCGTGGGAGTCGGCATTCCCGGCGCCATCTCTCCGGCGACCGGGCTGGTGAAGAACGCCAACTCCACATGGCTGATCGGCAAGCCCTTCGACCGCGATCTGTCCGACGCGCTCGAACGCCCCGTGCGGATCGAGAACGATGCCAACTGCCTTGCCGTGTCGGAGGCGGCGGACGGTGCCGGCGCGGGCTGCGGGGTGGTCTTCGCGGCGATTCTCGGCACCGGCTGCGGGGCGGGAATCGTCGTCCATGGCCGCCCGCTGGGCGGCCGCAACGCCATCGGCGGGGAGTGGGGGCACAACCCCCTGCCCTGGCCGACCGACGACGAACGGCCCGGCCCCGCCTGCTATTGCGGAAAATCGGGTTGCCTGGAAAGCTTCGTGTCCGGCCCCGCCGTGGCCGCCGACCACCGCCAGGCCACCGGAGAGGAATTGACCGTCGAGGCCATCGCCGCCCTTGCGGAACGCGGGGACGCCGCCGCCCGCGCGACCCTCGACCGGCTGGTGGAGCGGCTGGGGCGCGGGCTGGCCGGCGTGGTGAACATCCTGGACCCGGACGTGGTCGTGCTGGGCGGCGGGCTGTCGAACCTGGATTTCCTCTACACGGCCCTCCCCCCGGCCATCGCCCGCTGGACCTTCTCCGACAGTGTGGACACGCCCGTCCGCCGCGCCGTCCATGGCGATTCCAGCGGGGTCCGGGGCGCCGCATGGCTGTGGCGTCCCGAGGAGGCCGCTA
>JAEYPE010000077.1 GCA_023411035.1 Pseudomonadota bacterium
CGCCCCTGGCTGGCCCGCGTCGGGCTGGACCGCTTCGGCGACCGCTATCCGCACCAGCTTTCGGGCGGCATGCGCAAGCGCGTGGCGCTGGCCCAGACGCTGATCGTCGATCCGAAGATCGTGCTGATGGACGAGCCCTTCTCGGCGCTCGACATCCAGACGCGCCAGTTGATGGAGAACGAACTGCTGGACCTCTGGTCGGCGGACCGCAAGTCGGTGGTCTTCATCACCCACGATCTGGAGGAGGCGATCTCCATGTCGGACCGGGTGCTGGTGCTGTCCGCCGGTCCCGGCGCCCGGCTGATCGGCGAATACCGGGTGGATCTGGAGCGCCCGCGCGACGTGGCGGAGATCCGCATGACGCCGCGCTTCCTCGACCTGCACCGGGAGATCTGGGGGCAGCTTCGCGAGGAAGTGCTGAAGGGCTACGCCCAGACCAAACTCAAGTAACGTCCAAGCCGACGTGAGGACCCCATGGCCGTGGCCCGTGTGAAACGCCTGCCGAGCCGCCCGGTGATCCTGCTGTTGCAGGTGGCCGTTCTGATCGGATTCTTCCTGCTCTGGCACGTCCTGACCGCGACGAAGATCCTGAGCCCCTTCTTCTTCGGCACGCCGCTGGCGGTTCTGGAGCGCACCTGGAGCGATTTCGCGTCCGGCGTGATCTGGTACCATCTGGGGATCACGCTTCTGGAAACCGCGCTGGCCTTCGCCATCGGCACGGTGGCGGGCATCGCCTTCGGCTTCTGGTTCGCCCGCGCGCCCTTGGTCTCCATCGTGTTCGACCCCTACATCAAGGCGGTGAACGCGCTGCCCCGCGTGGTTCTGGCGCCGATCTTCGCGCTGTGGCTCGGTCTGGGCATCTGGTCGAAGGTGGCGCTGGGGGTGACGCTGGTCTTCTTCATCGTCTTCTTCAACGTCTATCAGGGCGTGAAGGAGGTCAGCCCGGTGGTGCTCGCCAACGCGAAGATGCTCGGGGCGAGCAACCGGCACCTGTTCCGGCACGTCTATCTGCCCTCGGCCCTGTCCTGGGTCTTCTCCAGCCTGCATACCGCGGTCGGCTTCGCCATGGTCGGCGCGGTGGTGGGCGAGTATCTGGGCTCCGCCGCCGGTCTCGGCTACCGCATCCATCAAGCGGAGGGGGTGTTCGACACGGTCGGCGTCTTCTCTGGAATGCTGGTGCTTACGATCTTCGTCGTGGTGATCGACGCGGTGGTGACCGTCATCGAGAAGCGCCTTCTGCATTGGCGCCCGCAGGAGGCGCAGACGACCAACGCGCAGGGCTGATCGCGCCGGCACCAATAATATCGGGCCAATAAAATTGGGAGGAAAACGCATGCGTTTCAAAAGCGTGGTCGCCGCGGCGGCGGTGGTCCTGGCCTTCGGAATCGCCGGGGCGAACGCCCAGCAGGTGGAGAAGAAGGACCTGAAGCTGGCGGTCGGCGGCAAGCCGCTGCTCTATTACCTGCCGCTGACCGTGGCGGAGCGGCTCGGCTACTTCAAGGAGGCCGGGCTGAACGTCGAGATCAACGATTTCGGCGGCGGCGCCAAGAGCCTCCAGGCGCTGGTCGGCGGCTCGGCGGACGTGGTGACGGGCGCCTACGACCACACGGTGCAGATGCAGGCCAAGGGCCAGCCGATAACCGCCGTGGCTCTGCTGGGCCGCTATCCGGGCATCGTGCTGGCCTCGGTCAACAAGGCGGGAACGATCAAGTCCGTGCAGGAACTGAAGGGCAAGAAGATCGGCGTCACCGCCCCCGGTTCCTCCACCAACTTCATGGTCAACTATCTGCTGACCCGGCACGGCATGACTCCGGAGGACGTGTCCTTCATCGGCGTCGGCGGCGGCCCCAGCGCGGTGGCGGCGGTGAAGCGCGGCGAGATCGACGCCATCGCCAACCTGGACCCGGTCATCAGCCAGCTTGAGGCGGACGGCGACGTGACTCCCATCGCCGACACCCGGACGGAGAAGGGCACGCTGGACACCTATGGCGGGCCGTACCCGGCGGCGGTGCTCTACACCACGCCGGACTTCATCAAGGAGAACCCGAAGACCACACAGGCGCTGGTGGACGTGTTCGTCCGGACGCTGAAGTGGCTGGATCAGGCCAAGACCGAAGATGTTCTGAAGATCCTGCCGCCGGAATATTTCCTCGGCAACCAGACGCTCTACGCCCAGGCGTACGAGCATTCGAAGCCCACCTATTCGCCGGACGGCCGCTTCACCCGCGAAGGGGCGGAGGCCGCCTACAAGGTGCTGAAGGCGTTCGACAAGGCCGTGGCCGCGACGGACATCGACCTGTCCAAGACCTACACCAACGCCTATGTCGAGGAGTCGCTGAAGCGGCTGAAGTGATTGGCCGATAGCGGACCGACTGCCGGGCCGCTCGACAAGCCGGGGGTGCGGCATTCCGTCACCGGCACCCCCGGTGCTCGCGCCTTTAGACTGGACCTAATTCGTCCTGTTTCGATGCGGAGCACCAACCTTATGGCGGAAGTGATCTTTTTCGGTCTGTCCGGCTGCACGGCGAACGCAAAGCAGAAGCTTCAGCTTCAGGCCGCCGGCCACACGCTGGTGGAACGCGATCTGGCGGCGGAACCCTTCACCGCGGAAACCCTGCGTCCCTTCTTCGAGGATCGTCCGGTCGAGGAATGGTTCAACCGCCGCGCCGCCGCCGTGAAGACCGGCGCGGTGAAGCCCGACGAGATGGATGAGGACTCGGCCCTGGCCACCCTGCTGGCCGACCGCGACCTGATCCGCCGCCCGCTGCTTCAGGTCGGGAAGGACCACAAGGCCGGTTTCGACCCCAACGCGCTGCACGCCTGGATCGGCCTGACCGCCTCCGGCGAGACCTGCGACGACAAGCATTCGCGCGGCGTCTGCGACCACGGCCATCACCACTTCCCGAGGCACGGCTGATCGCCGAATCAACTGGCGGGAGGGCCGGGGGTAATGGTTGAATACCGGGCTATGGACCGGCCCGACCAAGAGCTTGCGGAGCTCATCACCAGCCTGGGCGTGCGGCTGACCGCCGCGCCGCCCGCCGCCTTGGCCCACCTGCGGGAGCCGTTGCGGGCGCTGCGCGACCGGCTGACCGCCGTCCTGGACGAACCGGCTGCGGAACCGGCCACGGAGCCGGCCAGGGAGCAACCGGACGAGGGGGAAGGGGAGGGGGAGGGCGAGGCGCATTTCCGCGCCCTGCTGTCCGACGCCATCGGCTGCGTGTCCGAAGGCTTCGTGCTGTTCGGCGCGGACGGGCGGCTGGTGCTGTGCAACGACCGCTACCGCGCCGCCTATCCGCTGCTGTCCGACCATCTGGTTCCCGGCGTCCGCTTCGCCGATCTGCTGCGGGTGGCGGTGGAGCGGGGCGCTGCCGGCAACGATCTGGGCGACCCGTCCGACTGGATCGCGGAGCGGCTGAACCGCCACACCCGCAACGGACCGCCGACCGACCACCAGCTTGGTGACGGGCGCTGGTACCGCATCAGCGAGCACGCCACCCGCTCCGGCGGGGTCGTCAAGATCCTCACCGACATCACCGAACTGAAGCGCCATGAGGAGGCGCTGGCCGACAGCGAGGCGCGTTACCGCCGGCTGGTGGAGATGGCGCCCTACGGCATCCTGATCTGGGACGGGCTGCGGGTGCGCTTCGCCAACCGGTCCGCCGCGCTGATCCTGGGCAGCGGCGATCCGGACGCCATGCTGCGCATCCCGCTGGTCGGGGCGACGGAGTTCGACGGGGCGCAGCGGCTGTTCGACTGGCTGCCCCCGCCCGGCGCCGGTCAAGAGGCCCCGCCGCCGGTCGAGGCCCGCTTCGTCACTCCGCAGGGCACCCTGCGGGAACTGGAAGTCGGCATCCATCCCTTCACGGTGGGGGCATTCGCGGTGGCGGGGGAGGCGGCGTGGTTCCTCGTCCTCAACGACATCACCGGGCGCAAGCAGGCGGAGCGCGCCATCCAGCAGGCGCAGAAAATGCAGGCCATCGGCCAGTTGGCCGGCGGCATCGCGCACGAGTTCAACAACATGCTGACGGCCATCGGCGGCTTCGCCCAAATGGCCCGCCGCGCCCCGCAGGACCGCCCGCGGGTCGAGCAATGTCTGACCGAGATCATCAAGGCGACCGACCGCGCCTCCGGCCTGACCGCGCAGCTTCTCAGCTTCGGGCGGCCCGGCCAGACGGACGCGGTGCGGCCCGTGCGCGTCGGCGCGGTCGTCGACGACCTGCGCCGCTTCCTGGGTCCCACGCTGGGCGAACGCCACCCGCTGCGGATCGAGGGCGCGGGCGGCGCCGCGGTGGTGACCATCGACCCCGCCCTGCTGCACCAATCGCTGCTCAACCTCGTCCTCAACGCACGCGACGCCATGCCGGAGGGCGGCCCGATCACCATCGCTGTGCATCGGGCGGACGGTCCCGGCGTGACCGTCACCGTCACCGACACCGGATGCGGCATCGACCCGGCGGTGATCGACCGCATCTTCGAACCCTTCTTCACCACCAAGGAGCCGGGGGCCGGAACCGGGTTGGGGCTGGCGCTCGTCTATTCCACGGTCGCGCGGGCCGGCGGCACGGTGGACGTGGACACGGAACTGGGCCGCGGCACCGTATTCACGCTCCATTTCCCGTCGGAGGGCGTGGCGGAATTGCTGGAGCCGGACGCCCCCGGCCTGGACGACGCCTTCTTCCTCGATGCCGATGACGGCGAGCCGGAGGGGCTGTCCATGGCCGCCACCGTCCTTCTGGTGGAGGATGAGGAGCAGGTGCGCGACTTCATCCGCCTGACGCTGGAGGATATGGGCATGCGGGTGGTCTGCGCCGCCGACGGCGCCGAAGCCCTGCGGGCCTATGCCGACCATGGCGGGGCCTTCGACCTGCTGGTGACGGACCTCGTGATGCCGCTGGTCGGCGGGGCGTCGGTGGCGCGCGCCCTGCGCCGGGAGAATCCGGATCTGCCGACCGTCCTGATGTCGGGCTACCCGCCGGAGACGGAAAGCCTGGATGACCTGCTGGCCGATGGGCGCCGCATCGTCTTCCTGCGCAAGCCGATCAACCCGGACGAACTGGCCGACGCGATCCACGCGCTGCTGATCTGACGGCGGGACACCGATGAGCGTCATTCCGCCACCCCCGCCACCCCCGCCCGAGAGCATTCCCATCGGCGTCTACGACGTCGATGCGCTTCTGGGCGAGCTGAGCGGCGACACGGTGGAGGAGCCGCCCGAGGCCGCCGTCTGCGTCCGGGTGGAGGAGATCTTCTCTCCCGCCGCCCGTTTCCTGATCGCGGAGGAACTCGCGGAGTTTCTGGAGGCGCGCGGCATCACCCCCACCGAATTCCTGCACAAGGTGGAGCCGCAGCGCTCCTTCCTCGACTGGCCCCGCCGCCCCCTGGTCCTGGAACGGGTGGCCCAGCGGCAGGCCCGTCCCGGACGCCGGTCCCCCGCCATGCGGCTGGAGGAGTTGAAGCGGCTTGAGCAGGAGGTGATGGCCCTCACCGCCCGGCGCGCCCACAGCGGTGCGTCCCTGTCTTTCGACGTCCAGCAGTTCGCCGCCGCGGTGGCCCAGACCATGGCGCGGATGCCGGGGTTCGCAGGGCGCTACACCATCGATTCCTGGCTGTCCGCCTGGCTGGGGGAGGGCGGCAACCACGAGCTTCGGCTGGTGCGCATCCTGTCGCTTGCCGGGGAGGGGCTGTCCGGCGAAGGCGTCGCCATCCTCGACCAGTTCATCGGGGAAATGCTGGCGAACGGGCTGGTGGTCGAGGCGCTGTTCAAATGGGCGGATGGCCTGCGCGGCGTGCTGGACGCCATGGCGATGATCTGGCGGGGAGAGGCGCCGTCCCATCCCGGCGCCCCGGCGGTCCTGCACCGCCTGTCCGCCTTCATCGCCCGTCATCATGCCCGCGCCGCCCGGCTGGGGCTGGAGGCGGGGATTCACCATGCCCTGCTCGGCGACGAGCCGCTGTCCGCCGCGAAGGCGGAGCCGAACAGCGTGGCGGCGGTGCTGGACGAGCTGTCGGCCATCGGCCTCCTCGCCGCCCGCCTGAAGGTGAAGGGCAGAGTCATCGGCGGGGAGCGCACCACCCGGCTGCTCGACCGGCGGGTGGCGCTGCTGCTGTCCGGTGCGCGGCTGGAGGTGGTGCTGCACGCCAAGAGCCACTACGCCCGCATCGTCGATCTGCTGGCCTTCGAAGGGGCGGTGTCGGGGGAGCGCAGCCGGCGCATGGTCGTCGCCCATCTGCGCCGCCACATGGAGGCCCGCGACTTCACCCAGCGCCTGTTCGAGACGGCCCGCACGCCGCGCGCCCGCATCAAGGTGCTGGCCGACCTGCAACGGCGGGTCCAGCGCTCCACCCTGCCGGAGGGCCTGCGCGAGCGCTACGTCCGCATGCTGGACGAGATCCAGAACACGTTCCTGCGCGCCAACAAGGTCTTCGCCCGCATCGCCAAGGACCGTCCGCCCCATGTGGAGGAGGTGATGGAGTTCGCCAGCCTGCTGGCCGAGGGCGCCTTCACCGAGGGGAAATGCGTGGCGGCGGCGCGGGATCTGGTCGGCCACCATGTCCGCTCCACCGCCTTCCTGCGCGCCTACCTCACCCGCTGGAAGGACGCGACGGAGCAGCGCTCCGACCGCTTCGCCCAGTTCTTCGCCACGCTGGACGCCGCCGGCCTGCCGATGCGCCCCATGAACACGCTGCGCGTGCTGCTGGCCGACGACGAGCCGGCGGCGCGCGGCTATGTGGAGATGATCCTGCGCGACCTGGGCATCACCGATCTGACCATCGCCGCGGACGGGCGCGAGGCGCTGGCCCGGTTCGAGGAGCGGGAGGACGCCTTCGACCTGATCGTCTGCGACTGGAAGATGCCGCGCCTGTCGGGGCTGGAGTTCCTGAAGCTGGTCCGTGCCGTGCGGCCCGACATGCCGTTCCTGATGGTGACGGCGCTCGCCACCATCATTTCGGTGGAAGAGGCCATGGCCCATGACGTCACCGCCTACATCGCCAAGCCCTTCTCTCCCGAACAGCTCGAAGAGAAGATTCTCGTGCTGGTGAACCGGCACTGACCGGCGGGAACCGCCTGTCGGCAGTGGTGGGCCATCGTACGAAAGCGAATAAATGAAACCCACTGTTAACGGCTCGCCTCCTATTACGGGTGTCTGCGCGCCGCGTCTTGCGCGTCAGTATCCCCAATGCGAAGGAGCGAGGCTCCGTGGACCTATCCGGCCGGGGCGGGCTGCCCCCCAC
>JAEYPE010000093.1 GCA_023411035.1 Pseudomonadota bacterium
GGCCTGCGGTGCCGGTGCCGGAGCGGACACCGCCGGGGCCGGAGCCGCGGCGGGCGCCGCCGCCGGAGCGGGAGCCGGGGCAGCGGCCTTGTTCAGCGCGTTGTCGTCCTCGCCCTCTTCCAGCAGCACGGCGATCGGGGTGTTCACCGCGACGCCCTGCGTGCCGGCCTGCACGAGGATTTTGCCGAGACGGCCTTCGTCCGCCGCCTCGACCTCCATGGTGGCCTTGTCGGTTTCGATCTCGGCGATCACGTCGCCGGACTTCACCGCGTCGCCTTCCTTCTTCAGCCACTTGGCGAGGTTGCCCTCGGTCATCGTGGGGGAGAGGGCGGGCATCAGAATCTGGATGGTCATTCGCTCGCCCTCCTTACTTGCGGTAACAGGCCTTCTTCGCCGCTTCCGCGATGCGGTCCGGCGAAGGAAGAACGAGCTTTTCCAGGTTCGCCGCGTAGGGCATCGGCACGTCGAGGCCGGTCACGCGGATCACCGGGGCGTCCAGATAGTCGAAGGCGTGCTCCATCATCAGGGCCGACAGCTCGGCGCCGATGCCGCAGGTCGGCCAGGCCTCCTCGACGGTGACGAGGCGGTTGGTCTTCTTGACGGAGTTGACGATGGTTTCGGTGTCGAGCGGACGGATCGTGCGCAGGTCGATGACCTCGGCGCTGATGCCCTCCTTCTCCAACAGCTCCGCGGCGGCGAGCGCGTAGCTGACCATCAGCGAATGGGCGGTGATGGTCACGTCCGTGCCGGCGCGGCGGATCTTGGCGCGCCCGATCGGAACGATGAAGTCCTCGCTCTCCGGCACCTCGAAGGACTGGCCGTAGAGGATCTCGTTCTCAAGGAAGATGACCGGGTTCGGATCGCGGATGGCCGACTTCATCAGGCCCTTGAAGTCCGAGGCGCTGTAGGGCGCCACCACCTTCAGGCCCGGAACGCTGGCGTACCAGGGGGTGAAGTCCTGGCTGTGCTGCGCGGCGACGCGGGCGGCGGCGCCGTTGGGGCCGCGGAACACGATCGGGCAGCCCATCTGGCCGCCAGACATGTAGAGCGTCTTGGCGGCGGAGTTCACGATGTGGTCGATGGCCTGCATCGCGAAGTTGAAGGTCATGAACTCCACGATCGGGCGCAGGCCGCGGAAGGCCGCACCGACGCCCAGGCCGGCGAAGCCGATCTCGGTGATCGGCGTGTCGATGACGCGGTCGGCGCCGAATTCCTGGAGCAGGCCCTGCGACACCTTGTAGGCGCCCTGGTACTGCGCGACCTCCTCGCCCATCAGGAAGACGGTCGGGTCGCGGCGCATCTCCTCCGCCATGGCGTCGCGCAGCGCTTCGCGGACGGTCTTCTTCACCGTCTTGTCGAAGAACCTGTCCTCGTCGGAGGCCGGCGGGGCGGCGGACGGACCCGTGGACGGGCCGGTCGGCAGGGTGGCCGGGGCGTGGGCGCCCGTGTCCTGCACCACCGGCTCGGCGGCGACCTTCGGCGCCGGCGCCGGGGAGCCGGACACGGCGTCGGTCACGCTCTCGCCCTCGCCGAGGATCACGGCGATGGGGGTGTTCACGGCGACGTTCTCGGTGCCCTCGGCGACCAGGATCTTGCCGATGCGGCCTTCGTCCACCGCCTCGACCTCCATGGTCGCCTTGTCGGTCTCGATCTCGGCGAGCACGTCGCCGGACTTGACCTCGTCACCTTCCTTCTTGACCCACTTCGCCAGCTTGCCCTCGGTCATGGTGGGCGACAGCGCCGGCATCAGCACTTCGATCGGCATTCCTCAACCTCCGGCGGCGCGGGTTCACCGGAAGGCGATGCCTCCGGCCCTTGGCGCCGCTCCTGCTTATCGTTGTCGTCAGGCTTCGATCAGAACGTCGGTCCACAGTTCCGCCGGATCGGGCTCGGGGCTCTGCTGCGAGAATTCCGCGGCCTCGGTCACCACGGCCTTGACCTCGCGGTCGATCTCCTTGAGCTGGTCCTCGGTCACGTAAGCGCCTTCCAGCAGGACCCGCTTCAGATTGTCGATCGGATCGGACTCGCTCCGCATCTTCTCGACCTCCTCCTTGGTCCGGTACTTGGCCGGGTCGGACATCGAGTGGCCGCGGTAGCGGTAGGTCTTCATTTCCAGGATGACCGGGCCGTTGCCGGCGCGGATGTAGTCCACCCACTTGTCGGCGGCCTCGCGGACCTCCAGGACGTCCATGCCGTTGACCTGATGGCCCGGAATGCCGTACGCGGCGCCGCGCTGGTGCAGTTCGCCCGCCGATGCGCGCTCCTGCGAGGTGCCCATGGCGTACTTGTTGTTCTCGATCACGTAGAGCACCGGCAGCTTCCACAGCGCCGCCATGTTGAAGCTCTCGTAAACCTGGCCCTGGTTGATGGCGCCGTCGCCGCAATAGACCGCGGCGAGGCCATCGTCCTTGTTGTACTTGTGCGCGAAGGCCAGACCGGTGCCCAGCGGAACCTGCGCGCCGACGATGCCGTGGCCGCCGTAGAAATTCTTCTCGCGGCTGAACATGTGCATCGAGCCGCCCTTGCCCTTGGAGTAGCCCCCGCGGCGGCCGGTCAGCTCCGCCATCACGCCCTTCGGGTCCATGCCGCAGGCCAGCATGTGGCCGTGGTCACGGTAGCTGGTGATGACGTCGTCGTTGTCCTTCAGCGCGGCCTGGATGCCGACCACAACGGCTTCCTGGCCGATGTAGAGGTGGCAGAAACCGCCGATGAGGCCCATGCCGTAGAGCTGGCCCGCCTTCTCCTCGAAGCGGCGGATCAGCAGCATTTCACGGTAGAACTTGATCATTTCATCGGCCGAAGCGGCCTGCTTCGGCGCGGATTCAGTCTGCGCCTTCGGACGGCGTCGTGATGCGGCCATGTTTCCTCCCCAGGGTTTATGCAGCGACGGCAAACGAACAGCTTCGGCTGCAGCACGTTGCGAGGGCATATTCCCCTCGCACCGGAAGCGGATGCGGGGTGCACAGTACACGACAAGCGCGTTCGACGCAAATAACTGTTTTTAAACACGAAATTCGGCGTTAACCGAGTTTCGGTTAATTCACTGATCTGGGCTGCTTCTCAGCGCTAGCATCATCCTCGTCCCGCACCGGGGGAAGCGCGATCATGACGTCGCGGGGCCCGGAAAGGTTCAGCATCGTGCGTGCGCGCTCGTCCAGCATGTCGCGGTCCAGATGGTCGCTGCGCATCAGTTGCGCGCGGCGGTCCATTCGCTCGCGCTCGGCCCGCACCTGATCCAGGACGGATTCCGCCGTGGCGATCTCCGCCTTCAGGTGATTCATGGCGAGCAGCCCGCGGTCTCCCTGGACGGCGTAATAGACGAAATAAGCAACGACGCAGGAGCCGATGGCCGGGCCGATGGCCTGGCGAAGGGCGCTTTTCGCCGCGCGTTTCAGCGAGTCGGTGAGGTTCAGAAGCATGGTCATGGCGGCATGATGGAATCACACGCGATTCTTCGGGTCAAACGGAAAAGAAGAAATTCGGAAGAATTCACCAAGCCATGCTCTTTGCGCCACCGAGTAATAGACGGGCTACTCCCCCAACGAACGTCTTACCAGGCGCAACCTCCGAAAGAACGCAGGTTGCGGCGCATCACTCCGGCGGAACTTCGCGCGGCCGGCGGTCGTCTCCGATGGCGACGTAGGTGAAGACGCCTTCCGTCACCTTGATGGCATCCCCCGCGCCGCGCTGGCGGCGCACCCAGGTTTCGACCCGGACGCGGATGGAGGTACGGCCCACCTTCTCCACATGGGCAAAGCAGCTCACCTCGTCGCCGACATAGACCGGTTTGTGGAAGGTCATCGCCTCGACCCCCACCGTCGCCACGCGCCCGCCGGCGCGCCGCAGGGCGGCCACGCCGCCGGCCAGATCCATCTGCGCCAGCAGCCAGCCGCCGAAAATGTCACCGTTGGGGTTTGTGTCCGCCGGCATGGCGATGGTGCGCAGGGCCGGCCCCCGGTCCATGTCCGGGTGGGCCGCATTGTCGTCGGTGCGCGTGCCGTCGCTCATCGTTCCTCCCGCCGTCGTTTCTCTCGGGGCCTCCCGGAGTCGAAAAACCATCTCACAAAATATGGTGCGGAGAGTATATAGGAGCCACCGCATGCGCTTGCGCAGCCCTGACGAAATTCCTATAACTGGGGCCATGAGCGATCTTTTCGAGAACACGGCGCCCAAGGCCGAGACCTATTCCGCCCAGGATATCGAAGTTCTGGAGGGGCTTGAGCCCGTCCGCCGGCGCCCCGGCATGTACATCGGCGGCACCGACGACCGGGCGCTGCACCATCTGGTGGCCGAGGTTCTGGACAACGCCATGGACGAGGCGGTGGCCGGCCACGCCAGCCGCATCGACCTGGAGCTGACCGCCGACGGCACGGTGGTGGTGCGCGACAACGGGCGCGGCATCCCCATCGACGACCACCCGAAATACCCCGGCAAGTCGGCTTTGGAGGTCATCCTCACGACCCTGCATTCGGGCGGCAAGTTCTCCAACAAGATCTACCAGACCTCGGGCGGCCTGCACGGCGTGGGTCTGTCCGTGGTGAACGCCCTGTCCGACCGGCTGACGGTGGAGGTGGCGCGCGAACGCCAGCTCTACGTGCAGCATTACAGCCGCGGTCTGCCGCAGGGACCGCTTGCCCGGCAGGGCGCGGCCAATCGCCGCGGCACCACCATCCGCTTCCACGCCGATCCGGAGATCTTCGGGGAAGCCGCCCATTTCGAGCCGCACCGGCTGTACCGGCTGGCCCGCTCCAAGGCTTATCTCTACCGGGGCGTGGAAATCCGCTGGAGCTGCGACCCGGCCCTTCTGTCGGCGGAGTCCACCACCCCGGCGCAGGAGACGCTGCATTTCCCCGGCGGCCTGCTCGACTACCTGAACGCCGCGCTGAAGGAACGGCGGACGCTGACGCCCCTGCCCTTCTCCGGCGCGCTGGACTTCCCGAACCAGCAGGGCCGCGTGGAATGGGCCATCGCCTGGCCGGAGGATGACGAGGGCTTCTCCCACACCTACTGCAACACCGTGCCCACCCCGCAGGGCGGCACGCACGAGGCGGGCCTGCGCGCCGCGCTGACCCGCGGCCTGAAGGGCTATGGCGAGCTGACCAACAACAAGCGCGCCGCCCAGGTCACCGCGGACGACGTGATGGGCGACGCCTGCATTCTGCTGTCGGTCTTCATCCGCGAGCCGCATTTCCAGGGACAGACCAAGGAGAAGCTGGTGACGGCGGAAGCCCACCGGCTGGTCGAGGCGGCGGTCAAGGATCACTTCGACCACTGGCTGTCCGGCGACCCGTCCTCGTCCAACGCCCTTTTGGAACGGCTGATCGAGAAGGCGGAGGAGCGCGCCAAGCGCAAGCAGTCCAAGGAGATGGGGCGCAAGACCGCGACCCGCCGCCTGCGCCTGCCCGGTAAGCTGGCCGACTGCTCCCGCAATTCGCCGGAAGGGACGGAAATCTTCCTGGTGGAGGGCGATTCCGCGGGCGGCTCCGCCAAGCAGGCGCGCAACCGCGAAACCCAGGCCATCCTGCCGCTGCGCGGCAAGATCCTGAACGTCGCCTCGGCCTCCGCCGACAAGATGAAGGCGAACCAGGAGCTGAACGACCTCACCCAGGCGCTCGGCTGCGGCGTGGGCAAGGACTTCTCCAGCGACAAGCTGCGCTACGAGCGGGTCATCATCATGACCGACGCGGACGTGGACGGCGCGCACATCGCCTCGCTGCTGATGACCTTTTTCTACCGGGAGATGGGCGGGCTGATCCAGAACGGGCATCTGTATCTGGCCCTGCCGCCGCTCTACCGCATCAGCCACGGCGCCAAGTCCGTCTACGCCCGCGACGACGCGCACAAGGACCAACTCCTGAACAGGATGTTCAAGGGCAAGAAGGTGGAGATCAGCCGCTTCAAGGGCTTGGGTGAGATGATGCCGGCGCAGCTCCGCGAAACCACCATGGACCCGGCCAAGCGCACGCTGCTGCGCGTCGTCGTTCCAAACGCCGCCGATCCGGAGCAGGCGGAGGACGTCAAGGCCACCCGGTCCCGCGTGGAGGAGCTGATGGGCCGCCGTCCGGAACTGCGGTTCCAGTTCATCCAGGAGAACGCGAAGTTCGTCCGGGTCGACGACATCGACGTGTAGTCCGCCGCGGTGTAGGATCGGAAGCGTGCAAACAAACGCTTCGGGGCCGCTGAAGGATGACCATTGCGCCGACCCTCTACCAGACGGATCTTTTTCGCCCGACCTACCGCCCGTGGCGAGGCGACCGCTGGGAGCTTCTGCTCGCTCCGATGGTGTTTTGCAAGGGGTACTGGAGCGACACGATGCTGGTCACCGACATGGCCGGGCTCATCCGCCATGACGACGACAAGCCACGGACCTGGATGTCCATCACTCCCATGGAGATCGAAAGCCAGGAGATCGGCTGCCGCTTCGCCACCGGTCACACGGTCGTGATGGGTATGGGCATGGGCTGGGCGGTCGCCAACACCGCGCTGCGGCCCGAGGTGACCCGCGTGACGGTGATCGAGTTCGACCCGGAGGTGATCGCCGTGAACGCCGCCATGGACGTGCTGGGGCAGCTTCCGCCCGACGCCGCGGCCAAGGTGACGGTGATCCAGGGCGACGCCCTGAGCTATGCCCCCGACGAACCGGTGGACTTCCTGATGCCCGACATCTGGCAGCCGCTGTACGGCGACGGGAGGTTGGAGCAGGTCCGCCGCATGTGGGCGAACACGCGCGCCGCCCGCGTCTATTACTGGGGCCAGGAGATGGACATCGCCCACCGCGCCCGCCAACTCGGCCTGCCTCTGGACGGCCCGGCCGTCGCCCGCATCGTGGAGGAGATGGGCCTGCCGCTGATCGGCCCCGCGGAGGTCGCCAACTATCCGGAGCTGATCGAACGCGCCGCCCGGAACTGGCTGCGCGCCGACTGGACCCCGCCGGGATACATGGTCGGCTGATTGGTGGCCCTTCCGGGGGGATGGGCTTGCCGGTGACTCGACGATGGCCCATGATTGTTCACGTCCATGACCGTTCTTTTCAGCCCAGGCGAGCCATGACCTTCCTGTTCCGCGCCTTCGCCCTCGCCCTCTGCGCGGCGGCGGCGGCCTGCACCAATGAGCGTGTGGTGGCCGACCTGCCCGTCCCCGCCTACACGTTTAGCGAGGTTTCCTACGCGGCCTCGAACCGCGATCTGCGCGTGGTGATCCACGGCAACCCCTTCGGGATGGACCCGCAGACGTTCGGGCAACTGGTGACCGACAATATGCAGAACCGCATTTCCGGCGTGCGGACCAACTTCACCACAACGCCGAATGCGACGGCGCGGCCCGATTACCGCGTGGTCCTGGCCTTCAACCTCGCCGAGACGACCCTGAATTCCCACCTGTGCAGCGGTCAGCCCCTGCGCACCAGCCCGCCCGGCGGCCCCATCGTGGTCCAGGGCGCCTTCTGCCGCGGCGGCGGCCCGCTGTCCTCGGCCACCGGCTGGCTCGACCGTCCGCAGGGGCCGAACGATCCGGATTTCCGGTCGCTCATCAGCGACATGACCTTCTCCCTTTTTCCGGCCCGCCGCGCCGATCTGGACGGCTGCGGCGGCGGGCCTGACTGCTGAGACAGGCGACGGGTTCAGGCGTAGAGCAGCCACTCCCGCAGCAGGGCGGTGACCGCCTGCGGCTGCTCCATGGCCGACAGGTGGCCGCAATCCTCGATGAGGACGAGGCGGGCGCCGGGAATGCCTCCGGCGATTTCCTCATGCAACGCCGGGGGCGTGATCGCGTCCTGCCGGCCGCACAGCACCAGCGTCGGGCAGGCGATGCTTCCCAGGCCGGGGCGGCTGTCAGGGCGGTTCATGATGGCGGTCTGCTGGCGCACGTAGCCGTCCGGGCCGACCCGTTGCGCCTGCGCCTGAACCGACTCGACCAGAGCGGCGTCTGTGCTGCGGTCGGGATGGACGAGGCGCGGCATGCCCGCGGCCACCACCTGCCGGAACCGGCCCTGGCCCACCAGACGCACGGCATCCTGCCGGGTGGCGGTCTGTTCCGGCGTGTCGGGGCGGGCACTGGTGTCCAGCAGGGCGAGCTTCGCCACCCGCTCCGGAGCCTGCCGCAGGATCTCGAAGGCGACGTAGCCGCCCATCGACAGGCCGGCAAGCGCGAAGCGCCCGGGCGCCCGGGCCAGCACCGCGGCGGCCAGGGCGGCCATGGAGTCCCGCCCCGTCAGGTCGCCGACGGCCGGTTCCGCCACATCGGCCAGATGGCGGGTCTGGTGCTCCCACAGCGCGGCGTCCAGCGGCATGCCGGGCAGCAGGATCAGTGGAATCCGGTCGCTCATCCCTCGTCCTCTCCACTTGCGGTCAGCGGACCAGTTCCAGGACGGCCTTGAAGGCCGGGGTGCCCGCCCGCTCCACCCATTCGAACAGAACCATCTCCGTGCTGACGATGGTCGCCCCGGCGGCGCGCATGCGGGCGATGCCAAGCTCTGCGTTGGCGGGAACGCGCGACGACACGGCGTCGGCCACCAGCACCACCTCGAAACCCAGTTCGAGCAACGACAGCGCCGTCTGCATCACGCACACATGGGCCTCCGACCCGGCCAGCACGACCTGGCGGCGCCCCAGTCGCTCCAGCCGGTCCATGAAGGCCGGCTCCCGCGCGGCGGAGAAGGTGATCTTCTCGACCACCCCGTCCGGCGGCAGCAGGGCGCGCAGGGACGCGGCGGTCGGGCCGAGTCCCTTGGGGTACTGTTCGGTGGCGAAGGCCGGCACGCCCAGCAAGGCGGCGGCCTTCAGCAGCGTGGCGGCGTTGCGCTCCACCCGCGAGGACTCGGCGATGGCCGGCATCAGTTTTTCCTGGATATCGACCACCACCAGGACAGAGCGTTCGGAGGAAAGAAGCATCGGAGAGCTGCCTTTTTTCATTGTCCGGTCCGGGCGGCGAAATGGCGGCGAGGCGCTCACCAACCGCCGCCGATGCCGGATTTCCGCGGTTTACAGGGTGTTTTCACAGCCTAGCCGAGCGGGCGCGAAGCGCCAAGCGGCCCTTCCGGCCCCACGCAATGCGCGATTCCATCACAAGGTCTATTGACAGCGCCCTTTGACTTCATATTCTGCCGCCCCATCTAATCGTCGGGCCGCATCGGCACGATTTTCGCACTCCAGACAGAAACAGGTTGGATGCTCTTTTCGGAACTTGGGCTTGGACCTGACGTCCTGCGGGCAATCGAGGATAAAGGTTACACCCAGCCGACGCCAATTCAGGAACAGGCCATTCCCTGGGTCCTGCAAGGCCGCGACGTGCTCGGCTGCGCGCAAACCGGCACCGGGAAGACGGCCAGCTTCACCCTGCCGATGATCGACATCCTGGCTTCGGGCCGGGCGCGGGCGCGCATGCCCCGGTCGCTCATCCTGGAGCCGACTCGGGAGCTGGCGGCGCAGGTCGCCGAAAGCTTCGAGACCTACGGCAAGCACCACAAGCTCAGCATGGCGCTCCTGATCGGCGGCGAAACCTTCACCGAGCAGGTGAAGCGGCTGGACCGCGGGGTGGACGTGCTGATCGCGACGCCGGGCCGGCTGATCGACCTGTTCGAGCGCGGCAACATCATGCTCAACGACATCAAGGTCTTCGTCATCGACGAGGCGGACCGGATGCTCGACATGGGCTTCATCCCGGACATCGAACGGATCGTCAGCAAGCTGCCGAAGCTGCGCCAGACGCTGTTCTTCTCCGCCACCATGCCGCCGGAAATCCGCCGTCTGGCCGACGCCTTCCTGTCGAACCCGAAGGAAGTGACCGTCGCCCCGCCCGCCTCCCCGGCGGAGACGGTGACCCAGGCCATGGCCCTGGTTCATGAGGAGGACAAGCGCAAGGCGCTGCGTCATCTGCTGCGCACCGAGGACGTGAAGAACGCCTTCATCTTCTGCAACCGCAAGCGCGACGTCGCCATCCTGCAGAAGTCGCTGGAAAGCCACGGCTTCAACGCCGGGGCCCTGCACGGCGACATGGTGCAGTCCAAGCGGACGGAGACGCTGGAGGCGTTCAAGAAGGGCGACATCACGTTGCTCGTCTGCTCCGACGTGGCGGCGCGCGGACTGGACGTCCAGGGCCTCAGCCACGTCTTTAACTTCGATGTGCCGATCAGCGCGGAAGACTATGTTCACCGCATCGGGCGCACGGGCCGGGCGGGCCGTACGGGCCGCGCCTTCATGCTCGCCAGCCCCCTGGACGGCAAGCAGGTTTCAGCCATCAGCCGTCTCATCAAGCGGGAGATTCCGTTGATCGCCATCGATGGCCTCGAGTCGGCCGAGTTCCTCAGCGAGGACGAGGCGCGCCGTGGCCGCAGCCGTGGCCGGGGCAAGGACAAGGAGCGCGGCGAGCGCGCGCCGCGTGAGCGCGCCGGGCGCCCCGAGCGTGAGGATCGTGCGCCCCGCGAGGAGCGTCAGGCCCGTGAGGAGCGTCAACCGCGCGAGGAACGCCCGGCCCGAGAGGATCGGCAGCCCCGTGAGGAGCGTCAGCCGCGCGAATCGCTGGCCGCCGCCGAAAGCCGCCGCCAGGAGCCGCGCCGGGATCGTGACCGCGATCGCCGCCGCCGCCGCGACGAGGACGAGGACGACACGCCCGTGATCGGTTTCGGCGACCATATGCCGGCCTTCATGCTGCGCTCCGCGCGGCGCCCGGCCCCGGTGGAACCCGCCGAGCAATCCCCGCAGGAGGGCTGACCGCCATGCAGACCATCTTCGTCATGGTCAAGTGCGATCTGGGCAAAGCCTATCAGGTGGCCGATCAGGCCGTTCAGGACATCGAGCAGGTGTCGGAGGTGCACTCCATCTCCGGCCAATACGACCTGCTGATGAAGTGCTATCTGCCCCAGGATCTGGACATCGGCCGATTCGTGACCGAAAACATCCAGACCCTCTCAGGCGTGCGCGACACCTTCACCCTGATCGCCTTCAAGGCCTTCGCCTAAGGGTCGAAAGGGCGCGAAAACCGCCTTGAATCCGGTTTGAACAAGGGGACTTCCGCCTCCCGCGGCGGGTCCCCTTTTTTCATATCCCCCCTGCCGGCAACAGACGTTGGACAATTCGCGAGACGTGCTGCGAAACCGTTGACTTGGCCGAATGGTTACCTCAAACGTTCGGCATGTCCCAGTTTCCGTCCCGACATGCCCGGCGCTCCAGCGCCACCAGCCCGAAGACGCACCGCCCGTTGGACCGCCGGTCGCTGGTCCTGCGGTCAGGCGTAATCGCCCTGATGGCCGCCTGCGGCGTCGTCCTGGCCGATCTGGCCGATGCCCAGCAGCCGCCCGCCCCGGCCGCCGCGGGGCCGGACCAGGGAGGGCGGCTTGAAGTCGTCGTCCCGCCGGCGCAGGCCGATGGAAAGCCCCAGGACCCGCCGGTCCTTCTGGGAGCCGACACGGTCACCTTCGACGAGGCGAACAGCCTCGTCACGGCGTCGGGCAATGTGGAGCTGTCGCAGGGCGCGCGGACCGTCCACGCCGACACCATCACCTACAATCAGAAGACCAAGGTGGTGATCGCCTCGGGCAACGTCCGTCTGGTCGAGCCTTCGGGCGACATCCTGTTCTCCAACTACGCGGAACTGACGGACGACATGCGCGATGCGTTCGTCGAGAACGTCCGCGTGCTGATGACCGACAACAGCCGCATGGCCGGCGCCGAGGGCGAGCGGCGCGGCGGGCGGCTGATCCGCCTGAACCGCGCCGTCTACAGCCCTTGCGAACTCTGCAAGACCGACCCGACCAGCGCGCCCGTCTGGCAGATCCGCGCCGCCCGCGTGGTGCAGGACAACGAGGATCACGAAGTCCGCTACCGCGACGCCTACATGGAAATGTTCGGCGTCCCGTTCTTCTACACGCCCTACCTCTCCCACCCCGATCCCACGGTGGAACGGCGCTCCGGCTTCCTGACGCCGAGCTTCCGGAACAGTTCCGAACTCGGTTTCGGCGTCATTTCGCACTACTACTGGGACATCGCGCCGGACCAGGACGCCACCATCGACGTCGGCGGCTACACGAATCAGGGCCTGTTCCTGGGTGGCCAGTACCGCAAGCGCTTCGAGAAGGGGCGGTTGCAGCTCGACGGCTCCGTCGCGCAAGGGGAAATCCCCAACGGCACGCTGAAGGGGGCCGACGACAGGCGCTTGCGCGGTCACGCCTTTGCCAGCGGCCTGTTCGACATCGATGAGACGTGGCGCTGGGGCTTCGACCTGAAGCGTGCCAGCGACGAGCTGTATCTGCGCCGTTATTTCAACATCCGGGACGAGGTGCTGACCAGCCGCGCCTTCATCGAGGGGTTCAACGGGCGCAACTACGCGGCGGTCAACGCCTACAGCTTTCAGGATCTGCGCTGGGGCAACCCCGTCCAGGAACCCTATGTGCTTCCCGAGGCGCGCTACAACGCGCTGGGCGAGCCGGGCAGCCTGATGGGCGGGCGCTGGTCGCTGGACAGCAGCCTGCTGGCCATCACGCGCCCGGGCAGTGTCGGCCCCGACACCCAACGGCTGGCCGTGCAGCCGGGCTGGCAGCGGGACATCTATTCCAACCTGGGCTTCGTCACCACGCTGGAGGGCAGCGTCCTGCTGGCCGGCTACACGGCCCAGAAGTTCGATCCGAACGATCCCGTCGGCACAGGCACCGACAGCATCCAGCGCCTGCGTTTCTTCCCGCAGGCCATGGCCACGGTCCGCTATCCCTTCGTCCGCTACGGCGAGAACAACTTCCAGACCATCGAGCCGATCGGGCAGCTCAGCGTGGCGCCGAATGTGGGCAACGACCCGGCCTTCCCGAACGAGGACAGCCTCGACGTCGAGTTCGACGAGGTCAACCTGCTGATGCCCAACCGCTTCACCGGCATCGACCGGCTGGACGGCGGAACGCGCGCAACCTACGGCCTGCGCACGACTTTCCAGGGCTACAAGTCAGGATCGGCAAGCCTGTTCGTCGGCCAGAGCTTCCGTGCCGCCGACAACCGGAATTTCCGCGGCGGGTCAGGCCTGGACAAGAAGTCGTCGGACTATGTGGGCCGGCTCGACCTGCGGCCGACGGATTGGCTGGACGTGAATTACGGTTTCCGCATCGACCATGACACGCTGAAGCCGCGCCGACATTCGGTCAACGCCGCCGCCGGCGTGCCCTTGCTGCGCCTCTACAGCACCTACACCTACGTGGACCAGACCGAGAACCCGTACGTCGTGGAGCGGAACGAGGTGGAACAGGCAAGTTTCGGCCTGTCGTCCAACTTCTCGCAATACTGGTCGTTCAGCCTGTCCCATTCCCAGGCGTTCCGTCCCGATGCCGGGCCGCGCGCCAGCGCGGGCGTGCTGCGCTATCAGGACGAATGCCTGATCTTCGAAACCATCGCCCAGCGCGACTACACCACCATCCAGAACGGCGAGGAGGAAGGGAACACCATCTTCTTCCGCTTCGTGTTCAAGAACGTCGGCGAGTTCCGCACGCCGGGCATCAGCGCCGGATTCCTCGGCCCGACCGGGGGCAGCAACTGACCTGGAACGGCCGCTTCCCCCAAGGTCAAGGGGTTGCATCGGACGGCCGATCTGGATAGCCATAGCACCCTCTTCTTCCGTTCGGATTTGCTGCACATGGCCTTGGGACGCTACGACTACGAACGCCGCTATCGCCGCCGCTTCTGGGCGGGATTCGCGAAGTTCGCTCTGTTCGCCGCCGTTCTCCTCGGTGTCGGCCTGTTCGCCTACCAGATGGGCATAGAGCAGTTGAAGGGCCGCGACGTCACGTTGCGGGAGGAGATCTCCTCTCTGTCGCGACAGAAGGCGGAACTGGAACTGCTGGCCAGCCAGATGCAGCACGCCGCCCGCACGGCGGAGGCCCGTGCGACGGAGTTGGAAGCGCGGTTGCAGCGTGAGGTTCCCTCGGGCGATCTGGCGCGCCTGGCCGGGCTGGTGTCGGAGCGGCTGAAGGGCGGCATGGACCCCAACCGTCTCGCCTTCGTGATCTCCCAGGTGCAGGCGGTGCGCAATTGCCAGCCGGCGGAAACCAAGCGCTTCGCCCTGGCGACCCCGCTCCTGAAGTCGGGCAACCGCACCACCAGCTTCAACAACGGGGCGGTGACGGTCAGCGGCGAAGGTCTGTCGGCACGCAACGCCCAGGGCAATCCCGAAAGCTGGTTCGACCCGGCCCAGCCTGTGACCATCAAGATCGCCGGCACCGGCGGCAAGGAGACGGTCGTCAAGGGCGTGCTGCCCCTGCACCAGACGGTGGTGCTCGACAACCTCGAATACCGCTTCACCTTCGCGCCCGGCGCCCGCTCCTTCGTGGACGTGACCGCCGACCGCTGCCCCTTCCCTTGAAGATTAGCTTTCGTCCACAACGATGAAGGCACGCGGCGGCTGGCCCGCCGCGTGAATGCCCCACATCGTCGCATAGGCGCGCTCCAGCGCGCGGGCGAAGCGGTCGGTGTCGAACAGCGGCGCGTGGCTTCGCTCATCGGCCAGACGCGCCTTCAGCCGGACGCGCCCGTCCGGATCGCGGGCCAGCCGCAGGGCTGTGGTCTCATAGTCGGCGAGCGAGCGGACCGCCAATTCGGGCAGGCCGGCGGCGCGCAGCAGGCTCGCCCCCACGCGGGAGGCGAAGCCCTCCCCTGGTACGGTCAGCACCGGAAGGCCCGCCCACAGCGCGTCGCTGGCCGTGGTGTGGGCACCGACCGGAGTGGTGTCCAGGAACAGATCGGCCAGACGGTAGCGCGCCAGATGCTCCGCCGGCGGCTTCCGCGGCGCGAAGACCAGCCGGTCCGGCGCGACGCCGCGGCGGACGGCTTCCCGGCGCAGGTTCGCGCTGGCTTCCGGATGGCTGTCCAGCAGCCACAGCACGCTGTCCGGCTCCGCACGCAACAGACGGCACCACAGGTCGAACAGGACCGGCGTGATCTTGTAGACGGCGTTGAAGCAGCAGAAGACCATGCCGCGCTCCGGCAGGCCGCAGGCCGCGCGGGTGGGGGTGGGGCCGATGGTCCGGCTTCGGTCGTTGGGCTGGTAGCAGACCGGAAGCTGAACGATCCGCTCCGCATAGAAGGGCTGCCGGTCGAGCGGCGTGACCAGCGGATCGCCGATCACGTAGTCGATGAAAGCGGCCCCCATCGTCCCCGGATAGCCCAGCCACTGCGCCTGGACCGGAGCGGGCCGGTGGGCGGCGATCTCCGGCCGGGCGTGCTGGGTGTATCCCTTCAGGTCCACCAGGATGTCCACCCCATCCTCCCGGATGCGCGCCGCCGCGCCGCCATGGGAGTGGGTGGAGAGGTCCACGAAGCGGTCGAAGGCGGCGGTCAGACGGCGCCGCATCGGACCGCCGTCGTCGGGGCCGTGGCTGTATCCGATGACCTCCACCCGCTCCCGGTCGTGGCGCTCGATCAGTTCCGCGATCAGCGCGGCGGTGGCGTGCTCGTGATAGTCGGCGGACAGATAGCCGATGCGCAGGCGGCCGCGCGGCCCACAGTCACGACGGACCGGCATGGCGGCAACGGCCTGCGTCCGCCAGTCCGAATAGCGGCGGGCGCAGGCCAATTCCGCCGCCGGCCCGGCGCCTTCGCCGAGGAAGATCCAGGGGTGCACCTGCCGCGTGGCGCCGTTGCACACCAGGGCGGCCAGTTGCGCGGAATGCTCCGCCAGCCCGTCCCAGCGGCAGAGGTGGCGCATCTGCTGGACGAGTTGGGCGAGAATCCCGCCCGCGTCGGGCAGGCCGAGCGCCAGGGCGCGTTCGAACGACGGCAGGCTGTCCGAGAGGCGCCCCGCCTCCTTCAGCGTCAGCCCGAGATTGGCATGGGCTTCCGCCAGATCGGGGCGCAGGACCAGGGCGTTGCGGTAGCAGGCCCCGGCCATCTCCCCCCACCCCTGCCCCTGGGCCACCGCGCCGAGGTTGAGCCAGCCGGGAACCAGCATGGGGTCGAGCGCCACGGCGCGGCGCAGCGCCGCCTCAGCCTCCTCCAGCCGCCCCAGCGCGCGGAGCAGGACGCCCTGGTTGCAGGGGGCCGGAGCGAATCGCGGCATCAGCCTCGCGGCCTCGCCATAGGCGTCCACCGCCTGCGCGGTGCGGCCCAGCGCCTGGAGCGTCAGGCCGAGGTTGAAATAATTGCCGCCGAAATCCGGCAGCCAGGACAGGGCGGCGCGGTGATGCGCCTCGGCCTCCGCCGCCCGCCCCTGCCGCCGCAGCGCCTCGCCGAAGGCGGAGCGGGCCACCGCCTCCTCCGGCGTGCCGGGCTCCCCCAGCGCGTCGAGCGCGCCGAACAGCCCGGCCAAAGCCACCGAATCCCCCGGCGCCGCGGCGCGGGCCGCGCGGCACTCCCGGAGCCGGGCGCGGAGGTCGGCGGTCATGCCGGGCGGCGGCCTATTTGCGGACCCAGCGCCCGCCCGACAACACATACTGGCCGGCGGGGGTCCGCTCGATCAGCTGTTTGCCGGCCAGAGACTGGACCTGATCCACCGAGGTGCCGTTGCTGCCGGCGATCTCGCGGTAGCGGGCGAGGCGCTGGGCGTTGACCTGCTCGGCAAGCTGGGCCGCGGAGGCCGGCGCGCCGGGGACCGCCCCGACCAGCCCGTCCGGACGCTCGCCGATCTGACCGGCGGCCTTGGCGGCGCCCAGAGCGTCCTGGGCCGGCGCCGGAACGGGAACCGACAGGGCGAGCGCCAGCACCAGCCCGGCGGCGGCAAACATGCGCTTCATGGCTTCTTCCCTCCCTTCGCGGCGCCCGAGGCGTCCTGGGCCGGCGGCAGGCCGAACAGGGCCGGGTCGTCCGCGATGGCCTTTTCCAGGTCCCGTTCGACCTTCACCCGGACTTCCTGTTCGATCCGGATGTTCAGGTTGATCTCGATGGGCTTATCGGGTGCCTCGACCTTGACGGTCGGGGTGCAGGCGCCCAATCCGGCCCCCAACCCGGCCCCCAACCCGGCGATGATTGCGGCGGTCAGGACGCGCCGGCTTCGAACCGTGTGTCTCATGGATTCCTTCGTTGGAACTCCGTCATGCGCTCGCGCACCGTCTCGGGAATGCGGTAGGTGTCCAGTCCCTGCCGCAAAATCCGGTCGAGCGCGCCGCTCACCTTAAGATTAAGCGCGACCGGATAGCCATCGTAGAATGCCGGATTGGACCCGCGTATGGCGATGCCGACCGCCAGTTCGCCACCGGCCTGCCCCTCCACGGTGGCGCTCAGCGTGTCGTAGCGGAAGTCGGTCAGCGCCCCCATCAGCAGGGCGGTCGGGCTGCCCTCCTCCCCCTGCAGGAAGCCGGGCGGATTCGCGGGGTCGTAGCGCAGCGTGCCGGGGCCGTCCGCCTCCAGCAGCCCGCCGTCCAGATGAACGGAGTCGGCGGCGATGCGCACCGGCAGGCTCCCGCTGACCGTCCCGCCGGCCTCCAGCCCATCCACCGCGACCATCGCCAGCATGGGGCCGAGATGGACGCCCTCCGCCCGCAGCGTCACCGTTCCCCGCGGCGCCACCGGATCGATGACGAAGGGCTCCGCCCGCAGCACCCCGCCGGCCCAGCGCCATTCGGCGCGCTCCACACTCAGCCGGCCCTTCGCCCCATAGCCGAAGCGGAGGGTTCCGTCGGTCAGCGGCAACCCGACGTCCAGCAGCTTCACCGCCAGCGTCTGACCCGGCGCGACCACCGGGGGGAAGAGGCTGGGGAGGGACAGCACCCCATTGATCCCGCTGGCCGACACCGGCCCGAATTGCCCGGCCACGTCGGCCAGCATCAGGTCGCCCTGCGCCAGCAGCGCCGTCCCATCCCAGGTGAGGCGGGCCTTGGCCGTCAGGGTGCCCACCGTCTCCGCGATGGTGCCGGCGCCGGTCCAGTGGGACAGGGCGGGCAGTCCCTTGGCCGGAGCCGTCAGGGTCCCCTGTCCGCGGTGAATCGCCCCGTCGCGGGTCATGGTCAGGCGCAGAGTCCCGTTGGCCGTACCCCGCGGGGTCGTCAGCGTCACGGCGGTTTCCCCGAGTTGGACGGAGTCGATGGGGATCGCGAACGTCCCGCCGCCGTCCCTCTCGCCGGTCCGCCCGGCGGAGCCGGTCAGAGGATGGCCGGCAAGGCGCAGGCTGCCGTCCTTGGCCGCGTCCAGCCGCAGCCGGGCGTCGGTGATCTCCAGCCGGGCGATCCGCCCCTCCAGAAGGGCCTCCAGCGGGTGGAGAACGGTGAGGGTTCCGCCGACAGTCCCATCCCGGTCCAGCCGCACCGTGGCGCGGGTCTGCTCCGCGGACAGTTCCGTCACCGCCACGGCGGCGTCCGGGTATCCGGCGCGGCGCAACGCCTGGGTGGCGGCGGTTCCGGCCAGATCGGCCCGGTGCTGCACCAGCAAGGCGACCGCGCCGCCCAGCAGCGCCACCTTCACCAGCACCAGCCATCGCCTCAGCCGTCGCACGCTTTCCCGCCGCACGCCCTGCCCCTCGTCATCGGTCTCATGATCGCTCTCTTTCGGGTATGAACACCCGAAGGGCAGTGTATCGTCCATGGCGGGCGTGACGCGACCATGCAGACCCGCGACAACGGTTGGAAGGCCGCCGATGATGGCAGCCCCGCAGCGCGTCTTTGCATCGGCGCCGGTTTCCCCTATGGTCGCGTCCGCGGAATCGGCACATCGGAGAGTTTCGCATGTTGCGGTGGACGCGCATTCTCATGGCGGCACTGTTCGCCACTTTCTTTTTCGCTCAGGGGGAGGCCACGGCCTTGGATCTGGAAAACACCCTCTATCTCGACCTCAAGGACGGCCGCGTGGTCATCGAACTGCGCCCCGACCTGGCACCGAACCATGTCGCCCGCATCAAGGAGCTGACCCGTCAGGGCTTCTACGACGGCGTGGTCTTCCACCGCGTGATCGACGGCTTCATGGCCCAGACCGGCGACCCGACCGGCACCGGCACCGGCGGTTCCGGCAAGAAGCTGAAGGCGGAGTTCAGCAACGAGCCGCATGTCCGCGGCACGCTGTCGATGGCCCGCACGCCGGACCCGGACAGCGCCGACAGCCAGTTCTTCATCTGCTTCGCTCCGGCCTCGTTCCTGGACCGCCAGTACACGGTCTGGGGCAAGGTCGTCGAAGGCATGGAATTCGTCGACAAGATCAAGAAGGGCAGCCAGTCCCGCAATGGTCAGGTCAGCGACCCGGACAAGATCGTCAAGATGCAGGTCGCCGCAGACGCCAAGTAAGGGGCGCCAAGTAAGGGGCGCCAAGTAAGGCGTTCCGGCACCCGGATCGGGGCGGTGAAACCGCGCACCGCCCCTTTCCCTGTCTTGCCCTTCAGGGGCGTTACGGTCCGTTCAGCGCTCCGTTCAGCGCCAGCAGGAGATCCCGCATGCTGCGGGGACGGTCCTGCCAGCGCATGGACAGGCCGCTCGACAGCACCTTCTCGAATCCCGGCGGCACCGTGGCGCCGCCTTCGGCCAGACGGGGCACCCGGTCGCTCATGAAGCGGCTGGTGGCGTCGGGCGGCGTCTTTCCGGTCAGGGCGTAATAGGCGGTGGCGCACAGCGCGTAGACGTCGGTCCAGGGCCCCTGATTGCCGTCGGGCGCGTATTGTTCGGGCGGCGCGTAGCCCGGCTTCAGGATCACCGTCAGATCTGCGCTCTTCCCCGCCGCGTGGCGCGCGGCGCCGAAATCCAGCAGTTTGCGGTCGCCGCCGCTGGTCAGGAAGATGTTGTCCGGGCTGATGTCGCGATGGATCAGCCCCTGCTCGTGCACGGCGTGCAGCGCCTTCATGATCGGCGACAGCAACGTCAGCGTCTTGCGCGCGTCGATCCGTCCGCCGCTTTCGGCGATATGCCGTTTCAGGGTCCGCCCGTCCAGAAGTTCCATGACGATGTAGGCGGTTTCGTTCTGCTCGAAGAAGTCCTGAACGCTGACGATCTCCCTCACCTCCCGCAAGCGGGCGAGCATCCGCGCCTCCTCCAGAAACTTCTTCATCCCGGCGGAAAAGCTTTGCGCATGTTCGTCGGAGAAGGGGGCGACGCCCGGCGATCCGGCGACGCGGGATACCAGATTGGCCGGGTAGAACTCCTTCACCGCGACCTTGATCTGAAGCCGCTCGTCCCAGCCGAGATAGGTGGCGCCGAAGCCTCCCTGCCCCAAAACGTTGCCTACGAGATAGCGGCCCAGCAGCCGCGTCCCCGGCAGCAGATGGACGCCGTTGCGGTTCTGCACGCGAACCGGATAGCCGCAATCCCGGCAGACCTCGCGCGGTGCCTTCGGGATGAAGCAGCCCGGACACAGGCCGGACGCGGCGACCGTTATCACCGGGGCCGCGATCACCGGAAGAGCGGGATTGCGGGCGGACGGCGCCACGACGGTCGGCGGCGCCGTCGCACCGCAGGGCTCGAAGGCGGACCCCGGCCCCGGCTGGATGACCTGGGGCGACGGATTGGCCGGCGGCAGTTGCATCTGGTTCAGCCGGTCCAGCAGTTCGTACAGGCGGCGCACTTCCGCCTGGGCGATGTCGTCGCCCTGGGTGTTGGCCAGTTCGGCCTGGAAATGCGGCTGGCGGGCCGTCTCCAGAATGTGCTGGCGCAGGATCGACGAGGCCGCGTCATCGCGCACCAGACCGGAACAGGCCAGTTCCGCCAGACGGACGATCCGGCGGCGCGGCAGCGGTTCGATCTGGCGCAGCCGCTGGACGAGCCGTCCCCGCAGGGCGAACTCGTCCACCACCGAGGCCGCGCGGGCGGCGATCCGCTTCCGGTCGTCCTCCCGCAGGCCCGAGCCGCGAATGGCCTCGACCGCGCCGGTCAGGGACTGCCGCACCAGCGCCGTATCCGGCGTCTGGAGCACCATGTTCTCCACCAGCAGTTCGTTCCTCAGCGCGGCGTCCAGCGCGTCCACGATCTCGCCCATGTGCCGCTCCGCGGCGGAGACGGTGGAGACGGCGGTCAGGTAATGGATACGGCAGATCAGGTCCGGCTGCGTCTCGCTGAGCCCCACGATGGAGCGGCGGTAGGCGCTGGCCCCTCCCTGCTCCAGCCGGCGGGAATAGCGGACGGTCAGCGCATCGGCCATGGCGCTGCCGCCGGTCAGCCCCGCCGGGGTCAGCAGATGGCCGGTCAACGTCCGCAGCAGGTCGGCTTCCTGCTCCGCCACGCCGCGCCCGAGCGGCTGCGGCGCGCGAAGCTGGCGTCGGATGCGCTCCAGAACCATGTCGCGGGCGGCGGGCAGGCGGCCCTGGCGGAACAGGCCGTTCAGAACGCCCAGCCGGTTCGGTCCGAACGCCTCCATCGGCACCCGCCCGAACAGCAGGTTGCACAGCGCCACCAGCGGCGATCCGCCGGCCGGCGTGTGTCCGAACAGTTCCTGGGTCGCGGCGGGAGAGGCCAGCACGTCGCCGATCACCTCGTCCAGCGCGGCGGACAACGCGTCCTCCCGCTCCGCCGGGAAAAGCTGGATCAGGGCGTCGAGCTTGGACGTCCAGGTCCTGCATTCCTCCAACTCCAGGCAGACCGCCACCCGCAGGTCGAACGCCGCGTCCCCGGTCGGCGACTTGCCCGGCGCGCTGCGCAGGATGGAGTCGATCAGGGGGCGTCCCCGCGCCAGCCCGTTGAAGGCGAGTTGGGCCGTGCGGGCCTTGGCCGAGGTTTCGGAGACCGCATTGTCCAACGCGCGGCGCCGCGCCTTCGCGTCCTGGCCGGGAAGACGCGCCTGGACCGTGGCGACCTTGGTCAGGGTGGCTTCCATCAGCGTGGTCTTGGACTGGAGCGCCTTCAGGTGCCGGCTGTTGTGAATAAGCTCCGCCGGGGTCAGCACGAGGCCGTCGAGATGCTGGCGCAGGGCGATGCCGATGACCATCCGCGCCGGCCCGCCGTGATGGTCGGCGAGCGTCTGGCAAAGCGCCGCCTCGTCGAGCGTGCCGGCGGGGCCGGGTGCCCTTGCGGAAGCGGGCGTCCTGGAAGCGGGCATTGACACGGGCGGCCTATGGGCGGGATCGGCGCGGCGCCGGACGGTGGGAACGGTCTGTCATAGTGTATGCGCTCCGGTAAACAGCCGGTATACGTGGACCAAATCGGCTGAACGGTGCGGTTGCACGGTCGGTGGGGCTGTTTGCGCGAAGGTGTTGCAAGGGGCCATGCGGCTTGACCTGCGGCACACTTCTGCGCGCAGCGGCGCCCTTCCCTTCCCCCGCGGGCTGTGCGATACCCGAACCGATACCGGCGCCCAACCACCGCCGGCAGGAGGCCCGGATGGAGCAGGTCGAGTTGGACCAGGGAATTGACCCCCGCACCCTCACGCTGCATCACAGCGCAGGGAACGGTTCCCTGGAATGCACCCTGTGTCCGCAGCGCGGCGGCGGCGTGGCGCGCCTCGCCTGGCATGGCCCGGACGGCGCCATCGACCTTCTGCGCCCGGCGTCCGATTGGGCGCTGCGTCACGGGTCGGCCATCGACATGGGCTGCTTTCCGCTCGTGCCCTTCTCCAACCGCATCGACGGCGGGCAATTCACCTTCGACGGGCGGCGGGTGCAGCTTCCGCTGGACGGGGACGGCAACCCGCACGTCATCCATGGTCATGGCTGGCGCGCCGCCTGGACGGTGGAGGACGCCAGCGAGTCGGCCCTGCGCATGGCCTTCCGGCACCGCCCCGGCGGCTGGCCCTGGCGTTACCGGGCGACACAGACCGTGGTTCTGGACGAGGACGGCTTCAGCCTGACCCTTTCCCTCGTCAACGAGGACGACACGCCCATGCCCGCCGGGATCGGGCTGCACCCCTATTTCCCGAAGCCGCCGGGAACCCGACTGACGGCCCGGGTCGGCAGCGTCTGGCTGAACGGCCCGACCATCCTTCCGGCGGAGCGGGCCGCGGTGCCCCCCCGCTGGGCCTTTCCGGATGGGATCGTCATGGACCGGACGGTGCTGGACAACGGCTTCACCGGCTGGGACGGGCTGGCGGCGCTGGACTGGCCGACGCTCGGCCTGCGGCTGTCGATCGAGGCGGACGGGCCGTTCGGCCATCTCATCGTCTACGCCCCGCCGGACGAGGACTATCTGTGCATCGAGCCGGCGTCCCACATGACCGACGCGATCAACCACCCGGAGGAGCCGGACGCCGGACTGCGCCGTCTCGAACCGGGAGAAGAACTGAGCGGCACCCTGCGCCTGCGCCTGGAACCACTCGTTCGGTAACGTTACCGGCAGCGCACGAAGGTCGCGCCGAAGGCCGGCTGCTCCAACCTCACGAACAGACGGTCCAGCCGGGGCGCTTCGGCGGCGTCCAGGCGCAGCGTTCCCGCCGAAAGACCTTCCTCCCCGCCGAAGGGCAGCCCCTCCGCCGGATCGCCCTCGCCGGGCGCCAGCGGGCCTTCCAGCGGGAAACCTGGAATGCGCGGATCGTGCAGGCTGAAGGCGCCGTCACGGGTGATCTCCAGATAGGAGGTGCGGCAGTCGTCGATGGGCGTCCGGGTGGCCGGGTCGGCCTTGGCCCAACGCCCGGTCAGAGCCGGCAATCCCACCGCACGCTTCGCCGGGCTCGCTTTCGCCTGGGCAGGGGCGGGGCGCGGCGGGGCGGCGGCCGAAACCGTCAGCGGCTCATCGGCCACCGGGGCGCGGCGGGCGGCCAGTTCGGCGTCCAGCGCCGTCCTGCGGTCCGCCATCTGGCGCGCCAGACAAGCGGCACGGTCCTTGGTCTTCTTCGGGTCGGCCAGATCGGCCTCCGCGACCGGGCAGGCCGCGTCCCGCCGCTGGAGCCACGCGCGCTGTCCGGCGGCGACCGCCTCCCCTCCCGCCTTCCCGGCCTCGTCGGCCAGCGCCTGGAGAGCCGATGCGAGCTTATCGGAAGCGGCGGCCAGCGACGCATCCCGGCAAAGCAGTTGGGCGACCGGCGTCTCTCCCGCGCAATCAACGGGCTTGGCGGTTTCCCCGCTGGTGTCCGCCGCCATGGCGGTGCCGGCCATCAGCACCCCCGCGAGAAGAATCGCTGCCCGCATCGCACAAAATCCCTTACGCCGGAAACGCTTCCAGGACGGCCTTGACTTGCCGCTGGAAATCCTGATCGCTGCGATAGCGCGTCAGGACCGTCTTGTCACGCTGAACGAGGAAAAAGATGTCTTCCCGGCTGGGCAGGGAGCGCGGGTTGGGCTTGTCCATCAACTCCCCGTTCCAGCCGATTCGCGCCATGAAATAGACGGCGCGGGAATTCAGCATGAACAGTTTGTTGTC
>JAEYPE010000141.1 GCA_023411035.1 Pseudomonadota bacterium
GCGTTGGACGCCTCGTCCAGGATGACCGGCATGCCGACGTTGGAGGCGCGCAGCACGGCCTGGCTTTCCGGGATCACGCCGAGCAGCGGGATCGCCAGGATCTCCAGAACGTCGTCCACCTTCAGCATCTCGCCGCGCTCAATCCGCTCCGGGTCGTAGCGGGTGAGGAGAAGCTGCTGCGTCACCGGTTCCAACCCCTGCTCCGCCCGGCGCGAGCGGGAGGCCAGAACGCCCAGGATGCGGTCGCTGTCGCGGACCGAGGAGACTTCCGGGTTGGTCACGATCACCGCGTGGTCGGCGAAGTACAGCGCCATCAGGGCGCCGCGCTCGATGCCCGCCGGGCTGTCGCAGACGATGTAGTCGAAGTCCTTGGAGAGTTCGTTCAGAACCTTCTCCACGCCTTCCTTGGTCAGGGCGTCCTTGTCGCGGGTCTGCGAGGTCGGCAGGATCGACAGGTTGTCGATGCGCTTGTCCTTGATCAGCGCCTGGCTCAGCTTCGCTTCGCCGTTGATGACGTTGATGAAGTCGAACACCACGCGCCGCTCGCAGCCCATGATGAGGTCGAGGTTGCGCAGCCCGACGTCGAAATCGATGACGACCGTCTTGAAGCCGCGCAAGGCGAGTCCGGTCGCGAAAGCGGCGGAGGAGGTCGTCTTGCCGACGCCGCCCTTGCCGGAAGTCATGACGATGATCTTGCCCAACGGAGCTTCTCCCACGTTCCTAAAAGTTGCCGCCAAGGTCCAGTTACCGGGTTACGCAGATCGGGGCCTGTGCCGGGCACGCTTTGCGTGACACCGCCGCCGCACTGGAGGTTGCACAGGGGGTCATTCGACGAAGAAACTTCAAGAGCACCATCACAGGGGTTCCATGTGAAGGTAGCCGTCGCGCAGGAAGATCTGCACCGGCTTCTTCAGCACGTCGTTCCCGAAATCCTCGCTGACGCGGTACAGCCCGGCCACCGAGACGACCTCCGCCTCCAGGCTGTGGCAGAAGATTCGCGCGTTCGTGTCGCCGGACACCCCCGCCAGCGCGCGCCCGCGCAGCGCGCCATAAACGTGGATGTTCCCGTCGGCCACCACCTCCGCGCCGGGGGACACCGGGGCGGTGATGACCAGATCCGTCTTTTCCGCGTAGATCTGCTGGCCGGAGCGCACCGGCTCGGTCACCAGCAGGGCCGGACGGTGGACCGGCTCCGGCGGCGGGACCGGCACCGGAGCGGCGCCCGCCTGCGAATCGGCAGCGCGGGCGGCGGACTCCAGCTTGGCGGCACGCCCGGCGGGCATCGGGGTCAGCCCCGCCGCCAGGGCGCCTTCCTGAACCGCGCGCGGCCCGCCCTGGAAGCCGACCGGCAACAGGTACAGGGCGCGCAGGTTGGTCACCAGGGCGGCGATGTCGAAGCGCGGGGTCTCATCCGTCAGATCCTCGAAATCGAGGACGACCGGGGCGTTCCGGAAGAAATTGGGCGCCTGCCGCACCTTGACGGCGAGCTGGGTGAAGAAGTCCGGCGAGGCCGGATCGCTCACCTTCAGCACCATCATGGTGAAGGAGTTGCCCCGCAACTGGAACGGACCGTCCCGATCGGCACCCTGCCTGGCGCTGCTCACCGCTGCCATCCTGCTTGTGTTCCTGCCGAATCCGCTTCGTCCGCATGTCTGGGCCATCGGCAGGGCGCCAGGGCGGAAGGGTCACCCAACCGCGTTCTAGCGGCGCGGACCCCATCCGTTCAAGCCTTTCCCAGTGCCGATGGAGTGACAACCGCCGGACACACGGGCGCCGGGACGGGACAGGGTGCCCCCGACCGACCTGGAAGCCCATTTGTTGCGTCAGCGACCGAACTCACCACAAAGTACGGTACCGGAACTGGATTCCGCGGGCAAAGGGTTTCGCAGAGCTATGCCCTTTTCGCGTTGGCGCGCCCTTCTTCCGCTCCAGCGCCCGCAAGGATGGTTCTCCACACCCCAAGACATCCCTGAGGCGCGGTGCCCGCGGGACGTCTCCTCCGCAAGGGGTAACCCGTCGTCGCCCAGCCTTCACCTGCGGCACATCCACAACATCTTGTGTGAATCTTTTGCGATGCCCGCAATTTCGACTGACGTTCGCCACCGCAAGACCTATCTTTCCTGAGCGAGGTTCATATCCTGACGAAGAGGTCCGCTTGCACCCTCCTTCGTTTCCGAGCGTCCGATTTTCCCCGGCACTCCACGGCGGGTGCGGCGGACGGAACGCACGCCTCGCACCGGCAAGCCAGACTCCGGCCATCCCGTCGCCCTGCGACATCCAGAACCTCCCCCCTTGCGGGAGGTTTTTTTGTGCCCGGAGACGCCGCCACCAACGTGACGTTAGGAGAGCGACATGGCCAAACGCCCGAGCAAAGGCAGCGCCGTTTCAGCGTCCGAGTCGACGGTCCACCCGCTGTTCCCAGGCGCCCGCTGGGACCCGCTGGCCGGAGCCGACCGCCGCGACCAGAGCTATCTCCGCAAGGTCAAGCCCCAAAGCCCCAACCAGAAGCGGCTGATGGAGGCGATCAGGGACCATAACCTCGTTGTGGCGCTCGGCCCCGCCGGCACCGGCAAGACCTATCTGGCGATCTCCTCCGCGGTGGAGGCGCTGGAGGAGGGCAAGGCGGACCGCATCGTGCTGTCCCGCCCGGCGATCGAGGCGGGCGAAAGCATCGGCTATCTGCCGGGCGACATGCACGAGAAGATGGCCCCCTTCCTCCGCCCGCTCTACGACGCGCTGAGCGAGCGGCTGGGCGCCAAGCGCCTGCGCGCCCTGATGGCGGAGGGCACCATCGAGATCGCGCCCGTGGGCTTCATGCGCGGGCGCACCCTGAACAACGCCTTCGTGGTGATCGACGAGGCGCAGAACTGCACCTACGCCCAGATCAAGATGCTGCTGACCCGGCTCGGCTGGCATTCCACCATGGTGCTGACCGGCGACCCCGACCAGACGGACCTGCTGGACAACCTGTCGGGCCTTGCCGACATCGCGCGCCGGCTGGAGGCGGTGGAGGGGATCGACGTCGTCCGCCTGACCGACACCGACATCGTCCGCCACCCCCTGGTCGCCAGCATGCTGACCGTGCTCTGAGGACATCGGCCGGCAGACGGCACCGGCCTGCGGCATTCACACGCTCATTCGCAACGGCGGGAGGCCCACGGGCCTCCCTTTTTTGTGCGCTGCATAAAGTTTTGCTGCCTTAAATTTCAGCATTTGCCCGCGACGTTTTCTCACTTTCGGTTGATCCGCCTTGACGACGATCAGGCCTTCGGAGCAAAAGTAACAAAAAATTTAGCAGATTGTCCGAAAGGGCAGCGATCCCTGCCGGAGACGGCGTGGCAGCGCCGGAAAAAGAAATCGGAGGAACGTCAGGTGTTCGAGCGCATCAGCATCAAGGGAAAGATCTCCGTCATCCTGGGCGCGGCGGCGGTCGGGCTCGCCCTGATCGCCGCCGTCAGCCTGTCCGGCCTGCGCGCCGAGATGATGAAGGATCGCCAGGACAAGACCCGCAGTGTGGTGGAGGTCGCGCACAGCCTCGTCGCCCACTACGAGGATATGGAACGCAAGGGCACCCTGACCCGCGACGCCGCCCAGTCGGCGGCCAAGGACGCGCTGCGCCGGCTGCGCTACTCTGGAGTGGAGTATTTCTTCATCATCGACCGGACGCCGCGCATGATCATGCACCCGATCCGGCCGGAGATGGACGGGCAGGACCAGTCCCGCACCACCGACCCGAACGGGAAGCTGCTGTTCATCGAAATGGCCCGCGTCGGGCCGGAGGGCGGATTCGTCGATTACCTGTGGCCGAAGCCGGGCAACGCCAACCCCGTGCCGAAGATCTCCTATATCCGCGGCTCGGAAACCTGGGGCTGGCTGATCGGGTCGGGCATCTATGTGGACGACGTGGATGCGGCCTTCCGCGAGGCCGCGCTGTTCCTGGGCGGGCTGGGGCTGCTGATCGGCATCGTGGCGACGGGCATCGCCCTGCTGGTCAGCCGGGCCATCGTCCGCCCGCTGCGCACCATGACCGGCGTGATGCAGACGCTCGCCAACGGCGACACGGCGGTGACCGTGGACGGCACGGACCGCGGCGACGAGATCGGCGTCATGGCCCGCACCGTGGAGATCTTCCGCAAGAACCAGATCGACCTGCAGCACCATTGGGAGCGCCAGCAGGTGGAACACCGCGTGACCGGACAGCGCGCCCGTGCGCTGGAGCGGCTGACGGAACGGTTCGACGCCACGGTCAGCGCCATGGTCGGCACGGTCGGGCAGGCGGTGCAGGCGCTGGAGAACACGGCGCGCTCCCTGTCGGACACCGCCGACCGCAACATGCGCGAGGCGGCGTCGGTCGCCGGGGCGTCGCAGCAGGCGTCGGTGAACGTGCAGACCGTCGCATCCGCCGCCGAGGAACTGAGCAGCGCCATCGCGGAGATCGGCACGCAGGTCGCCACCTCCTCGCACATCTCCATGAAGGCGGTGAACGCCTCCCGTCTGGCCAGCGACCGCATCGACGGGCTGGGCCACGCGACGCAGAAGATCACCGAGGTCGCCGACCTCATCACCAGCATCGCCAGCCAGACCAACCTTCTCGCCCTGAACGCCACCATCGAGGCGGCGCGGGCCGGCGAGATGGGCAAGGGATTCGCCGTCGTGGCGGGCGAGGTGAAGAACCTCGCCGGCCAGACCGCCAAGGCGACGGAGGAGATCGCGGCCCAGATCTCGGAGGTTCAGCAGGCGTCCCAGGGCGCCGTCAGCGCCATCCGCGAGATCGCCGGCATCATCGCCCAAAGCGACGAAATCGGCACCTCCATCGCCGCCGCCGTGCAGCAGCAGGGCGCCGCCACCGGCGAGATCGCCCGCAGCGCCGGAGAGGCGGCGCAGGGCACGCAGCAGGTTTCCACCAGCATCGACGAGGTTTCCGCCTCCGCCCTGGAGACGGAGAAGGCGGCCAACAGCCTGCTCGACGCCGCGGAAAGCCTGGCACAGCAGGCCGGGTCGCTGCGCAGCCTCGTCGACGCCTTCCTGGTCAACGTGGAAGCGATCAACACGGCGGAGTTGGCCTCCCTCTTCGCCCCCGCCGGTGAGGACGTCTTCATGCCCTGGAGCGACACTCTGGCCGTCGGGCAGGAGGACATCGACAACGACCACATGATCCTGGTCGCGCTGATCAACCGGGCGGCGCGGCGCATCCGGGCCGGCGAGGTGCCACACGCCATCGGGGCGGGCATCAACCAGCTCGTCGCCTACACCATCCTGCATTTCGAACAGGAGGAGCGGGTGATGGAGCAGTCCAACTACCCAGACTTCGTGCAGCACAAGGCGCAGCACGACGCCCTGCGCAAGCGCGTGGCGGAGCTGAAGCAGCGTTTCGAAGCCGGAGAGGAGCGGGTCGGCGACGACCTGCTGGCCCTGTTCCGCGATTGGCTGACCGGCCACATCCAGCGCTTCGACAAGCGCATCGGCAACCATCTGGAGGGGCGCGGCGGAGACGATACGGCTGCCGGGACGGAGCGGCGCGCGGCCTGACCGGACATTCCGTCCGGCGGAAACGGGACGGCGCGCGCGATGCCCCCTTGACCTGGGCCGCGCGCCGCCCCATTCCAGGCGTTTATGAAAGCCAGACTCATCCGCATCGCCGCCGCCTCCGCCGTGGGGCTCGTGATCGCCGCCGGAATCGCCTGGTGGCAGGTCGACAACGCCACCAGCATGGTGCAGAGCAGCGTGCCCATCGGCGGTCCGTTCACCCTGACCGACCAGGACGGGAAGACGGTCACGGACGCCGATTACCGCGGCAAGTATCTGCTGATCTATTTCGGATACACCTACTGCCCGGACGTCTGCCCGACGGAGCTGGGCACCATGGCCCGCGCCATGGATCTGCTGGGCCGGCAGGCGGACAAGGTGCAGCCGATGTTCATCTCCGTCGATCCGGAGCGCGACACGGTGGCGCATCTGAAGGACTATGTGGGCCTGTTCCACCCCAATCTGGTCGGGCTGACCGGCACGCCGGAACAGGTGAAGGCCGCCGCCAAGGCCTACCGGGTCTACTATGCCAAGGCGCCGCAGGAAGGCGGAAAGCCCGGTGATTATTTGATGGATCACTCCAGTTTTCTTTACCTTATGGGGCCGGACGGGCGCTTCCTGGGGGTCTATCCGGCGGGCACCACTGCCGACCGTGTGGCCCAGGATCTGGGCAGCCGTATTGCCGGCTGACGGAAAGCGGGAGCGAAACCGTGCCCTTTGCCGCGGTATTACCAAGGTTTCGGCGCGGTTTCGTTGGGTTTTCAAGCACTTGTATTATGGGTTTTGCGACTTGACAGGGTTGAGCCCTGTCCGTATGGTCTCGCCGCTTTCGCGTGGCTGCGAGCCAACGGGGGACAACGAAGCGATATGAGCGACGAAAAGCCCCCGCCCTCTCTGGCAGAGCTTGAAGCCCGGCTGAAGAAGGCGCGTGACGGGAAGGAATCGCAGAGCGGCCCGGGGAAATATCACCGGTTGCCGCAGAGTCCTCTCGGCATCGCCTTCCGCATCGGGACCGAGCTGGTCGCGGCCATGATCGTTGGCGTCGGTGGCGGGCTTCTGCTCGACCGCTGGCTCGGAACGGCGCCCTGGGGATTGATCGTCATGTTCTTCCTCGGCGCTGCGGCCGGAATTCTGAATGTCTACCGGGCCATTACCGGGCTCGGGTTCGCCCCCGGCTACCGCCGGACCCGTGAGGATGACAACGAGCGCCCCAACGGCGACGCACACTGAGCGAGGACGACCTTGGATCCGCTGCACCAGTTCCAGATCAACCCGATCCTCCAGATCGTGATCGCCGGGTATGACGTGTCCTTCACGAACTCGGCCTTCTTCATGGTCGTGGCGGCTGCGCTGATCTACGCTCTGCTCGTCTTCGGCATGTCTGGCCGCGCCCTGGTTCCGGGCCGCCTCCAGTCCCTGGCCGAGATTTTCTACGAATTCGTCGCGAACATGGTTCGGGACAACGCCGGGCACGACGCCCGCCCCTACTTCCCGTTCGTGTTCGCGATCTTCATGTTCGTGCTGTTCGGCAACCTCGTCGGCATGATCCCGTTCACCTTCACCTTCACCAGCCACATCATCGTGACCTTCACGCTGGCGGCGACGGTGTTCGTGTTCGTGACCGTCCTGGCCCTGATGAAGCACGGCCTGCATTTCTTCAGCTTCTTCATGCCGCACGGCGCGCCGGTGGCGCTCGCCCCGATCCTGATCCCGATCGAGGTGATCTCCTACCTGATGCGCCCCGTCAGCCTGTCGATCCGACTGTTCGCCAACATGATGGCCGGTCACACCATGCTGAAGGTGTTCGCGGGTTTCACGGTTATGATGATCAGCGGCCTGGGCGCCGTCGGCTTCCTGGCCGGCATCGTCCCGCTGGCCATCAACATCGCGCTGACCGGTTTCGAATTCCTGGTCGCGTTCCTGCAAGCCTACGTCTTCTCGATCCTGACCTGCCTGTACATCCGCGACGCGCTGGAACTGCACTAAGCACCGGCACTGACACGGGTTACCCTTTCACCTTTTTTCTCAAGTTCACCCTTACCTAGAGGAATGAGTACCATGGAAGCTGAAGCCGCCAAGTACGTCGGTGCCGGTCTGGCCGTTATCGCTCTCGCCGGCGTCGGCCTGGGTATCGGCAACATCTTCTCGACCCTGATCGGCTCGATCGCCCGCAACCCGGCCGTCCAGCCGAAGGTCTTCCCGATCGGCATTCTGGGCTTCGCGCTGACCGAAGCCGTCGCGCTCTTCGCGCTGCTGATCGCCTTCCTGATCCTGTTCGCCTAAGGCCCGAGCGGACCTCAAACATTCGCTCTGACGCGGCGCCGGGCTCTCGAAGTTTCGGCGCCGCACTCTTGCCTAGGGGGACCGATCCATGCCGAACCTGTTGGCCAAGCGACGGCTGGTCCGCTGGTCGGGTGCTGCGGGCGCCTCGCTCGCCACTCTGACCGTGCTTGCCGGTAACGTCCTGGCGGCGGCGGCGGAGCACGCGCCGGACGCCGCCCATGGCGGCGAGCATGCCGGCGGCCTGCCGCAGCTCAATCCCGCCACCTTCCCCACCCAGATCTTCTGGCTGGCGCTGACCTTCATCACCCTCTACTACTACCTCTCCAAGAAAGCGCTGCCGCGCGTGGCGGAGGTTCTGGAGGAGCGCCAGGAGCGCATCTCGCGCGACCTGAGCAAGGCCGCCTCGCTCAAGGAAGAGGCCGAAGCCGTCATGGCCCAGGTCGATCAGTCCCTCGCCGGGGCCCGTTCCGAAGCCCAGGCCCTGATCGCCCAGGTGGCCACCGAGATCGACGCGAACAACCAGGCCCGCCAGGCCCAGTTGAACGCCGACATCGCCGAACGTCTGCGCAGCGCCGAGGCGAGCATCGCCACGGCCAAGGAGCAGGCGATCGCCAACGTCCGTTCCGTCTCCGCCGACATCGCCCGTGACGTCGCCGGCCGTCTGGCCGGGCTGGACGTCGACGCGGCCCAGGCCGATGCGGCTGTCGCCGCCGTGATCGAGGAGCGCCGGTAATGAATACCCCTGAATTCTGGGTTGCCGTTGCCTTCGTCATCTTCGTCGCCCTGGTGTGGAAGAAGGCGGCCGCCGCGATCACCGGCCTTCTCGACGCCCGCGCCGAGAAGATCCGTGCGGAGCTGGACGAGGCCCAGCGCCTGCGTGAAGACGCCCAGGCGCTGCTGGCCAACTACCAGCGCCGCCAGCGCGACGCGCTGAAGGAGGCCGAGGCCATCATCGCCCACGCCCGCGAGGAGGCCGATCGTCTCCGTTCCCAGGCCGGCGCCGATCTCGAAGCGTCGCTGAAGCGCCGCGAGGCCCAGGCCATGGACCGCATCGCCCAGGCGGAAGCCGGGGCGCTGGCCGAGGTCCGCAACCTGACCGTCGACATCGCCGTGGACGCCAGCCGCCGCATCCTGGAAACCGGCATCCAGCCGGCCCAGGCGGACAAGCTGATCGACCTGTCGATCGCCGAACTGCCGAAGCACCTGCACTGATCGCCGGACCCGGCGCATCGTTGCGGAACCGGCAACGGTCTTTCGAGAAACCCCGGCCTAGGCGCCGGGGTTTTTCTTTGGTCGAATGCTCCCGCAACCCGGAGCCATTCTCCCAAGGGCCATCCCGATGACCACGACCCAGCCGACCACCGCCCTTCCCTTCCCCAGCGTCTTCGTGTCCCACGGCGCCCCCACCCTCATCATCGAGGAATCGCCGGGCCGCCATTTCCTCGCCGGGCTGGGCCAGCGGCTGGGCCGTCCGAGCGCGGTGATCGCCGTGTCGGCCCACTGGACGACCGGCGCCCCCACCATCAGCGGGTCCGCGCAGCCGGAAACCATTCACGACTTTTATGGCTTCCCCCGCGCGCTCTACGCGATGCGCTACGCCGCCCCCGGCGCCCCGGCCCTGGCCGAGCGCGTGCGGGACCTGACCGGTGCTGCGGTGGACCCCGGCCGGGGACTCGACCACGGCGCCTGGGTGCCGCTGAAGCTGATGTTTCCGGAGGCCGACATCCCCGTCGCCCAACTGTCCGTCCAGCCCGGCGCCACCGCCGCCGACCACATCGCGTTGGGCCGCGCCCTGGCACCCCTGCGGCGCGAAGGCGTGCTGATCCTCGGCAGCGGCGGTGCCGTCCACAATCTCGGCGATTTCCGCTTCGGCGAGAGCGGCGTGGCCGATTGGGCGGAGGGTTTCGCCGACTGGCTCGACGAGGTGCTGACGGCGGGGGACGAGGCGTCCCTGGCCGATTGGAAGACCCTCTGCCCGCAGGCCAAGGCGGCCCACCCCACCGACGAGCATTTCCTTCCTCTGCCCGTGGCCTTCGGCGCCGCCGGCAAGTCCGTGCGGACGGAACGGCTTCACGCCGGTTTCGAGCACGGCAGCATCGGCATGCAAGCCTACGCCTTTCACGGAGAGGCATGAGGCGGGGTTGCCAATGATGAAAGGGCGTTGAACCGTTCGCACTTGCCTGTTTGCGCCGTTGCGTCGCCAAGCTACAATCCGCGCCACCCGTCCGTGCGCACGGAAGGGTTTCTGACAACGTCGGGCTTTCCCCGCCCGCAGCATTCGGCCGGATCTCGTGTCTTACGAACGACAGCGCGTACGGGACGTGGCGTGAAGCGGAACGGAACCCTGCCCCGGTCCGGCGACGCCCCTCCCCCCATCGGTGCCCCGGCTGCCGCCCATGGCGGCGCCACCCGCTCTTTTCCGGGGTTCGGCCTGCGCCGCCTGGATGAGTTGAGGCTCGCCACGCGCGTCGGGCTGGGCTTCGGCGTGGTTCTCGCGCTGGTGATTCTGCTGGCCCTGATCGGCGTGGCCTCGCTCTACGGCGTCAGCCGCGAGGTCGGGACCTTCTCAGCCTACGCCGATGCCTCCCAGACCGCCGCCGACCTCGACATCGGGCTGCGCGACCTGGAGGTTTCCGTGCGCGACCATCTGGCGGAGAGCGACCAGCAGAGCCTTCTCGACGCCGGGTTGCGCCGCGACGGCATGCTGGAACGGCTGACCGCGCTGGCCGGCATGGTGCGCAGCGACGCCGACCGCCGCTCCGTGGAGGAGGCGCGGAAGGCTCTGGACGCCTATTGGACCGGCTTCGAATCGCTGGTGGCCCTGCGCGGCGAGCGCGCCCGCCTGACCGAGACGGTGCTGGAACCGCAGATCTCCCAGATCCGGGCCGGGCTGGGCCGGCTGAAGGACGCCGGCGGTGTCGATTCCGCGGCGCTGGCCGGGGATGCCACCGTCGCGATCCTGATGATGCAGGACCATCTCGGCCGCTATATGGCGCGGCGCGACGACCGCGACTCGCTGCGCATGCGCGCCGAACTGGGGAACGCCCGCGCCAGGCTGGCCGAGATGAACCGGTACCTCTGGGTTCCCGGCACCCGCCAGACCATCGACGAGGTGGAGGCGGCCCTGGCCGGCATCGACGGGGTGCTGGACGGCATCGAAGCATCCCTGGCCGACGAGGATGCCCTGCGCGCCGAACGGCTGACGCCGAACGCCGCCGCCGTGGCCACCCACGCGGCGGAGGTCCGCCAGCGCAACGACGCCATCGCGGCGGACCTGCGCGCCGGTCTGGCCGACCAGTCCTGGCGCACCTTGCGGATCGCCCTGTGGGCGGCGCTGGGCGTGACGCTGGCCGGGCTGGCGATGGTCTGGTTCGTCAACCGCCGGGTCAGCCGCCCAGTCTCCACCATGGCCGCCGCCGTGACCTCGCTCGCCGCCGGACGGACCGACGTCGCCCTGCCCCCGGACGAGGGCGAGGACGAGGTGGCCGCCATGGCCCGCGCCGTCCGCGTCCTGCGCGACAACACCGCGGAAATGGAGCGCCAGCGGCAGGAGGCCGCCGACCGGCATGGCCAGCTTCTGCGCGACAAGGAACGTGCCGACGCCGCGAACGAGGCGAAGACAAACTTCCTGGTGAACATCGGACAGGAACTCCACGCCCCGCTCAA
>JAEYPE010000159.1 GCA_023411035.1 Pseudomonadota bacterium
CGCACGAAGCTGAACAAATTGCAACTCGCCATGAAGGCCTCAGGGGGATCAGTCTGATGGATATCCGCGCCGCAGAAATCTCTGCGATCCTCAAGCAGCAGATCGCGAATTTCGGGACCGAGGCGGACGTCGCCGAGGTCGGCCAGGTTCTGTCGGTGGGTGACGGCGTCGCCCGCGTGCACGGCCTGGACAATGTGCGCGCCGGTGAGATGGTCGAGTTCCCCGGTGGCATCAAGGGTATGGCGCTGAACCTCGAGACCGACAACGTCGGCGTCGTGATCTTCGGCACCGACAGCGAGATCAAGGAAGGCGACACCGTCAAGCGCACGGGCACCATCGTGGACGTGCCGGTCGGCAAGGGTCTGCTGGGCCGCGTCGTGGACGGCCTGGGCAACCCGATCGACGGCAAGGGCCCGCTGGTGGACGTCACCCGCACCCGCGTCGAGGTGAAGGCCCCGGGCATCATCCCGCGCAAGTCGGTGCACGAGCCGATGCAGACCGGCCTGAAGGCCGTCGACAGCCTGGTTCCGATCGGCCGCGGCCAGCGCGAGCTGATCATCGGTGACCGCCAGACCGGCAAGACCGCCGTCGTCATCGACACCTTCCTGAACCAGAAGCCGATCAACCAGGGCGACGACGAGAGCAAGAAGCTCTACTGCATCTACGTCGCCGTCGGTCAGAAGCGCTCCACCGTCGCCCAGATCGTCAAGACCCTGGAAGACGCCGGCGCCCTGGAATACTCGATCGTCGTCGCGGCCACCGCGTCGGAGCCGGCCCCGCTGCAGTTCCTGGCGCCCTACACCGGCTGCACGATGGGCGAGTACTTCCGCGACAACGGCATGCACGCCCTGATCGTGTACGATGACCTGTCCAAGCAGGCCGTCGCCTACCGTCAGATGTCGCTGCTGCTCCGCCGTCCGCCGGGCCGCGAAGCCTACCCGGGCGACGTGTTCTATCTCCACAGCCGCCTGCTGGAGCGCGCCGCCAAGATGGGCGACAAGCACGGCAACGGCTCGCTGACCGCCCTGCCGGTCATCGAGACGCAGGCCGGTGACGTGTCGGCCTACATCCCGACGAACGTGATCTCCATCACCGACGGCCAGATCTTCCTCGAGACGGGCCTGTTCTATAAGGGCATCCGTCCGGCCATCAACGTCGGCCTGTCGGTGTCGCGCGTCGGCTCCGCCGCCCAGATCAAGGCGATGAAGCAGGTCGCGGGCACCATCAAGATGGAGCTGGCCCAGTACCGCGAAATGGCCGCCTTCGCGCAGTTCGCCTCGGACCTCGACGCCGCCACCCAGCGCCTGCTGGCCCGCGGCGCCCGTCTGACCGAGCTGCTGAAGCAGCCGCAGTTCCAGCCGCTGCCGGTCGAAGAGCAGGTCGTGTCGATCTTCTCGGGCGTGAAGGGCTATCTCGACAAGATCAAGGTCGAGGACGTCAATCGCTTCGAACAGAAGTTCCTCGCCGAGATCCGGTCCAAGGGTGCCGACATCCTGGCGACGATCCGCAACGAGAAGCAGATCACGTCTGCGACCGAGGAGCGCCTGAAGGCCTTCCTCGACAACTTCTCCAAGGTGTTCGTCTGATCGACGGCGGGGGCGGTGCCACCGCCCCCGCTTTCCTACCGAACGACCCCGAGCGGAATGAAGGGCCGGCATGCCAAGCCTTAAGGACCTAAAAAACCGGATCAGCAGCGTCCAGTCGACGCGCAAGATCACCTCGGCGATGAAGATGGTCGCCGCTTCCAAGCTCCGCCGCGCGCAGGAGCAGGCGGAGGCCGGTCGTCCCTACGCCGAGCGCATGGGCCGCATGCTGGCCTCTCTCGCGGCCAACGTGCAGGACTCGGGCAATGGCCCGAAGCTGATGACGGGCACCGGTTCCGACCAGGTGCACCTCCTCATCATCATCAGCTCCGACCGCGGCCTGTGCGGCGCCTTCAACGGCTCCATCGTCCGTGAGTCCCGCCGCCAGATCCAGCGCCTCCAGTCGGAAGGCAAGACGGTCAAGCTGCTCACCGTCGGCCGCAAGGCCCGCGACCAGCTGCGCCGCGAGTACGGCTCGCTGATCGTCGAGACCTACGAGGATGTGGGCCGCCGCAAGCTGTCCTTCGCCGACGCCGATGTCGTCGCGCAGAAGATCCTGTCGCTGTACGATGCCGGCGAGTTCGACGTCTGCTCGGTGATCTTCAACAAGTTCAAGTCGGCGATCGCCCAGATCGTGACCGTCCAGCAGCTCGTTCCCTTCGCCGTCGAGGCGCAGGCGGAAGACGAGGCGGCGGGTGCCGAGGTCAAGGCGATCTACGAGTTCGAGCCTGACGAGGAGCAGATCCTCGCCGAGCTGCTGCCGCGCAACCTGTCGATCCAGGTCTACCGCGCGCTCCTGGAGAGCGCAGCGTCCGAGCAGGGCGCCCGCATGACCGCGATGGACAACGCGACGCGCAACGCCGGCGACATGATCAACAAGCTGACGATCACCTACAACCGCACGCGCCAGGCCTACATCACCAAAGAGCTGATCGAGATCATCTCCGGCGCCGAAGCGGTCTAACGGGCGCAGCGTTCGCGGTCGATACGACGGCACATCCGACAATTATCGAGTTCCGAGGGAGCTTTACTCCATGGCCACCACCACCCAGGCGACGAACGCCGTCGGCAAGATCACGCAGGTCACGGGCGCCGTTGTCGACGTCCAGTTCGACGGCGAGCTGCCGGCCATTCTGAACGCGCTGCACACGCAGAACGATGGCAAGACCCTCGTGCTGGAGGTTGCGCAGCACCTCGGCGAGAGCACCGTCCGCGCCATCGCCATGGACAGCACCGACGGTCTGGTCCGCGGCGCCGAGGTGACGGACACCGGTGCCCCGATCGCCGTGCCGGTCGGCCCGGCCACCCTCGGCCGCATCATCAACGTGATCGGCGAGCCGATCGACGAGCGTGGCGACGTCGGCGCCGAGCGCACCCTGCCGATCCACCGTTCGGCCCCGGATTTCGTCGAGCAGTCGACGGACGCCGAAGTGCTGATCACCGGCATCAAGGTCATCGACCTGCTGGCCCCCTACGCCAAGGGCGGCAAGATCGGCCTGTTCGGCGGCGCCGGCGTGGGCAAGACCGTGACCATCATGGAGCTGATCAACAACGTCGCGAAGGCGCACGGTGGTGTGTCGGTCTTCGCCGGCGTGGGCGAGCGTACCCGTGAGGGCAACGACCTCTACCACGAGATGATCGAGTCGGGCGTCATCAAGCTCGACGGGCCGGGCTCCAAGGTGGCGCTCGTGTACGGCCAGATGAACGAGCCGCCGGGCGCCCGCGCCCGCGTCGCGCTGAGCGGTCTGACCCTCGCGGAGTACTTCCGCGACGAGGAAGGCCAGGACGTGCTGTTCTTCGTGGACAACATCTTCCGCTTCACGCAGGCGGGTTCCGAGGTGTCGGCGCTTCTCGGCCGTATCCCGTCGGCGGTGGGTTACCAGCCGACGCTGGCCACCGACATGGGCGCCCTGCAGGAGCGCATCACCTCCACGAAGAAGGGTTCGATCACCTCGGTGCAGGCCATTTACGTGCCCGCCGACGACCTGACCGACCCGGCCCCGGCCACCTCCTTCGCCCACCTGGACGCCACCACGGTGCTGTCGCGTTCGATCGCCGAAATGGCGATCTTCCCGGCGGTGGACCCGCTGGACTCGACCAGCCGCATCCTGGACCCGCGCGTCGTCGGTGAGGAGCACTACCAGGTCGCCCGTTCGGTGCAGCGCGTTCTGCAGACCTACAAGTCGCTGCAGGACATCATCGCGATCCTGGGCATGGACGAGCTGTCGGAAGAGGACAAGCTGGTCGTGGCCCGCGCCCGCAAGATCCAGCGCTTCCTGTCGCAGCCGTTCCACGTCGCCGAGGTGTTCACCGGCACCCCGGGCGTGCTCGTCAGCCTGGAAGACACCATCAAGGGCTTCAAGGGCATCGTGAACGGCGACTACGACCACCTGCCGGAAGCGGCTTTCTACATGGTCGGCACCATCGACGAAGCCATCGCCAAGGCGAAGAAGCTGGCCGCCGAAGCCGCCTGATCCAAGGCGAGCTGAGGCGCGGTAACGAGGCTAACCCTCTCCTCCGCCCGCGCGGGGGAGGGGGTTCTTATGAAGAGGCACCAGGAAACCCATGGCCGATAAAGTCGAATTCGAGCTGGTCTCTCCGGAGAAGCTGCTGACCTCGCAGCCCGTCGACATGGTCGTGGTGCCGGGTTCGGAAGGTGACTTCGGCGTCCTCGCCGGCCACTCGCCGATGATTTCGACCGTCCGTCCGGGCGTGATCGACATCTACGAGGCCGACCGCGTGGTTGACCGGGTGTTCGTCGCCGGTGGCTTCGCCGAGGTGACCGAGACCCGCTGCACCGTCCTGGCCGAGGAGGCCGTCGCCGTGTCCGAGCTCGACCGGGGCAAGGTCGAGCAGGAGATCCGCGACCTGGGCGAGGATCTGGAAGACGCCAAGACCGACGACGAGAAGGCCCGCGTGGAGGCGAAGATCGCCGTCGCCCGCGCCAAGCTCGACGCGACCGGCGCGACCACGCACTGACACCGGGGCCGGCCCGGCGGCATTCGATGCCGGTCGGGCCGTTTCCGTTGCATTGCGCCATCGCAGCCATACATAGTGTCCCGCAAGGGATCGAACGCCTCCCGGTCCGTCCGTCGAGGCGTTTTTGTTTTTACCGTCCTATCCTCCGTGAGAGCGTGGAACAACCGGCCCGGAACGGCGGCCAGCAGCGGGAGTGGAGTGTGACGTTGCACTGGAATTACGAAGAGCTTCCCTGGGATCAGTTGGACCATTCCAAGGTCGATCCCGATCTCGTGCCGCTCATCAAGGCGGCGGCCCTGGTGGAGTTCAACGCCGACGACTACACGGCCTATCTCTGCAACGTCTTCCACGACGATCCGGAGTTCCAGGAGGTCGCGCGTGGCTGGGCGGTCGAAGAGGTGCAGCATGGCCGCGCGCTCGGCAAATGGGCGGAGCTGGTCGATCCGGACTTCAACTTCGACCGGGCGGTGGAGCGCTTCCGCGCCGGCTACCGTGTGCCCATCGACCTCAGCGCGTCGGTCCGCGGATCGCGCACCGGCGAGATGATCGCCCGCTGCATGGTCGAGACCGGCACCAGCAGCTACTACGCCGCCATCGGCGACTCCACGGACGAGCCGGTCCTGAAGCTGATCTGCAAGAACATCGCCGCCGACGAACTGCGCCACTTCAAGATCTTCTACACCTACACGAAGAAGTATCTGGAGCTGGAGCAGCTCAACAAGTTCCAGCGGCTGAAGGTGGCGCTGTCGCGCATCGGCGAGTCGGAGGACGACGAACTGGCCTATGCCTACTTCGCGGCCAACGCGGCGGAGGGCGAGTCCTACGTTCACAAGACCTACAATCAGGCCTACATGCGCCGCGCCTATGGACGGTACCGGCCCAAGCATGTGGACCGGGCGGTGGCGATGGTCTTCAAGGCTTGCGGGCTGAAGCCGCACACGCGCTTCTACAACGTCGCCGCCCGCGGCGCCTGGTGGCTGATCGAAAGCCGCGCCAAGCGGCTGGCGAAGGCCGCCTGAACGGCAGCGGCGGCGGGGATCAGCCCCGCCGCATCGCCGCGATCAGCGGTGCGAATTCCGCCAGGACCGTTTCGTAGACCGCGCGCTTGAAGGGCACGATCAGGCTGGGCAGCGCGTCCGCATCGACCCATTTCCAGGCGTCGAATTCCGGATGCTCGGTGTCGAGGTCGATGTCGGAGTCCTTGCCGGTGAAGCGGGCGGCCAGCCACACCTGCTCCTGCCCGCGCCAGCGGCCCTTCCAAACCTTGCCCAGCAGATGGTCGGGCAGGTCGTAGCGCAGCTTCTCCGCCGTCTCTCCCAGGATCTCGGCCTTGTCGGTGCCGATCTCCTCCTTCAGTTCGCGCAGGGCGGCCTCCCGGACGCTCTCGCCGTCGTCGATGCCGCCCTGGGGCATCTGCCAGGCGTCCTTGCTGTCGTAGCGACGGGCCACGAAGACCTGTCCGCGGCTGTTCAGCAGCATTACGCCCACGCAGGGGCGGTAGGGGAGGGCGTCGCGGTTGATGGCCTTCTTGCTCATGCGCCTCACTGCTTCTGCATGTTGGCCACGGCGGAAACCGGCACGATGGCGATGCCACGGTCGGCCAGCCCGGTGAGCCAGAGGTTGATTCGTTCGATGGTGCTGGGATAGGGCGCGCCGATGCCCACCGCGGCGCCGTTCGCCTTGGCGATGGCCTCAAGCTCGCGGAGCTGGTCGTCGATGGCGCCGCGCGACAGGTCGCGGTCGATCACCCGGTCGGCGAAAGCCCGCGGCACGCCGGCCTGCCCCGCCAGGGTGCCGGCCACGCTGCGCGGGGTGGCGCGGGCGTCCAGAACCATCAGGCCGCGTGCCTTCATCGCCTCGATGACCGGGGTCACCGCGTCGGGTGAGGCGGTGAACTTGCTGCCCGTGGTGCTGGTGATGCCGACATAGCCCATCGCCTTGCCCAGCGACCATTCCAGCCGCTCCCTGTTGCGCTCCGGTGCCAGCATGGTGAGCAGGGCGTTGGGGCCGGGATCGTTGCGCGGGTAGTCCTGCGGCTCCATGGGAATGGAGAGCATCACCTCGTGCCCCTTGCTGCGGGCGCGCTCAACCCAGTTGTCCAGCCGCTCGGCGTAGGGGACGAAGGCCAGCGTGACGGTCGGCGGCAGCTTCTGCAGGGCATTGCCGGTGGTCACGCCGGAGATGCCCATCTCGGCCAGCACGATGGCGATGCGTGGGCGCTTGTCGGCTGCGGGGAAGGGGCGGGCGTAGACCTGCCAGGGCTTGCGCCCGTCCTCGGCGATGCGGGGCAACGGGCCGTTGCGGGAATCCTCCACCAGTCCGGGAACCGGCGCCGCCGTCAGGGTGACCGGCTCGTTCACGGCGACGGGGAAAGGCGACGGCGGTACCGCCACGGGCTGAGGGGCCGGCTGGGCGGGTGCCGCGGCGGTTGATGGCGGCGGTGCCGGGGGCTGGGCGCCCTTCACCGGTACTTCCACGCGGGGGATGGCGGCATGCCATGCCTCGGTGGTGTGCTCCGCGTTCATCGCCAGCCAGCCGGCCAGACCACCCAGCCCAAGCGCCACCGCGGCGTAGGCGCCAAGCAGCGTCTTGGCCAGCGGCGACAAGGGGCGGCGTCTCTTCGGCGCCGGGGCGTCGTCGAAGCCGTCTCCCGACCGCCTGCGGCGGAGACGCGCCAGAAGGCCGGGTCCGGAACGTCCCCGTTTCGCGGGCATCAGGCGGCCCAGCAGGGCGGCGGCGTTCACGGACCCGTCACTCCTCTCAGTGCGCGCGGGCCTGGAACAGGGCGACGCCCCGCAGCAGGTCGAGCGCGCGCGCCAGTTGGTAGTCGAAGGGCGGCTGGTTGGCCGCGGCTTCGCCATTCTCCGCCGGCGGAGTGGCCGCGGGCGGGGTGCCGTTCGCCGGCGCCGCGCCGGGCGCCGCCGCTGGGGCCGCACCGGGAGCCGCACCG
>JAEYPE010000214.1 GCA_023411035.1 Pseudomonadota bacterium
GCCAGCGCCGCGGCCAGACGGCGGGCCAGCGCGGCGGTCGCGTCTTCGCCGGGCAGCGTCACGGCGCGCGTGCCGGGGGGGGAGTCGGTCGGGGGCATATCGGTCGATGCGGTCATGGCAGCGAGCAGAGGATGCGGTGGCGGCCGGGTCACTGGCGCGAGGCGGCCTTGCGCGGACCCGGACCCGGCGTGTGGGCGGGCTCCGCCGTTTCCAGCCGTTCCTCGACCAGACGCGGGGGCTTCTTGAAGTTCATGGTGATCATCAGCGTCAGGGCGCCGTTGATGAGATACAGCAGTTTGTCGGATTCGACGGGCAGCGGGATCTTGCGTCCCATGCAATAGGAGACCAGCGCCGCCGCCACCTCCGCCTCGTGCAGGGTCATGGACCGGTCGTCGCCCTCGTCCCCGGTCACCTGGATCTGCGTCTCCACCCCCTGGCCGCCGGACTGGCCGGTGCGGTAGGTGACCTTGCCGACCGTGCCGTTGGGCAACGGCTCCCGCATCCGGCGGCGCCGGTCCAGCACGGCCTTGACCACTTCCTGGTCGGTGAACACAAGGCAGCGCAGTTCCTTCATCGGCATTCCTTCATCGGAGGCTGTTCCGGCAGGGGGGCGGCGCAAATCCTACCCCACAGCGACCGGACGCCCAGCAGGAAATCGGCGGGACCGTGCCCCTTTTTGCGCGTGCGGCCTCTTCCCCCGGCGCATGGCGGGGTTGACCGGAGGCGCGAAACCGGACAATTGAAGGCGACATCGTTCCCATGTTTTGCACAAGGCAGCGCCTCCATGTCGCACACCGTTCATCGCACCGACGTCGTCATCGTCGGCGCCGGTCCCGTCGGTCTCTTCGCCGTGTTCGAATGCGGCATGCTGAAGATGCGATGCCATGTGGTGGATGCGTTGGACATGGTGGGCGGGCAGTGCACGGCGCTGTATCCGGAAAAGCCGATCTACGACATCCCGGCCCACCCCGCCATCGAGGCCGCCGACCTGATCGACCGGCTGGCGGAGCAGGCCGCCCCCTTCGACCCGACCTATCATCTGGGCCAGCAGGTCGAGAAGCTGACCCGCACGGACGAAGGGCGCTGGCTGGTGGAAACCAGCGCCGGCACGCGGATCGACACCCAGGCGGTGATCGTCGCCGCCGGCTGCGGCGCCTTCGGCCCGAACCGCCCGCCGCTGGACGGGCTGGAGCGGTATGAGGGCACGTCCGTCTTCTACATGGTCCGCCGCAAGCAGGACTTCGCCGGCAAGCGCGTGGTGATCGCCGGGGGCGGCGATTCCGCGGTGGACTGGACCCTGTCGCTGGCCGACGTGGCGGAGAAGGTCTATGTCGTCCACCGCCGTCCCAAGTTCCGCGCCGCCCCGGAAAGCGTCGCCCGCATGGACGCGCTGGCCCGCGAAGGCAAGGTGGAGATGGTGGTTCCCTATCAGCTGTCCGGGCTGGTGGGCGAGAACGGCCAGTTGTCCGCCGTGCGCGTCGCCACGCTGGACGGCGCGGAGAAGGATCTGCCCGCCGACGCGCTGCTGGCCTTCTTCGGCCTGTCGATGAATCTGGGTCCCATCGCCGAATGGGGCCTGAACCTGGAGCGCAGCCACATCAACGTCAGCCTGCCCGGCTGCGCCACCAGCGCCCCCGGCGTCTACGCCATCGGCGACATCGCCACCTACCCCGGAAAGCTGAAGCTGATCCTCTGCGGCTTCTCCGAGGCGGCGCAGGCTGCCCACGCCATCCACCCGCTGGTGCATCCGGGCGAGGCGCTGCACTTCGAATATTCGACCTCCAAGGGCGTTCCGGGCGCCGAGTAAACTTGCGTCAAGCCGGGCAGGCTTGCGTCAAACAGGAACGGGCCGCCGGGGGAACCGGCAGCCCGCTCTGTCAGTGCCCGCTCTGTCAGCGCCCGCTCCGTCAGCGGCTGACGGGAGGCATGAAATCAGCCGCCGCGGGGGGCCGGACCTTCACCGCGCATCGGACCCGGGCCGTGGCCGGGCATGCCGTGATGGTTGCCCTTGCCGCCGCCCATGCCGCGCCCGCCGCGGTTCAGGAGCTGGTCGGCCTGCTTCTGCTGGTCCGGGGTGAGCTGGGCATAGAGATCGTTCAGCGCCGGACGCACCTGCTGAAGCTGGGTGAGACGGGCCGACATCATGTTCTCCATCCGCTCCAGCCGGGCCGGGGCGGCGGTGGGCATCGGCTGGTCCTTGTACTTGGCGCACAGGTCCTGGATGGGCTTCTGGCTCGCCTTCACGGTGTCGGCGAGCTTGGTCCAGGCGGCGCGCTGCTGGTCGGTGATGTTCAGCTTCTTCTCGGCAAAGGCCAGCATGCCGGCCTGCCGGGCCTCCTGATCCTCGCACATCCGGGAGAATTGCCGGCCATCGTCCATGCCACGGCCAGGACCGGCGCCAGGACCGGCGCCGGGACCCGGCTGCTGCTGGGCGAAGACCGGCACGGCGAGGCCGAGGCCGAGAGCCAGCGCGGCGGTGGTCATCATAGCGCGTTTCATGGGGGTGCTCCTTGTTTTCGACGGGGTTTTGCCTTCCCGACGGCTCTGATCATGGGCAGTCAACGTATCCGGTTGATGTCCGGCCTTCCTTGAATTGGTAACGCTGTGTAACAGCCGGGCGGCCCGTAACGTGCCGTTACACATTTCTTCTTCACCCCGGCGCCCGCCCGTCGGATCATGCGATCCATGGACCGCATACCTCACCTGCTGGTGGTCGACGACGACCGCGAAATCCGTTCCCTCCTGTCGCAGTTCCTGACGCGGCACGGCTTCCGCGTGACCGGGGCCAAGGACGGGGTGGAGATGATGCGCACGCTGGACAGCGCGCGCGTCGACCTGATCGTGCTGGATCTGATGATGCCGGGGGAGGACGGGCTGAGCCTGTGCCGCCGCCTGCGCGCCGCGCCCGAGACGGCGCAGACGCCGGTCATCATGCTGACCGCGATGGGCGAGGAGACCGACCGCATCGTCGGGCTGGAGATGGGCGCCGACGACTATCTGGCGAAACCCTTCAGCCCGCGCGAACTGCTGGCCCGCGTGAAGGCCGTGCTGCGCCGCGCCTCCGGCCCGCCGGTGGCCGGCGGTGCGGCGGGCAAGACGCTGGGCTTCGAAGGCTGGACGCTCGACCTCGCCAAGCGGGAATTGCGCTCGCCCGATGGGGTGCTGGTGCAGTTGTCCGCCGGGGAATACGACCTGCTGGTCGCCTTCGTGGAGCATCCGCAGCGGGTGCTGACCCGCGACCAGCTTCTGGATCTGGCCCGCGGACGGTCGGCGGTGCCCTTCGACCGCTCCATCGACGTGCAGGTCAGCCGCCTGCGCCGCAAGATCGAGCCCGACCCGGCGGACCCCGCCATGATCAAGACCGTGCGCGGCGGCGGTTACCTGTTCACCCCGGCGGTGACGGGAGGCTGACATGGAAACTGCCCGCAGGAGCCGCCTGCTGGTGGCCAGGCGCTGGCTGCCGGACAGCATTGCCTCCCGGCTGGTGCTGACCGTGGTGCTGGCGCTGCTGCTGACCCAGGCGGTCAGCGCGCTGGTCTACCTGACCGACCGGCCCGAGGGGCCGCCGACCCACAGTCTCCGCGTTCTCGTCCAGCGCGTGACGGCCATCGTCCAACTTGTGGAAAGCACCCCGCCGGACGACCGGCGGCGGCTGGTGAAGGCCATCGACGACCCTGTGCTGCGGGTGGAGTGGAAGGACGAAGCGCCGCGCTTCGCCAACCAGCGCGAAGGCTTTCCCTTCGACCGGCTGCGCCGCGCCATCCGCGGGGGGCTGAACGATCCCGACCGCCCCGTGGTGGTGGAGGTCCGGCGGGAACGGCCCATGCCCGGCCCCTTTCCGGTCGAGGAGCACCGCTGGGACACCGACGTCCGGCTGTCGGTGCGGTTAAACGACGGGTCCTGGCTGCTGTTCGCCGGCGGCGATCCGCTGGAAGGGCCGTTCCGGCTGCTGCGCTTCGTCCTGTGGATGGCCGGCATCGTCGGGGCGGTGGCGCTGGTGTCGGTCTGGACCGCGCGCCGCATGACCGCCCCCATCGCGCGCTTCGCCGACGCGGCGGAACGGCTGGGCGTGGACGGCGAGGCGCCGCCCCTGCCCGAAGCCGGCCCGCAGGAACTGCGCGCCGCCACCCGCGCCTTCAACCGGATGCAGGCGCGTCTGGCCCGCTTCGTCGCCGACCGCACGCAGATGCTGGCGGCGATGAGCCACGACCTGCGCACGCCGCTGACCCGCCTGCGCCTGCGCGCCGAACTGGTCGAGGACCCGGAGATGCAGCGCAAGATGCTGGCCGACCTGGACGAGATGGCCGCGATGATCAACGCCACGCTGGCCTTCGCCCGCGACGACGCGAAGCACGAGCCGCGCGGCCCCCTCGACCTCGCCGACCTGTTGCAGAGCCTGTGCGACGACCGTGTGGACGCCGGGCAGGAGGCCGCCTACGAGGGGCCGGCGCACGCGACCGTGGACGGGCGCCCGGTGGCCCTGCGCCGGGCCTTCGCCAACCTGATGGACAACGCCATCGCCTATGGCGGCGGCTTCACCGTACGGCTGCGCCCTGCGGACGGCGAATTGCGGGTGGAGATAGACGACACCGGTCCCGGCATCCCGGAGGCCGAGTTCGAGAAGGTCTTCGCCCCCTTCTACCGGCTGGAGCGCTCCCGCTCCCGCGATACGGGCGGGGTGGGGCTGGGGCTGGCCACCGCCCGCACGGTGGTGCGCGGCCATGGCGGCGACATCGCCCTGGCGAACCGACCGGAAGGCGGCCTGCGGGTGACGGTGACCCTGCCTCGGTGATCGCAGGGTAGGGGCAAAAGCCCTCTCCCCCTGGGAAAAAGGGACAATGCACCGCAACGTCGGCGGCGGGCCGGCGGTTAACGGCGGAGGACAGCCTTGGCCGGAGACCGCCGTGCCCCAGATCGACCGCACCCCTTCGCCCGTGGACGGCCGTCCCCATGTCGCGATCGTCGGCGCGGGGTTCGGCGGGCTGGCCTGCGCGGAGGCTCTGGGCGGCACGAACATCCACGTCACCGTCATCGACCGGAACAATTATCACCTGTTCGTTCCGCTGCTCTATCAGGTGGCGACCGCCGCCCTGTCGCCCGCCGACATCGCCGAGCCGATCCGCCGCATCCTCAGCCGCCACCCGAACGTCGACGTGGTGATGGGGGAGGTGACCGGCATCGGCCGCGCGGCCAAACGGGTGGAACTGGCCGACGGCGGCTTCGTCCCCTACGACCGGCTGGTGCTGGCGACCGGCTCCTCCTACAGCTATTTCGGGCACGACGACTGGGCCGAGATCGCCCCCGGCCTGAAGACCATCGAGAACGCCCGCCGCATCCGCGCCCGGCTGCTGATGAACTTCGAGCAGGCGGAGATGTGCGCGGACCCCGCCCGGCAGAAGGCGCTGATGACCACCATGGTGGTCGGCGGCGGCCCTACGGGAGTGGAGATGGCCGGGGCGGTGGCGGAACTGGCCCGCTTCGCGCTGGCCCGCGATTTCCGCCGCATCGACCCGCGCACGGCCAGGGTGCTGCTGGTGGAGGCGGGGCCGCGCATCCTCTCCGGCTTTCCGGAGGAACTCGCCGAATACGCCCGCCGCAAGCTGGAGGAACTGGGCGTCGTCGTGCTGACCGGGCAGTCGGTGGAGAGCATCACGCCGGAGGGGGCCACCGTCGGCGGGCGCTTCATCACGGCGGGAACCATCGTGTGGGGCGCCGGGGTCAAGGCGTCCCCCGCCGGGTCGTGGCTGGGGGTGGAGACCGACCGCAGCGGGCGCATCGCGGTCAACGCCGACCTGTCGGTGCCGGGGGTGCCGGACGTCTACGCGCTGGGCGACACGGCGACGCTGACCGGCGGCGACGGGAAGCCGCTGCCAGGTCTGGCGCAGGTCGCCAAGCAGCAGGGGGAGCATCTGGGCGGCGGGCTGGAGGCCAGCCTGCTGCGCGGCCAGCCGCTGGAGCCCTTCCGGTTCCGCAACCGGGGCAACACGGCCATCGTCGGGCGAAGCGCCGCCGTCTTCGACTTCGGAACGCGCAGGCTGAAGGGCTGGTTCGCCTGGGTGCTGTGGGCCATCGTCCACGTCTACCTTCTGGTGAACTTCCAGAAGCGGATGCTGGTCACCCTGCAGTGGCTGTGGCGCTGGCTCACCTACCAGCGGGGCGCGCGGCTCATCACCATCGACCGCCCGGCCCCTGCGGGGGAGGCCGTCACCTCACCCCACGGGCGGAACGCCGAGCCCTTTCGGGACGTGAGGCGCGGTCAGGGCCGAGCCATGCCGTAAAGGATCAGGCGGCGGGCGGAACCGGCAGGATGCAGCGGAAACGGGCGCCTTTGCCCAGCCATTCCTCGACCTCCAGCCGCCCGCCATGCAGTTCCATGACGTTGCGGACCAGCGACAGGCCCAGCGCCGCCGCACCGCGCGGGTCGTGGCGGTCGTAGCGCGAGGGCAAGGCCGACTCGTCCGCCCCGGCCCCGCTGCCCACGGTCAGCACGAGGCTGCCGGCGGTGCGCTCGCCGGACAGCAGGATGCGGCGGTCCGCCGGGGGGTGGCGGATGGCGCCGACGACCAGGGTGAACAGCGCCTGCTTCAGCCGCCGCGCGTCGCCCTCCACCGTGCCCAGCGACGGCGGGGCGGTGAGTTCGAGCCGCAGCCCCTCCCGCCGCGCCCATTCGCGGGTCAGTTCGGCCACCGTCTCCAGCAGGCCGGGCACGTCCACGGTCCCGCGGTCCAGCGTGGTGACCCCGGCCCCCAGACTGGTCATGTCCACCACGTCGTCGATCAGTTCCAGCAGCCGTTGGCCCGCGTTCAGAACGCCCTTCACATACTCGATCTGCCGGGGGTTCAGATCCCCGAAATACTGGTTCGCCAGCACCTCGGCGAAGCCGATGATGCTGTTCAGCGGGTTGCGCAGATGGTGCGAGACGTTGGCGATGAACTCGCTCTTCAACTGGTCGGCGGACTCCAGCGCGGCGTTGGAGGCGCGTAGCGCCTGCTCCAGCCGGGCGCTGTCGGTGACGTCCAGGTAGCTGTTCAGCACCGCCCCGTCCGGCAGCGGCAGGGTGGAGAACTCCACGACCGATCCGTCCGCCCGCTCCAGCCGGCCCGAGCGGACGGCCCGTTCCAGGGTCGCGCCGATCATCTCGTCCTTCAGGCTGTCCCAGTCGCCGCCGTTCTCCAGGAAGGGCCGCATCTGCTCGAACAGTTCGGAGATGTGCGGCTCGCCCAGCAGATCGTCGTCGTGCAGGTCCCAGATGCGGGCGAAGGCCGGGTTGGACAGCTTCATCCGCCCGTCGCCGCCGAACACCGCGATGCCCTCCGCCAGATTGTCCAGCGTCTCCTGCTGCACGGCGATCAGCGTGTTGTAGGAGGATTCCAGGGCCAGCGTGTTGGTCACGTCCTCCAGGATCAGCATCAGACCGCCCAGCGGGTGCGGGGCGGCGAGGCTGCGCAGCGTGGTGCCGTCCGGCAGGTGCATCAGCTCCTCCACCGGCTCCAGCAGGTGGGTGTAGCGGCTCAGCCGCTCGCGCTTGTAGCTCTGGTAATCGGCGTATTCGGGCAGGCGGCGGCGGGTGCGCAACTCCTCCAGGATCTCGCTGTGGGTGGGCTGGCTGCGCAGCCACGACTCCTCCAGGTCCCACAGCCGGGCGTAAGCCTGGTTGAAGAAGTTCAGCCGCGTGTCGGCGCCGAAGATGGCGATGGCCGCGCCCAGCCGCTCCAGCACCTCCGCATGGGCGGCGAGATGGCGGTTCAGCTCGCCGCGCAACTCCTCCACCGCGGTGAGGTCCAGCGCGTAGCCGACGACCAGAGTGCCGTTGCCGTCCGGGGCGGGCAGGGGGGCCTCGGTCACCTCCAGAAGGCGCCGTTCCGTGCCGATGACGGCGGAGGTCCGCTCCGACTGGGCGACCCCGCTGTCCCGCGCCCGCTCCGCCAGGGCGCGCCCTGCGTCGCCCGCGGTCAGTTCCTTGCCGTTTTCCGGAACGGCGGCGGGTTCGGAATCCACGGCGCGGGCGTAGGCGCGGTTGCACCAGGACAATTCCAGCCCGGCGCCGCGCAGCCACACCGGCAGCGGCAGGGCGTCCACCGCCGCGCGCAGTTCGGCCAGCGCCGATTCGGCGTCCCGCCGCCCGCGGGCCAACACGTCACGCTCGGCGCAACGGTCGGTGATGTCCTCCAGCCAGACGACGTCCTGATGGCTTGCGGCTTCCTCTCCGTTGCCCGGCCCGGCGGCCCGCCGCCCGCTCAGCAGCAGGCGCCGCCCGCCGCGCGTCGCGGCCTCGATCCGGAAGCCCTCGCCCCCGCCGCGCAGGCGGCTCAGAGCCTCGGAGACCCGCGGCGCGTCGGCGTCGGTGAAGGCGCCCGCCAGATCCGGACCCGGCGCGGCGCCGAGCAGCCCGGCCCCGAGC